>JBBQHT010000001.1:0-54009 GCA_038324235.1 Acidimicrobiales bacterium
CTAGTGGTCGCCGCCATCGCCGGCGATGGGTTGACCAAGCGCTACGGCCGTACCACCGTGGTCGACCACGTCTCGTTGGTGGTCGAGCCCGGCGAGATCTACGGGTTCCTCGGGCTCAACGGCGCCGGGAAGACGACCACGATGCGGATGCTGCTCGGGATGATCAAGCCGACCGACGGCCACGCGTCGATCTTGGGCCATCCCGTCTCCGCGCGCGCAGACAAGGTCTGGGAAGGGGTAGGCCACCTCGTCGAGTCACCGAGCGCCTACCACGAGTTGACCGTACGCGGGAACCTCGAGATCGTCCGACGCCTACGCGGCCTGCGCGACACCAACGCGGTCGGCGACGTGATCGATCGGCTGGCGCTCGGCCCCTACGCCGATCGACCGGCGGGGACCCTCTCGCTCGGCAACGCGCAGCGCCTCGGCCTGGCCAAGGCGCTCATCCACCGCCCCCGCGTGCTCCTGCTGGACGAGCCGGTCAACGGGCTGGATCCCGCGGGCGTGGTCGAGGTGCGCGAGTTGCTGCGCTCCCTCGCCGACGACGGCGTCACCGTGTTCATGTCCAGTCACCTGCTCACCGAAGTCTCCCGGATCGCGACACGGATCGGCATCATCCACCACGGCCGGCTCATCGAGGAACTATCCCGCGAAGAACTCGAACGCCGATGCGAGCGACGCCTCGTCATCAACACCAGCGACAACCGCGTCGCGAGAACGATCCTGGGGGCAACGGGCTTCTCCGTCGCGAGCCGACCGGACGACATGCTCGTCCTCGAGAGCCCGAAGGCCGTGACGGACCCAGGGCACGTCGCCGCGGTCATCGTCGAAGCCGGATTGGCTCTCACGCACCTCGCCGTTGAGGACGAGGACCTCGAATCGCACTTCCTGCGACTCGTGGCCGACACCCCTGCCCCCGGCATCACCGCGCCCCTGGCGGTCACGCCATGAACGGGTGCGGCGGTGCACTGTGGGCCGAGGCCCGCAAGCTCCACCGCTCCAAGATCTCGTCGCTGTCGCTCATGGTCGCCGTGCTCATCCCGACGGTGATCGCGTTCTTCATGAAGATACTGATCGACCCGTCATGGGCGGTGCGATTCAACCTCCTCACCGCCAAAGCCAACGCTACCGGCGTCCGTGGCGACTGGAGCGGCTACTTCTCGATGCTCACGCAAGCGATCGCCGTCGGCGGGCTGGGCCTGTTCGGCATCCTCGCCACGTGGACGTTCGGCCGCGAGTTCAGCGACCACACCATGAAGGACCTCCTCGCTCTGCCGGTGCGCCGCTCGACCATCGTGACCGCCAAGTTCATCACCATCGCCGCATGGTCCGTCGCCCTCACGATCACCGTGTATGTCCTGGCGCTCGGCCTCGGCGCGCTGCTCGACCTCCCGGGCTGGGAGCCAGGCCTGGTCGCTGAGGACAGCACCCGCTTCTTCGCGGTAGCCGCCCTGACGATCGGCCTCACCGCTCCGTTTGGCCTCGCCGCCACGATCGGGCGGGGCTACCTGCCCGCCGTCGGCGCCATGTTCGCCGTCGTGGTGACGAGCCAGATCCTCGCCGCGCTCGGACTCGGTGCTTGGTTTCCCTGGGCCGTCCCCGCGCTGCTCAGCGGCGCCGCGGGGCCCGGCACGGCCGAGCTACCGCCCGCGAGCATCCTCGCCGTCGCGGCTTCGGTCGTTGCCGCGTGCACGATGACCGGCATCTGGTTGAGCACCGCCGACCAAACGTGACGAAGCGGGCCACGGTCGCGCCAAGCGCACGAGAAGTGACCTTGGCCTCTTTGTGCTCGCCCGCACGGGCATCGACGAGGCGGCCGGCGAGCCGCCCATGCTCGGGAGCGCGCCCGGCTGGGACGCCGGCCTCGCCGTCGCGCGACGCTCGGCGAGATAGAAGGTCTTCGCGACCACTGCCGCCGCGCGGCTGGTCGATGCGGCAGGCTGGACGCCGTGCACATCGAGAACACCACGCTCATCGTCACCGACTACGACGAGGCGATCCGATTCTTCGTCGACGCGCTCGGCTTCGCCTTGGTCGAAGACTCGATCTCGAGTGCGACCGATGGGCGCCAGAAGCGCTGGGTCGTCGTCCGACCACCGGGTGCCGCGACCGGACTTCTGCTCGCGGAAGCTGACGGACCCCAGCAGCAGGCCACCGTCGGCTCGCAGTACGGCGGCCGCGTGGGTCTCTTCCTGCGCGTCGACGACTTCGAGGTGGCGCGGCACCGGATGCTCGACCACGGCGTCGAGTTCGAGACCGAACCCCGGGACGAGCCCTACGGGTGGGTCGCCGTGTTCGTGGACGTCGCCGGGAACCGGTGGGACCTTCTCGGCCCGAAGACACAAGACCATGGCTGATCCGAGCCACGACGACCCCACCCCGCCGTCGCGGCCCACCGAGCAGGCGCTCCTGCACACGCACCTCAACGACGCCCGCGACGCGCTGATCTGGAAGGTCGAGGGACTGGACGAAGCGGACCGTCGCCGGCCCATGACGCCGAGCGGGACGAACCTGGTCGGCGTGGTCAAGCACATGACCTGGATCGAGGGTTGGTACCTGTGCGAGTTCTTCGACCGCGCACGGCCTCGCCTGGCGTGGGAGTGGGATGTCGATGCGGGCTGGGGCCACCACAGCCACATGTACGCCACGCCCGAGGAGACGACGCCCGACGTGATCGCCGCCTACCGAGCCACGACCGCCGCGGCTGACACGGCCATCGAGGACCTCGGCCTCGACGCGGTCGGTCACCACTGGTCCGGTGAGACCGTTTCGCTGCGGTCGATGGTCCTGGCGGTGCTCGTGGACACGGCCCGCCACGCGGGCCACAGCGACATCATGCGGGAGCTGATCGACGGCAGCACCGGTGACCGGCACTCCCCCAGCGGGTTCTACGGAACGGCAGACGAGGACTACCGGTCGGCGTACCTGGCCCGCGTCCGCGGCGAGATCGACACGCCCGACTGGTGGGCCTACATCGAGACGCGCGGCAAGCGATGGAGTTGACAGCGCTCGAGGGTCAGGCCTCGAGGCCGGGCCACACGACGTCGAGGACGTTGTCGACCAATCGGTAGTCGACCGGGCCGTAGCCGATGATGAGGCGGGTCCACAGCGGCGAGTAGATGGCATCGAGCGCCGCCTCGAGGTCCACGTCGGCGCGGACCTGGCCGCGTTCGATGGCCCGGAGGAGGAAGGCCGTCGACAAATCGCGCCGCGGCTGCCAGAAGCGGTCGATGAAGTCCTGACCGACCCCGGGATCGCTCGGTGCTTCCCCGAGGACCGTGCGGATGACCGAACCCGATGGGGATTGGAAGAGTCGGATGACGCCGCGCATGTGGTTGCGCAGATCGGCCCGGGCGTCTCCGGTGTCCTTGAACGGCGTGTCCCGGATGGAGTGCTCGAGCAACGCATCGATGATCACCGCGTGCTTCGACGGCCACCACCGGTAGATGGTCTGCTTGCCCACGTTGGCCGCCTGGGCGATCTGGTCGATGCCGACGGCCTCGGGGGCACCTGCGCCGAGGAGCGCGTAGGTCGAGTCGAGGATCCGTTGGCGGGCGTCCACGTCGCGTACTCGGCCTCTGGGCACGAGGCCGACCGTAGCAGTTCGTCGAAAATCGAGACCGTGAGCCTCGGAAATCATCTACAAGACCGATAGTCTCGTTTTACGTCGACGGATCGTCCGTCGACGTTCACGGAGGACGACGATGAAGATCCAAGGCAGCACCATCCTGATCACCGGAGCGAACAAGGGCCTGGGGGCCCGACTCGTCGCTGAGGTCCTGACCAAGGGAGCCGGGCGGGTGTACGCCGCAGCCCGCGATCCCCGATCCGTGGCCGCCGAGGTCAGCGCCGACGAGCGAGTGACGGTGGTGGAGCTCGACATCAACGACCAAGCCAGCGTCGACCGCGCGGTCGCGATCGCCCAAGACGTCAACCTGCTGATCAACAACGCCGGCGTGTTGGGCTTCGGCGACGTCCTCGACGGGGACCTCGACCTGTTCGAGCGGGACATGCGCACCAACTACTTCGGGACCTTGCGCATGGCACGCTCGTTCGCGCCGATCCTCGAGGCGAACGCCCCGGCGGCCGTCGCGAACGTGCTGACCCTCATCGCCCTGGCCCCGGTGGCGCCCATGGCCGGGTACTGCGCATCGAAGGCCGCGGCCCACTCGATGACCCAGGCGCTCCGAGCGGCGCTGCACCCGAAGGGCATCGACGTGATCGGCGCGTACCCGGGCGGCATCGACACCGACATGCTCGCCGGGATGGACGCGGACAAGGCGGCGCCCGAGGTGGTCGCGGCCCGGATCATCGCGGCCATCGACGCCGGCGAGGCGATCGTGTGGCCCGACGACACCTCGGCGGGGGCCGGGTCGGTCTACCTCAGCGACCCCCTGCAACTCGAGAACATGCTGGCCGGCTGATCGGACCTCACGTGGCGCAGTGCATCGGTCAGCCTGTTGCGTCGTGACCTCGATCGCGGGCGAGGTGCTCGCCGGCGGCGGTCGAACCCCGTGGCGGTCATCGCCAGCGGCTCGAAGAGTCGCGTCGACATGAGCGTCGGCCGGTCAGCGTCGCCCGCCCGGGCGAGGAGGGGTGCTTCCACGCCCGAGAGATGAATGGTTGACTTCCGTCGTGAACGACGGGCCAACAGTCGAGATGCTCTGGGAGTCGGCTGATCCCGGTCAGCAGCTCACGAAGCGGTTCGGCTTCCGCGACGGCGCCGCCGCCGCCGAATGGGTGGCCGACACGCTCGACACGTGCTGGCAGCTCCCCCTGGTGCGCTGCGATCGCCTCGTGATCAGCGGCCGCAACGTCATGGCGTGGGTTCAATCGGAGGACAGGCCCCTCATCGTGAAGTGGTCGTCGTTTCCGAAGCGCTTCGCACGGCTTCGGGATGCCGCTCGGGTGGTTGCTTGGCTCGACGCCGAGGCGGTGCCTGTCGCCGCGCCCATCGCCGCGTCCGACGGACGCATGCTGGTCGAGCTCGGCAACGACGCGGCGGGCAAGCTGCGGTCGCGGATGCCGTTGCCGGGGAGCCGCTTCCTCGTCGGCGTTCTTCCGATGGTCGACGGCGATCTTCTGTCTGCTGACGACCCTGGCCAGATCGACGACGCGGGGCGGCTGCTGGCGACGCTTCATCAGACGCTCGCGGCCTATCCGGGGCAGGTGCGCGGTGGCGGGCGAGGAGGGCGCCGACAGCTCGTCCACAACGACTTCCGTTCCGCGAACGTGCTTCACGACGGGACCAGGATCTCGGCCGTGTTGGACTTCGAAGAGATCACGTACGCCACGAGGGCGGGCGACCTCGCCAAGGCCGCCGTGCTCCTCGCCACCCGCTACCGCGACTGGGGGCCTACCAGCGAGACCGTCCGCACCGCGTTCCTCCGCGCGTACGACGACGAGGCCCGTGACCCGTTGTCGAGCTCCGAGCGACGTGAGATCGAACAACGCGTCGCCGCGCTGCTCAAGAGCTTCGGGTGGAGGTGATGCCGCACCCGGCAGCTGGTGCCGTGAGTGCGGCGCTCAGCTCATCGCGTCGATCTGGGCCTTGGCGTCAGCCAGGCCCAGGCCCGTGGCTTCGCGCAGGCGCTTGATCGCCTCCATCGTCTTGCCCTGCGCCACGAGGTCGTGCAGTTCGGCGGTCAGCGGATCGACCGCCGCGGGTTGCACCGTGAAGTTGATGTTCATCGCGGCGGTGATGGCCTCGAGCTTGGACTCGACGAGCGCCACGCGCTGCTCGAGCTCGTGGATGCGGTGGGCGTCGAAGTCGGTCATGCGCCAGCTTCGCGCATCGTCGGCCTCCCGAAGGATTGCCGCGCGACGAGGCGGATCTGTGAGAGTGGCGGGGTGAGCTGGATCCAGGCGATGGCGGTGATCGCCGCAGGCATCGGAGCAGGCGCGGTCAACGCCGTCATCGGGTCGGGCAGCCTGATCACGTTCCCGACCCTGCTCGCGGTCGGTTACGTGCCGGTCACGGCGAACGTCTCGAACAACATCGGCCTCGTGCCGGGATCGATCAGCGGGATCTACGGCTACCGGCGCGAGCTCGAGGGGCAGGGCGCCCGCACGCGGCTTCTCGCCGTCGCGTCGGGGTGCGGGGGCCTGACCGGCGCCATCTTGCTGCTCACGTTGCCCTCGGACGTCTTCAAGACCATCGTGCCCGCCCTGGTGCTGCTCGCTTGCCTGCTGCTCGCCGTGCAGCCGCGGCTCACCCGTTGGGTCGCTGCCCGTCGCGCGCACGACGCCCGCGAGATCGGCTGGGTCCCGTTCGTCATCGTGTTCATGGCCGGCATCTACGGCGGCTACTTCGGCGCCGGCCAAGGCATCGTCCTCATCGCGACCCTGGCGGTGTTCGTCCCCGACGATCTCCAGCGCTCGAACGCGGTGAAGAACGTGCTCGCGGGCACCGTCAACGGCGTGGCCGCCATCTTCTTCATCATCTTCGCCCACGTGGCCTGGGAAGCCGTCGCCCTCATCGCCATCGGCTCGGTCATCGGGGGCACGTTGGGCTCGCGCTACGGGCGCCGCATCCCGAGCAACATCTTGCGCATCTGCGTGGTCATCCTCGGCGTGTTCGTCGCCGGCAAGCTGCTCCTGGCGAACTGATCGCGGCTCCTAGACCAGCAGATCGCGGTACTCGGGGTGCAACTGGACGAAGTCAGCGACGAACCAGCACGCCGGGACCACCGCCCGGCCGGCGGAGCGGGTGTCGTCGAGCGCGGCCCGGACCAACGTCGCGGCGAACCCCCGCCCTCGCTCGGCCGGATCGGTCAGCGTGTGGGTGAAGCTGCGTACGCCGTCGGCGTCGCGGTAGTCCGCCTGGCACACCACGCGCCCCTCGACCAGCAGCACGTAGCGGGCGGCGTCGGCGTCGTGCCGGACGGTCGTCGGCGTGTCGTCCATGGTGGCTTCCTTCCCCGGAGAGGATCGCAGGATGCCACGGCAGCGCGTGAGATCCTACGAACATGGATGACGGACGGCTGGCCCGGATGCTCGACGACAGCGAGATCCGCCACCTGCTGGCGACGTACGCGGACGTCGTCAACCGCCGCGCCTGGCCCGAACTGGACGAGCTGTTCGTGCCGGACTGCCGAGTGGAGATCGATGCCCGGCGAGGGCCGCCGACCGTGGCGGTGGGCGGCGCCGGGCTCGCGGCGTTCGTCGGGCCGGCCATCGAACGGTTCGACTTCTTCGAGTTCGTGATCCTCAGCGCCCGCCTGACCGTGGGCGCCGACGCAAACCCGGACGTGGCGACCGGCCGCCTCTACATGTGCGAGATCCGCCACGATCCTGCGTCCGGCCGCTCCGACGCGTTCGGGGTGTATCACGACCGCTACCGCCGGGTGGACGGCCGCTGGCAGTTCGCGCACCGCCGCTACCACTCGCTCGCGCGCACCGCCAGCCCGCCGAACGCCGGCTCGCCGAACGCCCGGATGGACACCTTCGCCTTCCCGCACGAGGCGGGGGCCGCCCCCGATCAGCTCGGCGGGTAGGCCTTCTTCAGGGTGCCGTCGGCCTTGAAGCTGACGTAGCCACCGTCGCTGCGGTCACCACCGTCGATGTAGATGTTGACGACCGTGTCGGCATCGAAGGGCAGGTTCTTCTGGATGATGAGGTGCGTCACACCCGTGGAGCCCTCGAGCGGGCCGATCGTGGTGACGGCCTGATCCATCATCGCCGGGAGCTGATCCCACGCCACCTCGCCGACCGCGAACAGGTTGCTCTCGAGGTCGCCGTCACCGGTGAGCTTCACCGGAGATGGGCCCTCCACCGAGGTCCCGCGGTACTCGTACTGGTCCACGTTGGCGGGCTTGGCCGGGTCCTGCACCTGCAGGGTGGCGTTGGAGTTGTCGACGTGCAGCACCATCTCGAGGCCCTTGAACTCACCGAGCTGGGCCCGGAACGCCTGCACCGCCGCCGTCGCGAACGCCGGCCCCGTCACCTTGCCGGTCGTCGTGGTCGACTTCGGCGTGGTGGTCGTGGAGGTCTTCGGCTGCCCGATCGACTTCTTCGTCGTCGTCGGCGTGTCATCACCCGGCGGGGTGGTGCCGGGATCGATCATCTCGATCGTCTTTTCCGTCTTCGGGCTGGACTTGGCCGTGACCGGGGGGGCGTCGGTCGCCACGTCACCGGTCTTGGAGCACGCGCCGGTGAGGAGGATCAGGGAACCAACGGCCACGGCCGACAAGCTGATGCGGAGGGACCTGGACATGACGACGGCCTGCTTTCGACAGATGAAGATGCTCGAACGGACTGCTCGGACATCCTCATGATCTGCCCTCGACGTCGGTCGGGTCTTGAGTAGCTGCTACTCAGATCGCGAAGTGGGCCATATCGTCAGATGCTCCAGGCCGTGGCCGCCGCATCCGCCTGAACCCCCTGGAGGCGCGACCACCCACGTCAGGCCGGCGCCGGATCCAGGGCCGGAGCGATCGGTCCGTCGATCGCGTGCAGGTGGCGGTGGCTGAGCACGTGGTCGATGAGGCCATACGCCACCGCGTCCTCGCCGCGCAGGATGTAGTCCCGATCGATGTCGGTCAGGATGCGCTCGCGGGACTGCCCGGTGGCCTCGGTGAGGATCGCCACCATCCGGTCCCGCATCTCGACGGTCTCGCGGACCTGGATCTCGAGATCGGTGGACTGGCCCTGCACCCCACCGTGGGGCTGGTGGATCAGCACGCGCGCGTTGGGCAGGGCCGAGCGCATCCCGGGTGCGCCCGCCGCGAGCAGCACGGCGGCGGCCGATGCGGCCTGCCCGACGCACGTCGTGGCGATGGGTGGGTGCAGGAACTGCATCGTGTCGTACATCGCGAACAAGGCGATCATGTCGCCCCCGGGCGAGTTGATGTACAGGTTGATGGCCTTGTCGGGGTCCTCGGACTCGAGGAACAGCAGCTGGGCGATGACCAGGTTCGCGACCTGGTCGTCGATCGCCGAGCCCAGGAAGACGATCCGCTCCCGCAGGAGGCGCGAGTAGATGTCATAGGCCCGCTCGCCGCGGGAGGTGGTCTCGAGAACGGTCGGAACGAGCATGGGATCCTCCTGGTTTCGCGCAACCGTATGATTGCGCGTGGCCAGCGTAGGGGTTGTCGGTCCCATCCGCAACCGGTAGGTTGCACGTATGCCCGCACCGCACGATTCGCCATCGCACGATTCGTCGCCCGACGCCACCCTTGCCCCCGAGTCGATCGAGCAGCACCTCGAGCTCGATGCCGATCTCGCCGCGGTCTGGGACGTGCTCGCCGACCCGGCCTCGCTCGCCGGTTGGCTCGGCGAATCCGTGGAGCTCGACCTGCGCCCGGGCGGCGGCGGCGTGGTCATCGACCACGACGGCGCCCGCCGCGACGTCCTCGTCACCGAGGTGGACGCACCCGGGCGCATCGTGTGGCACTGGTGGCACGAGGACGGGCCCCTGTCCACCGTCGAGATCGTCGCGGTCCCCACGCCGAGCGGCGGCACCCTCGTGCGCGTCACCGAGACGATCGACACGACGATCACGGCCCTCGAGGCATCGGCCCGGGCGGCGATCGCCCCGGCGGGCGCCCGGCAGTCCGTCGGGCGTGGCGGTGGCGGCGGGGGCGGTCGTCCCAGCCAGCACCACGCCGCGCTCGAGTCGGCCTGGACCGACCGCCTGGGCCTGCTCCGCATCGCCGCCAACCGGTCCCTCGCGCTCGTCGCTCGGGGATGACCCTGCCCGACGGGACCGGGAATGCGCCGGTGCCAGCGGACGCCGTGTTCGGGGCTTTGGCCGACGGCACCCGGCGCACCGTGTTGCGCACCGTCGTGGAGCACGGACCGATCACCGCCACCGAGGTCGCCGCCGGGTTGCCGGTCAGCCGCCAGGCGGTGGCCAAGCACCTGCAGATCCTCGGCGAGGCCGGCCTCGTGGAGGGGCGGCGCGAGGGGCGCGAGACCCGGTTCGAGGCTGCACCCCGGGCCCTGCGCTTGGTGAGCGACTGGATCGCCGCCACCGACGCGGCCTGGTCGGATCGCCTCGGACGCCTCGGACAACAGGTGGCGATCAGGCAGCAGGATTGATGCGGAAGACCGGGTAGCCAGGGGCGATGCGGGCCAGGTCCTCGTCGGGGGCATCGGCGTCGACACCATCGAAGAACACGCCGACCTCGAACTTCCACCGACGCAGGTAGGCCCGCAGGATCTCGACCTTGTCGCCGTCGGCCACCTCGACGGCCGCGAAGGCCTCGATGCGACGGCCCAGGCGCAGTTCGCCCTGGCCCTGGGCGGCCCGCAGGTTGCGCACCCACTGCGCCTGGCCCCGCGGGGCGACGAGGTACTCGACGCCGTCGATGGTGAGCAGGTTCACCGCCGTGGTGCGCCACTCGCCGCTCTTGCGCCCCCGGACCCGCAACTCCCGGGAACCCCACACGCTGAGGCCCATCTTGGTGAGGCGACGCACGCCGCGGTTGAACACGTGCTCGGTGAACCACCCGGGTTCGAGGTAGCGGTTGGCGTCGACGGGGGCGACGGGACTGGTCGGTGTGGTGCTGGGGATCGTGGTGCTCTTGGTGCTCTTGATGCTCACGGTTTGCTCCTGACGGGCGGTAGGCCGGTTGTTGGAGAGCACTGCTCTCGTTACGGAGCATCATGCTCGCACACCCGCCCAAAGTCAAGAGCACTGCTCTCGATTCTTGTCAGTGCTCTCTTTTTCGGGCAGAGTGACGGCATGGCCATCGCCGCACCACCCCCTGCCGACCCTGCTCCCGACAACGCGCCGAAGACCGCCCGCGCCCGGGTGCGCGCCGAGCTCACGGGCGAGATCAAGGACGTCGCCCGCCGCCACGTGGCCGAGGCGGGGTCAGGCTCGCTGTCGCTGCGGGCCGTCGCCCGTGAGCTGGGGATGGTCTCCAGTGCGATCTACCGCTACTTCCCGAGCCGGGACGACCTGCTGACGGCACTGATCATCGACGCGTACGAGGCCGTGGCGACGGTCGCCGAGGCCGCCGAGGCCCACACCAGCCGCAGCGGCGTGGCCGCCCGTTGGCTCGCGCTGGCCCAGGCGATCCGCGGCTGGGCGCGGGCGAACCCCCACGAGTACGCCCTCATCTACGGCAGTCCGGTGCCCGGCTACCGGGCGCCGCAGGACACGATCGCCCCGTCGGCCCGGGTGAGCCTGGTGTTCATCCGCCTCGTCGCTGACGGTGTCGAGCGCGGCGAGATCCATCCCGACCCCCGCGTCGCGATCCCGCGCACCGTGCACAGCGACTTCGTCGCCCTGCGCGAACTGGTGGCGCCCGGCGTCCCCGATCATGTCCTCGGACCTGCGCTGCTCGTGTGGACCGGGCTGTTCGGTGCGATCAGCTTCGAGCTGTTCGGCCACCTGCACAACGTGATCCACGACCACGACGCGTTCTTCGAGGCCCAGATGCGACTCGCCGGCCACCACCTCGTCGGACCTGATCAGCGCGACTGACCAGCATGGGGTCAGGGCGTGTGGTCGAGGCTGACCGGGTTCAGCGCCGTGGCCGCCGCCGGGGTGACCGTGATCGTCGTCGCCGTGACGAAGTCCGGCAGGGTGATGCCACCGTTGTCGTAGAACTCGGCCACGAAGTACGACGGTGAGCTGAAGTTGGCCGGATCGATGATGAGCGCCTTGTAGGCGCCCGGGGCCAGGCCGCTCACCGTGAACGACCCGTCGATGCCGGTCACGGCGTAGGCGGCGACCTCGGGGATCGTGGCTCCCGACACCAGCACGTACATGCCGGGGAGCGGGGACGACCCGTCGTCCACCGTGCCGGTGATGGTCCCCGGCGTGGCGTAGGTGAGCTCGATGGTGTTCAGGGTGGTCGTGGCCGCGTCGGTGACGACGAAGTCCGTCGCCGTCGCGAAGTCGGGCAGCGTCGATCCGCCATGATCGTAGAACTGCGGGATGTAGTGGTTCGGCGAGGCGAACACGGCCAGATCCAGGGAAAGACCCCGATAGGTGCCCGCCGGAAGGCCGCTGATCGTGAAGTCACCGTTGGCGTCGGTGGCCGCGTAGGCGATGATCGCCGGGACGACCGCATCCGACACCCCGAAGTACACGCCGGCGACGGGCCCCGCCGTGCTGTGCATGTGGCCGGTCACGCTGCCGATCGACACGCTCGCCGGGGCCGACAGCCCCGCCGGACGGGCCTTGGCCCCCTTCGGTGCCGCCTTCGCCGGCAGCGCCCCGGCTGGGGCGGTCACCGCACCCAGCATCAGCACCAGTGCACCCAAAACGAGTACCGAGATCCGTCGAACCATCATCATCCGCCTCCAAACAAAGGTCGCCTCCGCTCACAGCGACTGCAAGAACCATAGACCCACTCGCGTGCTTGGCCAAGCAACTCACCGTGAACGCCCGGTGAACTACCCTGCGTGACCTTTCTGGGTCAGGCCGGCATGCACGGCGCCCGGCGCACCGGCCAGTAGCGTCGGGACACCTTTCGGGCCAGAAGGAGCTCCGTTGCATGCGTGTGTCCGCCCGCCCCCTCCTGTTCGTCACCCTCGTCACGTTGGCCGCCGGGCTCGGCGCCTGCTCGACCACCGACATCGCCTCGACCACCACGTCGGCGCCCACGACCGCGGCAGCGGGCGCCACCACGCCGTCGGCCCCCGGCGCGCAATCCGCCACCTTCGACCGAACCGTGCAGGCGGCGCTCAAGAAGGTCGGCTGCTACCGCGGCAAGGTGGACGGCATCATCGGACCGGAGACCGACGCCGCCGTCCTCGCGTTCCAGGCCGCCGCCGGGGTCACCGTCGACGGCCAACTCGGACCGCAGACCGCCGCCGCGCTCAAGGCGGACGCGGCGGCCGGCAAGACCGTCTGCACCGCGGGCGCCGGGACCAGCACCACCACCGCCAAGCCCGTCGGCACCACCACGACCGCGCCCGGCGGCGGCGTCGCACCGTGCACCGCGAGCGCCATCACCCAGGGCCTGGGCGTCGCCACCCACTCGGTCACCATCGAGAGCTACGTGTGCTCCGAGGGCTGGGCGGCGGGCACGCAGGACGCCACGCCGGCGCAGTTCGTGCTGCAATCCGTGAACGGGGTGTGGGTCGTGCCCGCCCAGACCCCGTGCGGCACCGCCAGCGCCGGGCTGCCCCCAATCATCCTCGAGACGGGCTGCTCGCTGTCGAAGTGATGCTCAGGCGTGGGACCAACCGCTCGCCTCGAGCAGCGGTCGCCCGGCATCGACCCGCGCCCGCCACACCGGCGCCGCGCCACCATCGACGCGCGCCACGATCAAGCCGACGTGATCGACGGCGGCCAGTTGCGGGTGGCGTGAGAGTAGGCGGTGGTCGAACGACGGGTGGCGCTCGCGCATCGGGGTGATGAGCAGATCCGCTTCGAGGCCCGGCGGGAGCACCGCCAGCGCGTCGGCGATGGGCCGGCGACCGTCGCGCAAGGTGGGCGACAACGTGGTCATCACCAGGACACCGCCCGGCGCCAGACGAGCCACACCGTCCGCGAGGAAGCGCAGCGGGAGCTCGCAACCCGTCGGCCCCCCGTCCGCGAACACCCGGGCGGCATCACCCGCGCGGACCGGCACCCACGGCGGGTTGGCGACGATCAGGTCGGCCGCCCCCGCCACCAACCCTGCCGCGACGTCGGTCTGCAGGACCTCGGCGCGCGCGCCGAGCGTCGGGTTCATCGCGAAGGCCATCGAGGTCATCGCGGCAGCCCGGCCCGAGATGTCCGTCGCGACCATCGACCCCGCCGAACGGGCGATCGCGAGGGAGAGGTGACCCGCGCCGCAACCCAGATCCACCGCGCGCGCCGGCGCCAGGTCGAGGACCTCGCGCAGCATCTCGAGCCACAGGGCCTCCGTGCCGAGGTACACCAGATCGGTCCGGCCCCCGTCCCGCGGCACCGGTGTCATCAGCACCGCGTCACGAGCACCCGCGTCACCGTGCTCGTCGTCCGCGCCGAGCGCCATGACGCCGAAGCCGAGGCCTTCGCGGGACCCGTCGGCCAGCAACGCGCCGCTCTCGCGCAGGGTGGCGGTGAGCTCCGGTCCGAGCGCGGAGCCCAGCGCGGCGGCGTCGAGGGACACGCCGCGCAGCAACTCGAAGAGGGGGCGGCCGTCGGGCACATTGGCCCAGGCCGCGGCGCGGGCTCGGCCGGCGAGCGCCGCGAGCGCGGCCCGGCCGCCCGGATGGGCGAGGACCCGGCCCGGTTCGAACGGCTCCCATGGATCCCGGCCCGACATGACGAGGCGCACGACCCGATGGTCGTGCGCGAAGTAGGTGTCCGCCTCGGCGAGCAGCGCGGCGGCCCGGGTTGGGGTTCGGGCCGTCGCGCTGCCGCCTCGTCCACCGAGGGGCGGCCGCCAGGCCTCCTCGGTGTGGTTCCCGCGTGAACGCATCACCACTTGTACTCGTGGCCACCCTTCAACTTGAGCACGCTGCCGTCGCCGAAGCCGCTGGTGGTCATACCGCCGACGGCACCGGCACCGAACGCCTGGTTGAGGCCGATCAGGATGCCCTGCGTGCCGCCCATGGCGACGGAGAACTGGTTCGGCTGACCGCCGATCCCGAAGCCCTGGACATCGTCTCCAGTCGACTCGCTGATCGCGGCACCGGCCATGTGGAAGACCGCGTGGAGCGCGGCCCGCTCCTGCTCGGAGAACTGGTCGGCCATCCCGTCGAGCTTGTCGGCGACGGCGGCGATGTCGGTGTTGGTGACGGTGATCTCGTCCATGGGGTGCTCCTGTCGGGTGCGGTTGCGAGGCTGTCGAGTCACCCGCTCACGACGCCACCGCCCGGACCGGGTTACCGGTCACGTCAGAAGTTTTCCCGACGCCGTTAGGGTGACCATCCATGAGCGACTTCCTGACCGACCGCACCGACATCGAGCGTCCTGAGCGCGTGCTGGTCGTCTGCGCCCATCCCGACGACGTCGACTTCGGTGCCGCCGGCACCGTCGCGGCGCTCACCGCCGCCGGCTCATGGGTGGCCTACTGCCTGGTCACCTCGGGCAACGCCGGCAGCGACCACCTGCCCATCAGCCCGACCGAGCTCGCCCTGCTCCGCAAGGAGGAGCAGACCGCCGCCGCGCGCGAGGTCGGCGTCGACGAGCTGTTGTTCCTCGGCCATCCCGACGGTGCGGTCGAGCCCACCATCGAGCTGCGCCGGGATCTCACCGCGGCCATCCGCCAGACCCGACCCGACGTGGTCATCACCCAGTCGCCCGAGCGCAACCTCGACCGCATCTTCGCATCGCACCCCGATCACCTCGCGGCGGGTGAGGCCACGCTGCGCGCCGTCTACCCCGACGCCCGCAACCCCCGCTCGTACCCCGAGCTGCTCGAACAGGGTCTCGCCCCGCACACGGTCGAATCGGTCTGGCTCATGTCCCATCCGCAGTCGGATCTCCGCGTCGACGTCACCGCGACCTTCGATCGCAAGATCGCCGCGCTCCGCGCCCACCAGAGCCAGACCGGCCACCGCGACGACCTCGAGGACATGATCCGCGGCTGGCTCACCTTCAACGCCGAGCAGGCCGGGATGCCCGCGGGCACCCTGGCCGAGGGCTTCAAGATCGTGCCCACCGCGTAGCAGCGAGGAACCGCCGCCGCCGCTGCGCGAGACTCGCCGAACCATGGCCAGGATCCCCACCCCGGACGAGCACGCCCATCTGACCGCCGGCTTGCGCGCCCAGCTCGCCCAGGCCCGGATCCCCGCCGGGTTCCACGTCGGTGCCGCGACGGCGGGCTACCAGATCGAGGGCAGCTTCAACGGCCCCGACGAGCCGCGCAACAACTGGTACGACTGGGACCACACCGGCAAGGTCGAGCCGGCGGGCATCGCCATCGACTCCTGGAACCGGTGGTCCGAGGACCTCGACGCGGTCGCCCGCTTCGGCGGCAACGCCTATCGACTGTCGATCGAGTGGGCGCGGGTGCAGCCCACGGTCGGCCCTCCCGCCGGCGATGCTGTTGCGCCCGACGCGGATCGGCCGTTCGATCAGCTCGCGATCGACCGCTATGCGGACCAGCTCGTGGCGGCCCGAGCGCGAGGCATCGAGCCCTACGTCACGCTGCACCACTTCACCCACCCGCGCTGGTTGGGCGACGACTTCTGGCAACAGGAAACGAGCCCGGCTCGCTTCGGGCGCTACGTGCGCGAGATCGTGCCGCAGCTCAACGCCGCGCTGGTGGCCCGCGGCACCGGACCGATCGAGCGCTACATCACGATCAACGAGATCTCGATCCTGTCGTTGCAGACCTTCGGTTCCGCCATCTTCCCGGGCGCCCGCCGGCCGGGGAACCTCCGGGCGGTGGCCCGGGCGTTCGATCACCTGCTGGCTGCGCACATCCGGGCCTACGACGCCATCCACGACACCCACGCCGATCACGGCTGGGTGGCGCCGATGGTCACGACCAACACCTACACGTTCTCCAACTACGAGCTTGATCGTGCCCTGTCCGACCTGTGCGTGGCGCGCACGCACGGCGTGACCCGCGCCGGCGTGGGGGCCTGGCTCGCCGAGCGCCGCGCCGACTGGTACCGCCGCGCGGGCACGCTCGACGGGCCCGACACCGCGTGGGAGGAACGGGCCGTGAACGCACTCACGGCCAAGGTGATGCCGCTGCCGTTGCCCACCGCCGCCGACGCGCACTTCGCCTCGTCCCGCGATCGCCACCTCGATGCCATCTCGATCGACTGGTACACACCGTGGCAGCAGGGCCGGTTCAAGATCCCGGGTCACCGCACCGCGGGTGGGCGGAACTGGCTGCCCGGGCGCATCCTGTGGGACGACCCGCCGCTCCCTGACTCGTTCACGGCGTTCATGCGGGCCATGGACGCCGACTACGGGCTCCCCATCTGGATCGTCGAGACAGGCCTGTGCAACCGCGTCGAGCGGGGCGTGGCCTTTCCGCGCTGGGATGGGTGGACCCGCGTGCGGTACCTCAAGGAGCACCTCGCCCGCGTGGCCGTGCTCGTGACAGACGGGGTCGCCATCGAGGCCTTCCTGCCCTGGTGCCTCTTCGACAACTACGAGTGGGGGATGTACGGACCCCGCTTCGGCCTGTACGGCATCGACCGCGAACGGGGCGTCCGCCGGCTGGAGCACGACTCGTTCGGCGGGGACGCCGCGGGCGCACTGGCCGCGATGATCACCGCGCTGCGCACGGGTGAGGGCATCGAGGCGGCTTTCGCCTGACGGGGCGCGCCGCGCGGTCATCCAATTGGGTGGTTTTCGATGAATCACCGGCGCTGCAACAACAACATCGTGTTTCCAACTCAAGGTGGGGGGCACGGTCGGCCGATCAAGGGCCTGGCGACATGACGTCACCGGGTCGGTAGCGGCGGAGGCCTCCGACCCGGGGACGAGACGACAAGGATCTCTGCTCTCATGTGCTCCCCCCTGCGCAGTTCTGCTCTGTCCCGCGCGCGCTCGCTGCCCCGAGGCACCGCCGCGGTCGTGGCGTTCGTGGCCCTCGGGCTCCTCGCGGCCGGATGCGGCGGCGGATCGACCGCCGATACCGGCAACTCGCCCGGCTCGGCGTCGCGCGAGAACAAGGACCTGGTCGAGAGCGCCGCCAAACCCGTCGTCGGCGGGCGGATGGTGTACGGCCTCATCGCCGAGAGCAACGGCTGGAACCCCAGCACCAACCAGTGGGCGACCTCTGGGCAGCAGGTGGCCCGCGCGCTGTTCGACACCCTGGCCGCCTTCGACGAGAAGTCCGAGATCCACCCGTACCTCGCCGCCGGCTTCGAGCACAACGCCGACTTCACGCAGTGGAAGATCAAGCTGCGGCCCGGCGTCACCCTGGCCAACGGGAAGCCGGTCACCGCCGAGACCGTCGTTCGCGATCAGCAGTACCTCAAGAAGTCACCGGTCATGGGCGGCGCGTTCACCTTCGTGAAGGGCTACTCCACTGAGGGTGATCTGACGGTCGTCGTGGATCTCACCGACCCGTGGGCCAACTACCCGATGACCCTGACCACGCAGTTCGGCGTGGTCACCGACCCGGACTGGCTGGAGAGCAACGACAGCTTGCACCCGATCGGCACCGGGCCGTTCATGCTCGACACCTGGGAGATCGGCAACAAGCTCGTCGTCAAGAAGAATCCGAACTACTGGCAGGTGGACAAGAACGGCACCCGGCTCCCCTACCTCGATTCGATCGAGTACCGCGTGATCACCGACAGCCAGAGTCGGGGCAACGCGCTGCGGGCCAAGGACATCGACGTGCTCGAGTCGGTGAACGGCACGCAGATCACGTCGTTCCAGGCGGAGCCCGACTACCAGATCTTCTCCAACTCCAAGGGCGAGTCCTCGGAGTTCTTCATCCAGCTGAACACGACATCGGCGCCGCTCAACGACCTCAACGCCCGACGGGCGCTGGCCTACGCGACCGACAAGGCGTCGATCACCGAGGCCCTCACCGGGGGCCTGGACGAACCCGCCGATGGCCCGTTCGCCACGAGCTCCCCGTGGTACACGCCCACGGACTACCCCCAGTACGACCCGGCCACCGCCAAGTCGCTCGTCGACCAGGTGAAGGCCGACCACGGCGGAGACTTCACCATCCGCCTGTCCGGCCCCCCCGACACGTTCACCCAGCAGCTCGAGCAGATGCTCCAGGCCCAGTGGTCGGCGGTGGGCATCACGGTCACGATCGAGACGCTGGAGCAGGCCGCCCTCATCATCTCGGTCGTCACCGGCCGGTACCAGGCGACGTCGTGGCTGCAGTTCGGCAACCCCAACCCGTCGCTCGACTCGGTCTACTGGCGGCCGGACCTGGCGGTGGAACCACCGACGTTCTCGCTGAACTTCACCCGCCTGAAGGACGAAGAGATCGGCACGGCGCTGAAGGCGGCCCGGGCCACATCGGATCCGGCGGCGTTCAAGGCGGCGTACGCGATCGTGCAGAAGCGCCTGGCCGCAGACGTCCCGTACCTGTGGCTCTACCACCAGCAGGTGGCGCTCATCGCCTCGAAGCGGGTCGTGAACCTCACCAAGTACACGCTGCCCGACGGCGCCACCGGCCTCGACCTCAGCAACGGCACTCACCCGGTCAGCCAGGTGTGGCTGCAGCCCTGATCACGCGTCACGTGGCGCGGGCAGCCAGACGCGCAAGGCGGCGGGCTGGATGGTGAGGGTCAACGGCATCGTGACCGTGACCGACTCGCCATCGATGCCGGCACCGACCTCGCCGTCGGTCGAGCCGAGCTCGAGCGACGGCGTCGTCCAGCTCTCGACGTTGGGGTGTTCCTCGGGATCTGTCGACGATCCGATCGCGGCGCGGGCCACTGACGCGAGATCGCTGATCGTCTCGGCGTCGAGGATCCAGACCTGCAGCACCCCTTCGTCGAGCCGGCTGCGGGTGCCCAACGTGCGCAGGCTCACGGTGTCGTAGCGGTTGTTCGACACGAGCACGGCGAAGGGGGACTCGATGACCTCGCCCGTCGCGGTCTCGACCACGACGTGGTCCTGGTCGCGCTCACCGCGGAGCACCTCGCGGGCCACCCGCAGGCTCGTGCGGATCTTGGCGTCTCGATACGCCTCATCGTCGACGACCTCGGCGTAGATCCCGAAGGTCACGTTGTTGAGGAACATCCGCTCCCCGGCGAACCCGACGTCGATCCGGCGTTCGACCCGGTCGGTGAACGCGGCGAGCGCCCCGATCGGATCGTTGCGATCGAGGCCCACATCGCGGGCGAAGTGGTTGCGCGTGCCGAACGGGATGCACACGAAGGGCAGGTCGCGGTCGAGGCAGTGCTGGGCGACGAGCGCGAGCGAGCCGTCACCGCCGGCGATGCCGGCCGCGTCGAGGTCCGGATGCGCGCCGAACGCCTCGTCGACGACCGCCGCGAAGTCGTCGTGGAGCTCGACGATCGTCACGTCGGCAACCGCTGCGGCGGTCCGCAGATCTTCGAGTCCCCCGTCCTCGCCGGAACCGGGATTCACGAACAACAAGGCAGGCACGGGGTCTCCTCTACCACGGGGGGACGCTCAGCATGCCTCGTGCATCAGCAGTGCGCCGCGTCGAGCGCCATGGCGATGGCCACCTGATGACCGAGGAACCCCGCGGTGTCCTTCGTGAGATCCGCCAGTTCCGTGCCCTGGGCCTGGGTGAAGGGATCGTCCACGGCGAGGTTCGCCTGGGCGAGCTCAGCGGCGTGGTCGTAGACGTCGAGGGCGTCTTTCAACGAACCACCGATCGGGGAGCTGACCCGCACGCTCTCGAGGGCCCGGAGCGTCGCGATGTCCTTGCGGGCCTTGGCCGCATCGAAGCTGACCGTGCCGTCCTTGACCAGCTTGTACTGGGCGGGGGTGCGCAGCTGCGCCAGGAACTGCACCTCGAGGACGAACCCGGCAGCCGCCGCCTTCACCGACGGGCAGTCGATCGACGCCGACTCGGAGCCGGACGCGTTCGCGTCCTTGTTCGCGCTCTTGTTCGTGTCGCTCCCCGATCCACCACCGCTGCTGGCGCTCACCACCGGGGCGGCGCCGTCCGACGAACTGCACGCGGCGGCCGAGACGAGCAGCAACGGGACGAGGAACAGCGGGGCACGGCGCAGGGCAGCAAGGCGCATGACGACCTCCGGGACGAGGGAACGAGGTCCGCGGCGCGGACACGTCCGGCTCGACGCCTCAACCCCGGGCCGGTTACACGCGATCGCGTCGCCGACGCGACGGGGCTGTACGAGAACGTGTTCTCGCGAGCACAATGGGCGTCCAGACCTCGACACGAAGGGGGAACGCCCGTGCCCGACCTCGGTGATCTCGACCACCCGGTCTTCGATGCGGACAACCACTACTACGAGGCTCTCGACGCGTTCACGCGCCACCTCGACCCGGCCCTCGGGCCGCGCTGCGTGCAGTGGTGCGAGATGGGCGGCCGCCGCTACCACGTCCTCGGTGGGCGGGTCAGCCGGGCCGTGACCAACCCGACCTTCGATCCGATCGCCGAACCCGGCGCGCTCTACGACTACTTCCGCGGCAACCCCGACAACAAGGATCCGCTCGCCATGCTGGCGGCCCGGGAGCCGATCCGGCCGGCGTACCGGGACCCTGCCGCGCGGCTGGCGGCCCTCGACGAGCAGGGCCTGGCCGCGTGCTGGCTCTTCCCGACACTCGGGATGATCTACGAGGAGCCGCTCAAGGACGATCCGTTCGCGGTGGGCCAGACCTTCACCGCCTTCAACCGCTGGCTCGAAGAGGACTGGGGCTTCAACCACCAGGACCGCATCTACGCCGCGCCCTACCTGGCGCTCGCCGATCCGCAGTGGGCGATCGACGAGCTGACCTGGGCGCTCGACCACGGCGCGCGCACGGTCGTGATGCGCCCCGCGGCGCCCACGACCGACACCGGCCGGCACTCCCCCTTCGATCCGATGTTCGACGGGTTCTGGTCCCTGCTCAACGACGCCGGCGTCACGCTCGTGCTGCACGCGGGCGACGGTGGGGTGTCGTCCAACGGCTACGCGCCCGAAGGGTTCGCGGCCGACTTCAAGAGCGGCTTCAAGCCGTCGATCAAGATGTTCGCGATCGAACAGGCCATCAAGGAGTGGTTCGTCTCGCTGGTGTTCGAGAACCACCTGGTCCGCTTCCCGAACCTGCGCATCGCGTCGGTCGAGAACGGCGCGGAGTTCCTGCCCGACCTCTTCCGCAAGCTCCGATCGACCGAGCGCCGCATGATGGGCTACTTCCCCGAGGACCCGATCGAGACGTTCAAGCGCCACGTCTGGATCAACCCGTTCTGGGAGGACGACGTGACCCAGGTCGTCGAGCTCATGGGGGCCGATCGGGTCCTCTTCGGGTCGGACTGGCCCCACATCGAGGCGCTGCCCGAGCCGCTCGACTACCTGGTGGAGCTCAAGGGGTTCGACGCGGCCGACCGGCGCCGGATCCTGCTCGACAACGTGACCGAGCTGACCGAGCGTCGGCCCTCATGATCCTCGAGGGCAAGACCATCCTGGTGACCGGGCCCACCGGCCAGGTCGCCACCCCCATCACCCTCGCGCTCGCCGAGCACAACGAGGTGATCGGCCTCGCCCGCTTCAACGACCCCGCGGCGCGCACCCGGCTCGAGGACGCGGGCGTCACCTGCATCACGACGAACCTGGCCGCCGGCGACTTCTCTGTGGTGCCCACCGACGTCGACTACGTGTTGAACCTGGCCGTCGTGAAGTCAGGCCGCTGGGAGGTCGACCTGCGCGCCAACGCCGAGGCGGCGGGGCTGCTCATGGCGCACTGCGCGGGCGCCACCGCGTTCCTGCACTGCTCGTCCACCGGCGTCTATCAGCATGCGGGGGCGCACCTGCTCACCGAGACCGACGCACTCGGCGACAACCACCGCGTCATCATGCCGACGTACTCGATCGCCAAGATCGCCGCCGAGGCCGTGGTCCGCACCATGGCCCGCCAATGCGAGGTGCCCACGACCATCGCCCGGCTCAACGTGCCCTACGGCGACAACGGCGGCTGGCCGGCGTTCCACCTGGAGATGATCCTGGCCGGCCAGGCGATCCCGGTGCACCCGGACCAGCCGAACCTGTTCAACCCGATCCACGAGGACGACATCGTCGCGATGGTGCCCCGGTTGCTCGAGGTGGCGAGCGTGCCCGCGACGATCGTGAACTGGGGCGGCGACGAGCAGGTGTCGCTCGAGGACTGGATCGCCTACCTGGGCGAGCTGACCGGACGCGAGACCGCCATCGAGGTCACCGACACCACCATCGGCGGGGTGACCGTGGATCTCACCAAGATGCACGAGCTGATCGGGACGACGACGGTTGGCTGGCGCGAAGGCCTGGCCCGCATGGTCGCGACGCTGCATCCCGAGCTGCTCGACGCCTGAGCCGCCCCGGGCGTTCGATCCTGCTAACCTGAAACGAATTCATATTTCGGGGGACGCCGGGAGGCACGCACATGGCCAGCTATCCGTACGAGGACAAGTTCGGGATCATCCGCGAGATGCCCGAGCAGGGCCGCCCGCGCGACGAGATCATCGCCGACCTGCAGTGGATGGGCGAGCAGGAGGACCAGTTCTGGCGGGACGGCAAGGTCTCGGGGACCATGTACTGCGGCGACATGGACCACTACGCGTTCCTGACCCAGGCGTACCAGCCCTTCGCCCACGTCAACGTGCTCCAGCGCGACATCTGCCCCAGCGCCACCAAGTTCGAGTCCGAGATCATCGCGATGACCCTCGGCATGCTCCATGCCGATGCGGTGGCCGAGCACCACCCCGAGGACAAGCCGTGCGGGTCGATCACCTCCGGTGGCACCGACAGCATCGTGACCGCGCTGCTCGCCTACCGCGATTGGGCCAAGGCGACCAAGGCCATCACCGCCCCGAACGTGATCCTGCCCGTGACCGCGCACCCCGCGTTCGACAAGGGCTGCCACCTGTTCGGCATCGAGGCGATCAAGGCGCCGGTGGACCCCAAGACCACCCTCGTCGACATCGACTTCGTGCGTGAGCACATCAACGCCAACACGATCGCCCTCGTCGGGTCCGCCGGCAACTACCCGTACGGCACGATCGATCCGATCGAGGCGCTGTCGGATCTCGCCGTCGAGCACGGCATCGGCCTGCACGTGGACGGCTGCCTCGGCGGCTTCATCCTGCCGTGGGGCCAGGAGCTCGGCTACGACATCCCGGTCTTCGACTTCCGCCTGCCCGGTGTCACCACGATCTCCGCCGACACGCACAAGTACGGCTACGGCCTCAAGGGCACCTCGGTCCTGAGCTACCGCAACCACGAGCTCCGGTCGCACCAGTACTTCACCTCGACCGACTGGCAGGGCGGCAAGTACCTGTCCCCCGGCCTCGCCGGCAGCCGTTCCGGCGGGCTCATCGCGGCGACCTGGGCGTCGATGGTGAGCCTCGGGCGCGAGGGCTACCTCCGGTACGCGAAGGCCATCTTCGAGACGGCCTACGCGATGCAGGACATCGTGACGAGCCACGACGAGCTGCACCTGATGGGCTCGCCCACGTGGTGCTTCTCGTTCTCGTCCGACGCGTTCGACATCTACCACGTCAACGACTCGATGCGACAGAAGGGCTGGCGGTTCAACGGTCAGCAGTACCCGAACGCCATCCACATGTGCGTGACGCGGCCCCAGACCCAACCGGGGGTCGTCGACGCGTTCCGCACCGACCTCGCCGAAGGCGTCGCGTACGCGTTGAACCCGCCGCAGGAGGCGCCGGTCTCGGGGGCGATCTACGGCGGGGTCCCCGGCGGCTCCACCCCCGAGGTCGACGCGTTCGTGCGGGAGTTCATGATCGCGATGCTCGACGACCTGCAGGACATCCCGGCAGAGGCGGAGTGATGCCCACCGCCGTCCGCAGCCACGCGCAGACCCGGCGCCGACCCCAGCAGCAGCGCAGCATCGCGAAGTTCGACGCCATGCTCGACGCGGCCGACGAGCTGGTGGCGGCGGACGGCATGGCGGCGCTCACCACGACGCTGGTGGCCGACCGGGCCGGCATCGCCGTCGGCACCGTGTACCAGTACTTCGACGGGGTGCCGGCCATCGTCGACGCGTTGGTCGCGCGCCACGCCGAGCGGTTCGCGGCGCATTTGCGCGATGAGCTCGCCCACCGCCAGTTCCGGCGCAAGCGCGACGCCGCGAACGCGACGCTCGACGCGCTCATCGAGTACCAGCGCAGCCAGCCCGCCTTCCGCTCGTTGTGGCGCAGCGCCCCCCGGGTCATCGGTGCGGGCTTCACCGACGCCGCCGAGCCCCTCGTCGAGATCGTCACCCGCGCGCTGGTCGATCAGGGCCTGGTCGACCCGGCCGACGACGCATTCGCCCGCGAGGCCGAGGTGCAGTGGGCCGTGGCGGCGGCGCTCATCCCGGTCGCGTTCCGCCTCGACCCCGACGGCGACGCCGCCGTCCTGGCCCACCTCCGCCGCCTCTTCGACCTCGACGTGGCGCCCGCTCCCTGAGGCCGGGCATCTCCGCACCAGGGGTGGGCGTCTGCGGGCGAGCACAATGGGTACATGGTCGGCATGGGGCGGAGACATGGGCGGCGGCACGAGGTGGGACGGCGGGCCGCGTTCGTGCTGGCGCTGCTGAGCGTGCTCGGCGCGGCCGTCATCGGTGTGGGGGCCCCCGCGGACGCGGCCGGCGCGCCGCAGATCACGGCCAACATCAACTACGGCGGTGGGGACGATCCGGCGCTGGTGCTCGATGCGTACGTCCCGACCGACGGTCAGACGAATCGGCCGGCCGTGGTGCTGGTGCACGGGGGCGGATGGGTCGGGGGCGACAAGGCGGTCCTGGCGCCGGATGCCACCGCGCTCGCGCAGCAGGGCTTCGTCGCGTTCTCCATCAACTACGGCCTCGATGATCCTCGCTGGCCCGACGAGGTGGCCGACGTGCAGACCGCGATCCGCTGGGTGCAGGACCACGCCTCGACCTACGCGCTCGACCCCGCGAGCGTCGGTGTCCTCGGCAGCTCGGCCGGCGGCAACCTCGTGATGCTCGTGGGCACCAGCGGCGTCGGCGATGGTCACCCGCCCGTCAAGGCGGTGGTCTCCTGGTCGGGACCGAGCGACCTGACCACCGTCGCCATCACCAACGTGCCGGGCGACGACCTCGTCGCGCCCTCGACGGTCCCCATCCCGGGGGCTGAGGTCCCGCCTGGGTGCACCGGCCAGGTCGACACCTGCATCGGCACGATGGCCCCCGGGTTCGTCCAGTCGTTCATGGGCTGCACCCTGCCCGAGTGCCCCGAGCAGTACCGCGACGCCTCACCCGTGTTCAACGTGACCGGGTCGACGGCGCCGATGCTCCTGGTGGGGGCCGAGACCGACCTGGTGCCGATGTCGCAGAACTACGAGATGGCCAACGCGCTGCGCGCCGGGCGGGTGGCGTCGTCGCTGCTGCTCGTGCCCGGCGTGGGCCACGCCGAGAGCTACCGCGCGGTGTCCCTGGCGCCGACCATCGCCTTCTTCCAGCAGTACCTGGTCGACCACGCGTCGCCGCAGATCGACACGTCGGCGCCGCCCACCACCGCCACCGGCTCGGCTGCGCTCCCGACCGTCGACGCGGACGGGCGGTACCCGGCACCCGCCGTGCCCGCCGCGGCGAACCCCCGCACGGGCGTGATCGGCTTCTTCCAGCGCAACATCCGCTGGACGATCCGGGTCGGGGCCGGCCTGCTCGCCGTGGTCTTCCTGGTCGTCCTCGCGCGGTCTCGGCGTCGGCGGCGCGGGTACCCGCCGCATCCAGACCCGGTCGCGTGAACCCCGAAGCCGCCGTCATGCGCCGCCCCTTTACACTCGGCGCGTGAGCTCGACGGTCCCCTCCCCTCCGTCCGCGATCGGGACCGTCGCCACCTCGACCACTGAGCCGGCGGGCACCGATCCACCCCCACGCGGCCTGGGCCTGCCCCGGGTCCGAGCTCTCGACGGCCTGCGGGGGGTGGCGGTCGCGGGCGTGTTGGCGTACCACCTCGAGGTCCCATGGCTGCCGGGTGGGTTCCTCGGCGTGTCGCTCTTCTTCACGCTGTCGGGCTTCTTGATCACCAGCCTGTTGCTGGTCGAACGGGACCAGCACAACCACGTCAGCCTGCGCCGGTTCTGGGCGCGACGGTTCCGGCGGCTCCTCCCCGTCGCGTGGGCCGGGCTGGTCCTCGCCCTCGTCTTCGCGGCCGTCGCCGGGGACGCCGACCAGCTCCGCCGCCTGCCCGGCGATGTGATCTCGGCGCTGGCCGAGGTCGTCAACTGGCACTTCATCATCGCGGGCGACAGCTACACCGCCGGCTACCAGGCCCCGTCGCCCGTGCTGCACTTCTGGTCGCTCGCCATCGAGGAGCAGTTCTACCTGGTGTTCCCGCTGCTCATCGCGGTGCTCGTGGTTCGCCGCGCGCGGCTGCGCACCTGGGTGATGGTGATCGCCGGGTTGCTCGGCGCCTCGATGATCCTGACCCTGGTGCTCTACGACCCGGCCGCCACGAGCCGCGTGTACTTCGGCACCGGCACGCGCATCGCCGAGATCCTCATCGGGGTCCTGTTGGCCCTCGCGGTGCACGGCTGGTGGCAGCGCGAGCCTGGACACCGGTTCCGTCATCGGGGTCCGCTCCGCTCGGGCGCGGTCCGCCTGTCCCTGCCGCTGCTGGCCGCGGTGTCCACGCTCGGGCTGTGGTGGCGCGTGTCGCTGGCGGACGACTGGATCTACCGCGGCGGGCTCTGGCTGGTCGCGATCCTGTCCTGCGGTCTCGTCATGGGCGCGGTCTCACCCGGCCCGCTGCAACGCCTGCTCGGCAGTCGGGCGCTCGTCGCGCTCGGCATCGTGAGCTACGGCGTCTACGTGTACCACTGGCCCATCTTCTTGTGGATCACCCCGGACCGCACCGGGCTGTCCGGCGTCGCGCTGGCCGTGGCGCGGCTCAGCGTCACCGCCGTCCTGGCCGTGACGTCGTACCACTGGCTCGAGAAGCCGATCCGCCAGCAGCGCATCCACTGGTCCGCGCTCGCGGGTGCGGGCGTCGCCACGCTGGCGGCGGTCATCATCGTCAGCTCGATCGCGATCGGCAGTCGGGCCGACGCGCGGGCGGTGAGCGCGGTCGCCGCGGCCACCGCCAACGGCGCGTCGATCGTCACCCAGCCGCCGGTGTCGAACCCGCTCGTCGGACCCGGCGACCCGACCGCGCCCGGCGGGAGCGGGGCCACGTTGCCTCCGATCGCGCCACCCGCACGCGTCCTGTTCCTCGGGGACTCGCTCCTGCACCAGGCGTACCCGGTCATCGCCTCGCAGTTCAAGGAGGCCGGCATGGACACCAAGGCGATCGGTGGGCCCGGCCAGACGCTGCTCGGGCACCAGGCGGCGTGGCTCGCCGACCTCGACAAGGCCCTGACCGAGTACGACCCGGACGTCGTCGTGATCGAGTCGTGCTGCGGGTACGGCAACGCCAACGATCCGTACCTGATCGACGGGAAGCCCGCCACGCTCGACTCGCCTGAGCTGTGGGCGGCGTGGCAGGAGGCGGCCGACCGCGCGGTCGAGATGGCCCAGCGCGACGGTCGGCTGGTTCTCTGGGTCCTCGCCCCGCCGGCGAAGACCAACGGCTACTACGGGCCCATCGAAGGCCGGATAGGCCAGGCCAACGAGATCGCCCTCGGCCTGCCGGCCCGCCACCCGGACATGAGCTTCGTGGACTGGCGCATCATCTCCGGTCCCGGCGGGAGCTACGTCGACGCCCTGCCCGACTCCTCCGGTCAGGTCGTGACCGTGCGCGCCGGCGACGGCCTGCACTTCACACCGGCGGGGATGGGCGTGCTCGCGGAGCTGACCCGCTCGTCGGTGGAGCAGTCCTGGCAGGCGGTCCAGGGGCGACGACACCAGACCGCGGGCACCACGGCACCGTAGGATCAGACGACGGCGAGGCGCACGGCGAGCAGGCCGCCCGCCGTCGACACGGTGCCGCCCGAGGCTTCGAGCGCGGTGAGCAGCTCGTCGGTCACCGGCAGGGGCGGCTCCGTGCGCAGCTGGAGGGTCACCGCGTCCCCGTCGATCGAGACCTCGAGGTCGCCGCCGTCGGTCACGAACGCGGAGGAGATCAGCTCCTCGGCGACCCGCACCACGAGCACCGCCGCCGCGCCGGTCAACGGCCGCGGGACGCGCCACGACACGTCGACCACGACGCCCGATTCTTCACGGCTCGCGTCGGCGAACACCTGGACGGCGGCCTGGGCCGGATCCGGCGCATCGCCGACCGGTGACGCGCCGTCGAGGGTGACCGACACGCGCTCGCGCCACAGCCGACCGACCCGGCGCTCGTCGAGGGCCCAGAGACCAGCGGCCGGGAACAGGCCGAGCTCGTGCTCCGCTGCCGTGGCCCGCACCTCCGCGGCCGCCGCGCGGGCCGCCTCGGAGGCGGCGTCCGTCGCGGCCTGCTTCCGGGCCACCTCGGCCTCGTCGGCCCGCTTGCCCTCCGCCAGGGCCCGCGCCGTCGCGGTCGTTGCGCTGGCCTCGGCCTTGTCGGCGCGCGCCTTCGCCTCGTCGAGCTCGGTCTCGAGCGTGGCCACCCGGGTCTCGAGCTCGGTGACCCGCGCCCTCGCCTGGCCCAACGCCATCGACCGCAGCACGGCGAAGGTCGCGAGCGCGACACACACGACGGCGAGCACGATCAGGGCGGGAAGCACCGCCGCACGTTAGTCAGGATTGCCCCCAGCGCCCCCAGCCGGCCGATCTCAACCGGGGAACGCGTGGGCCTGCAGCTCGGTGAGCGAGACGTAGTCGAGCGTGCGGACGTGGGTGGCCTCGAGCACGACGAACGGTGCCGCCCCGGCCTCGAGCGCCTGGCGCCAACGGGAGGCGCAGAGGCACCACTGATCGCCCGGCTTCAGTCCCGGGAACGCGGCGGCCGGGACCGGCGTGAGCAGGTCGTTGCCCTGGCTCAAGGAGAAGTCGAGGAACTCCTCGGTCATGCGTGCGCAGACCGTGTGGGCGCCGGTGTCCTCATCGCCCGTGTTGCAGCACCCGTCGCGGTAGAACCCCGTGACCGGATCGGTCGAGCACGACTGCAGTTCGGTACCGAGCACGTTGTTCGCCATGCTGCATGGCACCACACCCGGGCGCCCCGCGCACATCGCGGACCCGGATTCGTGCGGTTGCGGTCAGGCGTGGCGAGCGGGATCGATGACGCGGAGCAGCGCTTCCTGGGCGAGGGACACCCCGAGCACGCCGTCGGCGGTGTGCATCGTGCCGCGGGCCAGCCCCCGGGAACCCGCGTTGGAGACCGCCTGCAGGTCGTACAGGAACCACGCGTCCGCGCGCATCGGTCGGTGGAACCACATCGCGTGATCCAGGCTGGCACCCATCAGCGAGCCCAACGCGAAGTCCGGCGACGGCTTGATCGCGCCGAACACGGCACCCATGTCGGACAGGTAGGTCAACAGGCACTGGTGGATCACCGGGTCATCGCCGACGGAGCGCTTCATCCGGATCCACGCCCGCCTCGTCGATCGGTGGAAGCCCTGCTCGTCGGCGTCGGTCGGCCCCAGCTCGCGCATCTCCATCGGCAGGTACGGGCGGGCCTCGGGCGGGATGAACAGCCACCGCTCGGGGGTGTCGTCGGGCTCGGGCACGTCGCCCGCCCGGGGCAGTTGGTAGTCGAGACCTGGCTCGTCGACGTGGAACGACGCCGACATCTCGAAGATCACCTCCGGACCCTGCGCAGCGACCACGCGCCGAGTCGTGAACGAGCGCCCATCGCGGGTGCGCTCGACCTCGAACTCGATCGGCACCCCCGGTCGGCCCGGCCGCACGAAGTAGGCGTGCAACGAGTGCGCGAGGTGGTCGACCTCGACGGTGTGGGTGGCGGCGCGCAGCGCCTGCGCGGCCACCTGCCCGCCGAACACCCGGTCGCCGTAGCCGGCATCGGGGTTCTCGACCTGGAACCGGTCCGCACCGATCGGGTCCAGTTCGAGCAGCCCCAGCAACCGTGCGACCGGATCGACCTCGGGGCCCGGGACCGTCATGTGGGGCGGCGGAAGTTTCGGTCCGGCTTCGCCGGTGGCGCCACCATGGTCGCCGGCGGCTTCCACCCCGAGGCCTTGAAGTCCTCGAAGATGTGGACCATGTTCAACAGGTCCTCCTCATAGGAGAACTTGCCGTCTCCCGCGTAGACCAAGGTCGAGTAGCCGGACTGCTCCAACGGCGACCCGTCGGGCCGGGTGCCCGGGATCTGCTGGGTCCACTTCACCACGACGGTGTCCCCCTCGATCGCGATGTACTCGATCGGGAAGGTCCACTCCTCGAACCCGCGCATCGACTCGTCGAGGAACGAGCGCAGCTCCTCGATGCCCTCGATGCGCCCCCACGCGGGATCGATGTAGACGACGTCGTCGGTGAAGATCTCCGCCAGGTCGACCCAGGTCGCTTCGCCGGCGCCGATGCGCTCGCGCAGGTCGCGGTAGGCGTCGGCCGCGGCCCGAACCTCCTCGGGTGGGTGGCTCACTTGGAGTTCTCCGGCAGACGACCGGCGGCGCGGGCGGCATCGACGGCCTTGTCGAGCTGGCCGGCGACGATGTCGAGGCCGGCGTCCCAGAAGCCGGGATCCTCGAGGTCGCACCCGACGATGCGGCCGAGCTCGGCCGGGGGCAGCGAACCTCCCGCCGAGAGCAACCGCAGGTAGTCCGGGACGAACGCGGCGCCCGTCTGCTCGTAGCGGGCGTAGACCGACAGGGCCAGGAGCTGGCCGTACGCGTAGGCGTAGACGTAGCCGGGCGTGCCGATGAAGTGGGGGATGTAACTCCACCAGGTGCGGTAGCCCTCGGTGACCTCGACCGAGTCGCCGAGCATGTCGTTCTGCGACGCGGCCCAGAGCTCACCGAAGCGGTCGACGGAGAGCTCGCCGGCGGCGCGTCGCTCGGTGTGGACCGAGTCCTCGAAGCGGTTCATCGCCACCTGCCGGAACACCGTCGCGATGGAGTCCTCGAGGGTCGCGGCGAGCAGGGCGAAGCGCGCATCGGCATCGTCGAGCGTGGCGAGCAGCGCGTTGTTGGTGACGGTCTCGCCGAACACCGAGGCCGTCTCGGCGAGGGTGAGCGGCGTGGACTGGTGGAAGATGCCCTGCTCGCGCGCCAACCACGCGTGCAGCCCATGTCCGAGCTCGTGGGCGAGGGTCGCGACGTCGCGGGTGCGGCCCGTCCAGTTGAGGAACACGTAGGGGTGATGGCTGGGCACGGTGTAGGCGCAGAACGCGCCCGGCCGCTTGCCCGCGCGGGCCGGCGCATCGATCCAGTCGCGGTCGAAGAAGAGCTGCGCCGCGTCTGCGAGCTCGGGCGAGAAGCTGCCGTACGCGTCGAGCACGAGCTCTTTGGCCGCGGACCAGCCGATGCGGGACTCGTCGGACGCGACGGACGCCATGCGGTCGTAGTCCTTGAGCTGGTCGATGCCCAGCACCTGCGCCTTCAGCGTGTACCAGCGCTGCGGGAGGTCGTAGCGGGCGACGACGGCGTCGACCAACGCCTGCACCGATTCGTCGCTGGCCTCGTTGGAGAGGTTCCGCGACGAGATCCAGGTCGGGTAGTGGCGCAGACGGTCGTCGACCGACTTGTCGAGCAGCAACGTGTTGAACACGTAGGCCCGCGTGCGCAATCCGGGTTCGAGCCCGGCGGTGACGGCCGCGGCGGCGGCCGCCCGGACCTCGCGGTCGGGGTGCTGCAGCAGGGAGAGGCCTTGTTCGAGACCGACGGTCACCGGCTCGTCACCGGCCTCGTCGTCACCGAGCACGGTGCCGGGCAGGGACACCTCGAGGGACGAGGTGAGCTCGCTGAAGAGGCGCACCCACGCCGATCCGCCGGCGACCGAGGTCTCGGTGAGCACCTTCTCCTCGGGCTCGCTCATTACGTGGTCGCGGTAGCGGCGCATCGTGGCGAGGTGGTGGTGGCAGAACGCGAGCCGCTCGTCACCGAGCAGCGCCTCGGCGATCTCGACGGGCACCGCGACCCACTCGAGCTCCAGGAACAGCAGCCGGCTCGCCATGGTGGTCGCGCGCTCCTGGACCTTGGCCATCATGGCGCCCCGCGACGGGTCGATGGTGTCTTCGGAGAACCGCAGGCCGGCGTAGTTGCCCACCCGCCCGAGCACCTCCTGAAACGCGCCGACCGCCGTCATCGCCTCGGCCAGTCCCGCCGCGTCGAGCGCGGCGATACGACCACGGAAGGCCTCGATGGCGTCGGCCAGGGCGTCGGCCTCGTCGAGCAGCTGATCGACCGAGCGGTCGTCGAGCAGCGAGTCGAGATCCCACGCCACATCCGCGGCGGTGAGATCGGCGGTCACGGCGTCCGCGTCGGCGTCGCCGGCGGGAACAGGGGTGGCATCAGTCGTCGTCACGCCCGACAGCGTACGGCCACCTGCGGCGCTCGCGCTCCGGCGGGGCCCGCGCCACGGTCGGGATCGCGTTGATCCGCCCACCGATCACCGTGATCCGCCACGATGGTGCGGTCCGCGCCCCGCGGGCGCCGCCGCACCTCCGGAGTCCGCCATGACCGACCCGTCGAACCCCATCCCGCCGACCGATCCCACCCAGCAGATGAACCTGGGCGCCACCGGTGCCACCGGCGCCACCGGCGCCCAACCGACCGGGGCCAGCCCCGTCGCAGGGCAGTCGGGCTGGTTCGCGGATCCCACCGGCCGGCCGGGGCTCGAGCGCTGGTGGGACGGGCGGGCGTTCATCGATCGCACTCGACCGGCGGGCGGCGGCGCGCCGGCGTGGTACCCCCATCCGTCCCAGGACGGGCTCATCCGGTACTGGGACGGCACCGCCTGGTCCGCCAACACCCGACCGGCCGCCGAGCCGGCCATCCCCGGCTGGTACCCCGACCCCGAGCACACGGCGCTCAGCCGCCAGTGGGACGGCGAGAACTGGACCCGCAACGCGCGCCCTGCGGGCGACGACCGCGCCCCGAACTGGTACCCCGATCCGGACAAGGCCGACCGCATGCGCTACTGGGACGGCGCGGCCTGGACCAGCAAGACCGCGCCCCTCGTCCCCGGCGCGGAAGCCACCGGCCGCAGCACCGCGCAGACCGCCATCATCACCGTGTTGATCGGGCTCATCCTGCTCGCGGCGATCGCGATCGGGTTCGTGTTGCTGCGCGGCGGTTCGGACTCGAACCCGACCCCCGGCACCAGCCCGACCACGTCCACCACGACGTCGAGCACCACCTCGACCACGAGCACCACGTCGACCTCGACGACCTCCACGACCCAGAAACCGACCACCACCACGACCGAGCGGCCGACCACGACGACCACGGAGGCCCCGACGACGACCACGACCGAAGCGCCCACCACCACCACGACCGAGCCGCCCACCACCACGACGACCGTGGCCTGAGCGGCCCCGCCGACCGGGTCAGGGGCGGGTGCGCGGGCTCGATTCGAGGGTCTTGGCCGGGTCGCGCGTGGCCACCGGCGCCAGGACCTCGTCCATGCGGGCGAGCAGCTCGGCTTCGAGCACCACGCCGGATGCCTGCACGTTGTCCTTGACCTGCTCGGGTCGCGAGGCGCCCACGATCGCGGAAGCCACGTTGTCGTTCTGCAGCACCCACGCCACCGCGAGCTGCGCGGGGGTCAGGCCGACCTCCGCGGCGATCGGCAGGAGCAGCTGCACGCGCTCGAGCACGTCGTCGCGCAGCCACCGCTTCACCATCGGGGCACCGCCGCCCTCGTCGGTGGCCCGAGAGTTCTCGGGCACCGGCTGGCCCGGGAGGTACTTGCCGGTGAGCACGCCCTGCGCGATCGGCGACCACACGATCTGGCTCATCCCCAGCTCGCGGCACGTGGGGACGACCTCGTCCTCGATGACGCGCCACAGCGCGGAGTACTGCGGCTGGTTGGAGACGAACGGGATGTGGAGCTCCTGGGCGAGCTCCCAGCCCTGGCGGATCTCGTCCGCCGTCCACTCCGACACCCCGATGTAGAACGCCTTGCCCTGCCGGACGACATCGGCGAAGGCCTGCATCGTCTCTTCGAGCGGCGTCTCGTGGTCGAAGCGGTGCGCCTGGTACAGATCGACGTGGTCGGTGCGCAGGCGGCCCAGGGACGCATCGATAGATTCGAGGATGTGCTTGCGGGACAGGCCCCGGTCGTTGGGTCCGGCGCCGGTGGGCCAGTAGACCTTCGTCAGGATCTCGAGACCTTCGCGACGCTGTCCGTCGAGCGCGGCGCCGAGCACGGATTCGGCCCGGGTTCCGGCGTACACGTCGGCGGTGTCGAAGGTCGTGATGCCGGCGTCGAGCGCGGCGTGCACGCAGGCCTCGGCCGTGTCGTCGCCGATCTGACTGCCATGGGTGATCCAGTTGCCGTACGAGATCTCGCTGACCTTGAGGCCGCTCCGGCCGAGGAATCGGTGCTTCATGGCGGACAACCTACCCAGGGCCGAGGCGGACACCCCCTCTACCTGCACATTCGCGCGAATGCCAGGCGGATCCTCAAGGGGTCCCGCCCCGCGTCGATAGGAACAGTGCGATTCAGCGCGTCGTGAGGGCGCGCCCCAGCGAGGGAGCACACGCGGTGTTGGACACGACGGGCAGCGAACGAGACGTGCTGGCGGCACCCCGCAACCAGGGAGATCTCGACATCCCCTTGTCCCTGGTTCACGACCTCGTGCTGCGCCAGACGTTGGTCGACGGGCGCACGTCGACCCTGCAGCTCAGCAAGAAGCTGGCCATCACCCCGATGTTCATGACGACCATCGTCGAGGAGCTGCGCGACCTGCGCTACCTCGAGGTGCAAGGGCTCGAAGGCCGCGACTACCTCCTCGCCCCCACCGACGCCGGGAGGGCCCAGGCCGCCGATCGGATGCAGCTGTGTCGCTACGTCGGGGCGGCGCCGGTGAGCCTGGCCAACTACACGACCGTGATCCGTCAGCAAAAGGCCCACCCGAAGGTCAACCTCCCTGCACTGCGAGAGGCCTTCTCGGATCTGGTCATCAGCGACGAGCTCCTCAAAGAGGTCGGACCGGCCGCGATCGCCGGCGGCGCGATGTTCCTGTACGGGCCGCCGGGCACGGGCAAGTCGTCCATCGCCGAGCGCCTGCTGCGCGTGTACGGCGATCGGGTGCTGGTCCCGTACGCCGTCGAGGTGGACGGCCAGATCATCACGGTCTTCGATCCTGTCGTGCACCGGCCCATGGAGGAACAGCCCTCCGACATCGATCCCCGTTGGATCATGTGCCATCGCCCGTTCATCATCGTCGGCGGCGAGCTGCAACGCGAGATGCTCGATCTCGCCTACCAGTCGGGCAGCGGGATGTACCTGGCCCCGATCCAGATGCAGGCCAACAACGGTGTGCTCGTCATCGACGACTTCGGCCGGCAGACCCTCACGCCCCAAGAGCTGCTCAACCGTTGGATCGTGCCGCTCGACCGTCAGGTCGACTACCTGACCCTCGACTACGGCATGAAGTTCGAGATTCCGTTCGACGCCAAGATCGTGTTCTCGACCAACCTGGCGCCCGAGACCCTCGGCGACGAGGCGTTCTTCCGCCGCATCCAGAGCAAGATCCTCATCCCGACCATCACCGACGACCAGTTCGAAGAGGTCCTGCGGCGCGTCGCCCAGGCGTACGGCGTCGAGTTGACCCCCGATGCGCCCACCCATCTCCGCTGGATGAGCCGCGAGCTCGGCGACGGCGACCTGCGGCCCTACCTGCCGGGCGCGGTCTGCAAGATCCTGCTCTCGATCTGCACCTTCGAGGACCTGCCCCCCCGCCTGGACCCGAAGATGATCGAGCGCATCGCCCACATGTACTTCACCCACGCCGACGAGAAGGGCGACTCGGTCGCCGCCGCCCCGCCCCGGCGCACCCAACCCACGGCACCGCCGGTCTCGATGTTCGCGGCCTCCTCGACGACGGCGACTGGCGACCCCACCGGGACCGGCAAAGGCGCCGAGCGGGATTGGACCGCCGTCGCCGCCAAGGCGATGGCCGCGATCAAGGCCGAGGACGCCGAACACGACGAACGTGACGTCTCGGGGACGGACGCGACCGCCCCCGAGACCAACCCCGAGACCACCCAAAATGGTGAGTCGAACGCGGGCGGTCCTGACGACGCCGCGGGAGCGGGGCCCAGCTGGGCCGTCGCGCAGGGGTGACAACCGTGCGCCGCGGCGTGGCCGCCAGGTCGCTGACCTGCCCAAACAGTGCCGACCCCGTCACGCGCGCCAGATCGCGAGCACAGACCGACGGGGCGTTCTAGGCTGAACGACCTATCCCGGACTCGGTTGGTTTCAGGTACTCGACGCCGAGCACCTCGAAGGGGGCTTCATGGCTGATCACCTCGAACTACGCACGCCACGGCAGATGGACGAGCTCGGGATCCCCGGTGCGCTCGTCCACGATCTGACCCTGCGGCGTGCCCTCTTCGAGGGCCGCACCTCCTCGCTGCGTCTCAGCGATGCGTTGGGCCTCAGCCCCCAGCTGATGGTCGGCGTGGTCGAGGAGCTGCGCGAGCTGCGGTACCTCGAGGTGCTCGGACTCGACGGCCGTGACTACCAGCTGACCTTGACCGATGCCGGCAAGGAGCAGGCGAACGAGCGGATGCGCCTGTGCCGGTACGCCGGCCACGCCCCGGTCAGCCTCCCGAGCTACCGCGAGGTCATCCTGGCGCAGAAGGCCACGCCCGAGGTCACGCAGGAATCGATGATGCGGGCGTTCGCGGATCTGGTCGTGAACCGCAAGCTGCTCGACGAGCTCGGCCCCGCCCTGCTCGCCGACGGTGCCATGTTCCTCTACGGCCCGCCCGGTACCGGCAAGTCGTCGATCGCCGAACGGCTCAACCGCCTCCACGAGGACTACGTGCTGGTGCCCCGCGCCGTCGAGGTCGACAGCCAGATCATCACGGTCTTCGACCCGGTCGTGCACGTGCCCGCCGCCGAGCAGCCCCGCGACCTCGACCCCCGCTGGGTGCTGTGCCGGCGCCCGTCGATCATCGCCGGCGGCGAGCTCCAGCTCAGCCAACTCGACCTCACCTACGAGACGGCGTCAGGCGTGTACATCGCGCCGCTGCAGATGCAGGCCAACAACGGGGTGTTCGTCATCGACGACTTCGGGCGTCAGCAGGACCTCACCCCCGAGACGTTGCTCAACCGCTGGATCGTGCCGCTGGACCGTCGAGTCGACTACCTGTCGCTCAGCTACGGCCTCAAGTTCGAGATCCCCTTCGACACGAAGGTCGTGTTCTCCACGAACCGGGACCCGTCGAGCCTCGGTGACGAAGCGTTCTTCCGCCGCATCCAGAACAAGATCCTCGTCCCGCCGATCAGCGACGCCGAGTTCGACGAGGTGCTCCGCCGCGTCACCACCAGCTTCGGTGTGGAGGTCGAGGGCGACGCGCCGGCGTACCTGCGCCACGTCAGCCGCACGCTCGGCGACGGCGACCTGCGCCCGTACCTGCCCAAAGAGGTGTGCAAGATCCTCAAGTCGGTGTGCATGTACAAGAAGATCCCCGTGGTGCTCGACCGGGCCAACGTCGATCGGGTCGCCTCCGTGTACTTCACGAAGATCGCGGCGATGCTCGCCGCCGAGGCCGGCATGGCCGTCTCGACGAGCGGCGTGCACACCGGCGCGTCCGCCCCCCCGGTCGCCGCCTCGGAGATCCCCGCGCCCGTGGCCCCCAAGCCCCAGCCCCAGCCCGCCGTCCCGTAGATCTCCGCGGGCCGACGGCCTCACCACAGAAACCTCGGCCTGGGCGGGCGGTCGGCCGTGGACCACCGGGTGGGATGGTGAAGAACGATTAGTTGATCATCAACGGCACGGCGACGACTTTGTCGCCGCTGTTGTCAGCTGGGTGCACGGTGATCTTGAACTGGTATTCGCCTGAAGGAGCGTTGTTGCAGACCTCGCCCTGGCTTGTCAGAGCTCGATCCCCAGGGCAGATGTTGGCCGAACCGACGACCTGACTGCTCTGGAACGGCTTGGCCCCGGCGGGTGCCAGAGACTGCTGGACAAGCACCGTGTACGAACCGCTGCCGCTGGCCGACCAGGACAGCACCACCCCCGGATTGGTCTTGTAGCCGCTCTTGATCGCGGATTCCGTGATCGCGATGTTGGCCGCGAGGGTCGCGGCCTGCGTCGTGGTCGGCGGGGTCGTGGGCGCCACGGTCGGCGCTGGTGTGGTCGGCGGTGAGGTCGGCGTGGGATTCGCGCCACCCGAGGTTGTGGGGGTGACCACGGCTGTCGTCGGCGCCGCGGTGGTCGGTGCCGCCGCTGTCGTGGTCGGACCGGCGCCCGTCGTCGTGGTGACCGCGGCAGTCGTGGTCGTCGCCGGCTTCGCGGTCGTCGTGGTCGTCCCCCCCGGCCCGGCGTTGACGTTCGAGTCCTTCTTGTCGTCGCCGCCGCGTGTGACCAGGAAGCCGACGAGGAGCAGCAGGACGATCCCGGCCGCGACCCCGGCGCCGATGAGCATCCCCTTCTTGGAGCCGTCAGCCTCGTCATCCGTGACGTGCGCGGCGCCCGCCGGGACCCGGGACTGGCTCGTCGTCGCCCTGTCGTTACCGGCACCCGCGGCCTTGCCCTTCGACGCCGCGCCTGCGGCCGCCGCACCCGCGGCCGCCGCGCCACCGGTCTTGGCGGATCCGGATGTCGCCGACCCCGCCTTGGCGGACCCAGCCTTCGTGGACCCCGACGTGGCGGAACCCGACGTGGCGGAACCCGCCTTTGTGGACCCCGCCTTCGTGGACCCTGACGTCCCGGATCCTGACGTGGCGGATCCTGACGTGGCGGATCCTGACGTGGCGGCCTCGTCCTTCGCCGTACCCTTCGCCGCGGCGGCACCCGCCGTCGCGCCCGCCGCGCCTGCCACCCCAGCCGACGTGGCGTCGCCCGCCTTCGCGTCGCCCGCCTTCGCGTCGCCCGCCTTCGCGTCATCCGCCTTCGCGTCGCCCGCCTTGGCTTCATCCGCCTTCGCGTCAGCTGCCGCAGCACCGGCCAGACCCGCGGCTGCTCCCGCAACCACCGCGGCGGCTCCGGCCTTCTTGATGGTCGACGACGAGTCACCTGAGGACTGCCCCGCAGCCTTCTCCGCGGCTGCCGTGTCCGCGGCTGCCTTCTCCGCGGCAACCTTGGCCACCGCAGCTTTCTCCGCGGCGCTGTCCGCAGCTGCCTGGTCGGCGGCTGCCTTGTCCGCAGCAACCTTGTCCGCTGCCGCCTTGTCCGCTGCCGCCTTGTCCGCAGCAACCTTCTCCGCGGCGGCCTTTTCTGCGGCGGCCTTGTCCGAAGCAACCTTGTCTGCGGCGGCCTTGTCTGCTGCCAGCTTCTCCGCGGCAACCTTGTCCGCAACAACCTTGTCCGCGGCCGCCTTGTCCGCGGCCGCCTTGTCCGCCGCCAGCTTCTCCGCGGCGACTTTGTCTGCCGCAACCTTGTCCGCGGCCGCCTTGTCCGAAGCAACCTTGGCCGCAGCAACCTTGTCCGCCGCGACCTGCTCGGCGGCCGCCTTGTCCGCGGCCTTGCGGTCGCGCCGGCTCGGCATCTTCTCGTCCGTCTTGCCCGTCACCTTCGCGGGCGCGGCGGCCGCCGTGGCTTCGACGGCCCGCTCCGCGGCCAGCGCGGCCGCGGCGACCGCGGCTGCCTTCTTCTTGTCGATCGTCGGGCGCTTGTCGTCGATGCCCGGCCGCACCGACGAGCTCTCGGTGACCGGACCGGTGGCGGCGCCCACATCACGGGTCTTGCTGACTCGCTTGGGCTGATCCACGATCTGGCCCTTGTCGTCCCGCTTGACGAAGGCGGACCCGTCCATGGGCACGCCCTCGGTGACCAGCACCGTCGCCACCGCGGTCTTCAGACCGGCGGGGGCATCGGCGAGCGGTATCGCCGCGTACAGCTCGATGGGCGGGATGCCGATCAGGGATCGGGCCCGGGCCCGATCGTTGTCCTTGGCGAACTTGTTGATCGAGCGGACCGCGGCGGCGTTGAACGTGCGCACGCCGTCGGTCTTGAGCTGCTCGACGAGCGCCGGATCCTCCGGGGAGCCGCCCCGCCAGAGCACACGAGCTCGCGTCAGCACGGCCAGCGCCGGAGGCAGCTTCGTGACGGTCTCGGTCACCTTGTCCGGCTGCTCTCCGAGCACCGCGGCGGTCTCGTTGCGAGTGAGGCCCTGGCGGAAGTGCAGATCGAGCACCTCGCGCGTGCGGTCGTCGAGGGCGTAGGACGCTTCGCGCAACACCGCGGCGACCTCTGGGTCCGCGGCGGTCGCCTCCGCGTTGGTGGCCCGGCTGAGTCGCTCCTCCGCAGGGGTCGAGGCTCCGCCCCTGGGCTGGGGCGCGGCGGGACGAGAGCCAGCCGTGACCCGCTGGGCGGTCTCGCGCCGGGTGACCTGCAGGATCTTGGCGCCGATCGCGGCGGGCTGCTTGAGCTTCTCGAGATCGCGCCAGGCCGTGACGAACGTCTGCTCCGTGATCTCGCGGGCCTCGGCCGCGCTCGCGCCGGCGTTGACGGCCCGGTCGTACACGTTGTCGACCCACTCGTCGTAGACCTTGCCGAACGCGGTGCGGTCACCGGCGCGCGCCGCTTCGACCAGGCCCTTGTCGCGGACCTGACGGGAGCGCGCCCGTTTGGCGACGGCCTCGGCCGCGGCGCCACCGGGCACCTCAGCGTTGGACCCCTGCTCGCTCACGGCCACTCCCTTCCTCTACACCACGGCCCGATCAACGGGTCACCGCCATCACCTGTATCCGGGCGATCCGGAAAAGGATAGGTCGCGAGGCCACCCGCCCCCGGCCATGGTCGGCCCCGCAGCTCGGGTCCCGGTCGTGAGCGACGCCACGCGACGCCGTGTTCCCATCGGCGCGCACGTGGCGCAGTTGAGTGTTGCGGCCACCGACGTGACCCGAGCGGTCGACGCTCCCGGGGGACCCGGCCCGCTCAGCGGTCCTCGAACGACCCGTCGGGCCCGCTGACCTCGGCCGGGGTCGGGCCGGCCACCGGCAGCACCACCGAGAAGCGACTGCCGCGACCGAGCTCGCTGTCGAGCTCGATCCACCCGTGGTGCAGCGAGACCAACCGGTCGACGAGCGCCAGGCCCAGGCCGGACCCGTGGTGGCGCCGAGCCAACCCGGCCTCGACCTGCGCGAAGGGTTCGAACACCCGGGTGTGATCTCCCGCATCGATCCCGATGCCCGTGTCCCAGACCGTGAAGGCGACCTGGGACGCCTCGGGGCGCCAGACCTGCAGCCCGACGGTCCCGCCCGGATCGGTGAACTTCATCGCGTTGTCGAGCAGGTTCAACAGGACCTGGCGCATGCGGCGGTCGTCCGCCACGATCGACGGCTGACCCGACGCGTCGACGAACTCGAGCCGGACCCCCTTTTGCACCGCCCGGGGACGGATGAGCTCGAGCACGAGGTGGCACAGCTGGTCGAGCGGGACGTCCGTGAGCGCGAGTGACTCCAGCTGTTCGTTCATGCGGCTCAGGTCGAGCAGGTCGTTGATGAGCTCGAGCAGGTGCCGGCCGCTGGCCTCGATCGTCACCACCGAGCTCTGCTGGGTCTCGCTCAACGGCGTGTCCTCCGGATCCAACAGCATCTCGGTGTGGCCGAGGATCGCGTTCAGCGGTGTCCGTAGCTCGTGGCTCACGCTGGCCAGGAACTCGTCGCGCGCCTGCACGGCCCGCTCGAGCTCCTGGTTCGCCCGGGCCAACTTGAGTGACTGCTCCCGCAAGAGACGTTGGCGCTCGGCCGGGCCGGTGATGTCCCGGACGACCGCGAGCACGCCACCGTCGTCCTTCTGGATCAGGCGGCACTCGAAACGTCGCGCCACGCCGTCCACCAGCCGGGAGTACTCGACGATCTCGAGCGCGTTCGACGTGCGCAGCCGCTTGATGGCGAGCGTGATGCTGTCGCGCAGCTCGCCGCCGAACAGGTCACCCACCGGATGACCGACGAGGTCGGCCAACGGCTCGACGAGCATCGAAGGCTCAGGCACGTGGACGGTGACGAACACGCCATGTGGATCGAGCTCGAACATCAGATCGGGGATCGCGTCGATGAGCGCCTGGGTCCGTTCCTGCTCACGCAGCAGCTCGGCGGACCGCTCCCGCACCCGTTCGTCGAGCGAGGCGTTGAGGTGTTGCAGATCCGCGTGGACCTGCTCACGTTCGAACTGCGAGGCCAGCAGGTTCGCCGCGACGACGACGAAGTCGAGCAACTGCTGGTCTGGCTCCAACGGCTTGCCCCACCCGATCACGAGGAACCCGCACAGCACGTCGTCGAGCAGCACCGGCACGGTCACCGCCGCCTCGATGCCCCACCGGGCCAGGGTCACGCTCACTGCCGAACGATCTTCGGGCAGCTCGGAGCGATCGACCAGGCTGACCACCTCGCGACGCGACAACCGGCCGAGCAACGGGGCGAACAGATCGAGCGAGAGACCGCCGACCGCCTTCACGATCCGCTCGTTGCGCCGCGACCAGTCATGGGTCACGCGGGCCCGACCCTCGACCCGGTCGATGCCGACGTAGAGGACGCGCGCGGCCGACGCGACCCGGCCCAGCGTGGCGAGGTGGGCGTCGATCACCTCGTCCAACGATCCCACGGGCGCCTGGACCAGTCGGGAGGCCATCTCCTGGGTCGCCCGATCGATGTCGCGTCCCACCTTCACGTCGGTGGCATCTCGGAACGTGGCGATCGCTCCCTGCACGACGCCCCCGTGGTCGCGCCGCACGCTGACGTTGGACGAGATCCAGCGCGTCCCGCGTTCGTGGCGGATGCCGATGAGCAGGTTCCGCACGGGTTGGCCGGTGCGCAACGCCGTGGCGACGGGGAGCTCGCGAAAGGCCAGCGCCGAACCCTCGGCCGAGATCGGCTTCCACGCCTCGCCCACCGCGGCCCGCCCCTTCAACTGGGCATCGGTCAGGTCGAGCAACGAGAGCGCCTGGTCGTTGGCCAGCACGGCGTGCCCGACCGCGTCATAGACGATGATCCCCTCGGTCATCGCGTCGATGACCGAACCGAACCAGGCGGCGTCGAAGTGCTCGGCGTCCGCCTCGTGGGCGGTCAAATCGTGATCACCGTTCGGACCCCCACGCTCGCGCGCAGGTCGTCGAGGGCATCGTTGATCTGCTCGAGCGGGCGCGTCCCGGTCACGAGACCTTCCAGATCCAGTTGCCCGGCCTGCCACAGCCCGACGAGCCGGGGGATCTCGCGCAGCGAGTTCGCACTGCCCAACAAGCACCCCATGACCACCTTGGCCGTCGCCGCGAAGATCGTGGCCGACGGGTAGTGCAGCGCGTCGGTCAACGGGGCGACGCCGACGAGCACCGTGGTGCCGCCCGAACGCGTGGCGTTGATGCCGGCCTCGATAAGCGCGTTCGCGCCGGCCGCGTCGAACGCGTAATCGACACCGACGCCCTCCTCCGTGAGCTCGCGGGCGACGGTCACCGGATCGTCCTGCCGGGGATCGATGGCATGGGTGGCCCCCATCTGGAGCGCCAGCGCTCGACGCGCGGGGACGGGGTCGCTGGCGATGATCACCGACGCCGCGGCGAGCCGTGCCCCCTGCACGACCGACAGACCCACGCCTCCGAGACCCATCACCAAGACCGTGGCGCCCTCCTCGACCCGCGCCGTGTTGAGCACCGCCCCGACCCCCGTCTGCACCGCGCACCCGAGCACGCAGGCGATCTCGAGCGGGACGTCGGGGTCGATCTTGACCGCGCCGTTCTCCTGGATGATCACCGTCTCGGCGAACGCCGCGACCCCGAGCCCGCGGTACACCGTGGCGCCCTGCCGGGAGAGGCGGGTACCACCGTCGGGGTGGGTCGAGGTCATGAGCGCGGAGCTGTTGACGCAGATGCTCCACTCGCCCCGCACGCAGAAGTAGCACCGACCACACGGCGGGCACGGGGTGAGCACGACGTGATCGCCGACGGCGAGCCCGGTCACGCCCGGACCGATCGCCTCGACGACCCCGGCGGCCTCGTGGCCGAGCACGACGGGGGTCATGGGGGGCATGGCCCCGTCGATGAGCGAGAGGTCGGAGTGGCAGATGCCGCAGGTCGCCACCCGCACGGCGACCTCGCCGACCCGCGGTTCCTCGACCGCCACATCGTCGCGGATCACCAACCGATGCCCGACTTCCTCAAGCACAGCAGCACGCATGAAGACCCTTCCTCCGTGTCCTCAAGACGAATCGTTCGTGCCCTTCCCGCGAGCACCCGCAGCGTACGCCGTCGCGCCGCGCGGCGCCTCGACTGGCAGGATGTCGGTCATGACCTCCGCTGACCCTGCCCTGCTCGATGAAGCTGTCGACCTGCTCCGTCGAGCCGGGGAACTCACCTTGAAATGGTTCCAGTCCGACACGCTCACGATCGAGCGCAAGGGCGACGGCACACCGGTGACCGAGGCGGACAAGGCCGCCGAGCGCTTCTTGCGGGAGGAGATCATCGCCCGGTACCCCGACGACGAGATCATCGGTGAGGAGGAGGCCAGCCGCGCCGGCACCAGCGGCCGCACCTGGATCATCGATCCCATCGACGGGACCAAGGCGTACACCCACGGCGTGCCGCTGTACTCCAACCTCTTGGCCGTCAACGACGCCGAGGGCCCGCTCATCGGCGTCATCAACCTGCCGGCGCTCGGCCACACGGTCTACGCGGGTCGTGGCCTCGGTTGCTTCGACAACGGGACACCCGCCCACGTCAGCCGGCGCGACCGCCTCGCCGGCGCCTACCTGTCTTCGTGCGGCTTCGACTACTGGGAGGACGAGCTCCTGCTCCGGGTCAAGCAGGCCGGCCCCGCGCTGCGCACGTGGGGCGACGGGTACGGCTACGCCTTGGTCGCGACCGGTCGGGTTGAGGCGATGGTCGACCCCGAGGTCGCGCTGTGGGATGTGGCGCCGATGCCCGTGATCCTCGCCGAGGCCGGCGGTCGCTTCACTGACTGGTCCGGCGCCACCGACCCTGCGAAAGGCACCGGCATCGCCACCAACGGCCTGCTGCACGACGAGCTGCTCGGGATCCTCGTTCCCTGATCCGCGCTACCTGCGGCCGGGTCCCAACCGGTAGCGTCGCCACCGTGATCGTGTCCCGCCGAGCAGTTCCCCGCGCTGTGCGCCTGGTCGCGGCACTGATCGCGATGGTGGCGGTCTTCGGCCTCGCGATGCCGGGCGCGTCGGCGCATGCCGTCGTCCTCTCGTCGACGCCGGCCGACGGTGACCGCGTCCCGACCGCGCCGGCTCAGGTGTCCATCCTCTTCAGCGAGGCCGTCTCTGCAGATCTCGGCGGGCTGAAGGTCCTCGACGCCAAGGGCGAACGGGTCGATGACAACAACTCCTCGCAGCCCGAGCCGACCCGCCTGCAGGTCGGCCTGCGCCCCGACCTCCCCGCGGGCACCTACGTCGCCAACTACAAGGTGATCTCCGCGGATGGCCATCCCGTCAGCGGCGCCGTGGTGTTCGGGGTCGGCAACGGCGCCATCGGCGACGTGAGCGGGATCAAGGAAGCCAACAACCCGGCGTTGGATGCGGCGTCCAAGCTCACCCAGTTCGTCACCTACCTCGGCGCGCTGCTCGCCGCCGGTCTCGTGGCCTTCCTGGCGTTCGTGCACGACCGGGCGCCCGACGGGCGGGGACAGGCCCGGGTCGTGCGGGCCGCCACCGTCGTGGGCGCGGTGGGGGTGCTGGGCACGATCGCGGTGCAGGCGGCCCAGGCGACGGGCTCGAACCTCGCGGCCGTGTTCGATACGGCGACGCTGGGTCCGGTGTTGCGCCAGGGCCTCGGGTGGCAGAGCGCGCTGCTCCTGCTCGGCCTCGCCCTGTGTCACGTCGCCGTCGACATCCGCAGCCGCGCGCTGGGCCAGAGCCTGGCGTTCTACGGCGCCCTGATCGTCACCTCGTCCTTCGTGTGGTGGGGCCACGCGACCGAGTCGAGCCACCCGTGGGTGTCGATCCCCGCGGACATCGTGCACGTGACCGCGGCCGCGTGCTGGTACGGCGGGTTGGTCGGCCTGGCGTGGACATTGGGCTCGCGCCAGCGTGCCGCCACCGCCCGGGGCGAGGCGCGGCCGGCGCTCGAACCGGCCCGCGTCACGCGCGTCGCCGTCACGGTCGGCGGCGGCGCCGGCCCCCGTCCCGGCGACGCCGCCATCGACGGTGATCACGAGGACGCCGGCGACCATCGCGACCCCGATGGGCCCCGAGCGATCACGCTCACCGCCGAGGGGGAGGTGCCCGGCTCGTTCGCCTCGACCGTGCGCATCGTGTCGCGCTTCTCCACCCTGGCCGCGATCTCGGTCATCGCGCTGACCATCGCCGGCAGCGCGCTCGGGTACACCGAGGTGGGCTCGCTCGGCGCGCTGACCACCACGACCTACGGGCTGCTCCTGCTCGCCAAGGTCGCCGTCGTCGCGGTGATCCTGTTCATCGCCGGCTACAACCGCTACTTCCTGCTGCCGTGGCTCCTCGGCGCGGAGGACTCCCCCGCCGACTCCCGCGCCGCCGACGATGACGACCCCACCGCCGAGGACACACCCGACAGCCCGACCGAGGCCGCGACCAGTGCCACCGGGGCGGACCTCGCCGTCGACGACCCCGACGGCGAACGCGCCGGCTGGCGTTCGCTGCTGAGCACGGTGCGCATCGAGGCGCTGGCCATCGTGGTGGTGCTCGGCCTCACGGCGGTGCTCGTCAACACCACGCCCGCCAACACCGTGGCGCCCGTGACCGGGCCCTTCCAGGAGACCCAGCCCTTCCGCGACGGCAAGGTCGCGCTGACGATCACCCCCAACCGCCCCGGCACCAACAGCTTCCACGTCGACCTGCTGGGACCCGACGGCCGGCCGGCCGACCTGGCCCAGAAGCTCACCCTCGAGCTCACGCTGCCCGCCAAGGACGTGGGCCCGATCACGCGAGACATGGTCAAGGCCGGCACCGGTCACTTCCTGCTCGAGAACATCACCGATCTGTCGATCGCGGGCACCTGGGACGTCACCCTTGTCGCCCGCGTGTCCGACTTCGACCAACAGCGCGTCACCTTCAAGGACACCGTCACATGACCTTCCGGCCCACCCGTCACCGCGAGCTCCTCATCAACGCGGTCCCCATTTCGATCATCGTCGCGGTCCTGTCGCTGGCGACGGGCAACGCGTCCGCCCAGACCGTGGGCGGCCAGCCGGGCACGTCGCTCCCGACGCTCGTGCAGAGCGACCCGTCACCGTTCAGCGTGGGTGGGTTGATGTTCTTCTTCGTGACCGCGGTCGTGATGATCGGCGCGGTCGTGCTCTACCTGCGCAACCGCCAGCGTCCCTGAGCAGGGATCAGTCGGCGGTCTTGGCCTTCGGGGTCTTCGCGGCCTTCGCGGTCTTCGCGGCCTTCGACGCCTTGGCCGGCGGGATCGGCGCAGCCTCGTCGGGCTCGCCACCTGTGTCCGGCGCCTCGACATCGGGGCCGTCGGCGCGCACGCGCTCCACCTGGGCCACCGCGTCGCGAAGCTGGCCGATCCACTCGGCCTGGTGTTGGCCGACCAGGCGCACGCACCACGCCAGCGCCTCGCTGCGGCTCCGGGCGACGCCGGCGTCGATCAGCGTGTCGAGCACCGCTCGCTCGGACATGCGGAGCCGACTCATCACCGGAACGCTCTGAGTCGTGAACACCTGCTCCACGTCGTCGCAACGCGCACCCCACGAGACCTTGCGCCCCCACAGGACCTCGGCCTCGTCGGCGATCCGCATGCGGGCCGCACGGGTCTCCTCCCGGAAGCCCTTGATCCGCGCCCGGAAGGCGACCTCTCGCGCCTCGGCCCGGGCATCGTCACCCAGGTCCGGCGCCGCGAGGGGGCCGATCACCAGCACCTCTTCGCGATCGACGCGCACCTCGAGGTCGCCCGTGAACCACGCGTCCGGCGTCCTCCCGGTGAACCAGGCCTGCACCTCATCCAACGTCCACATCGTCTTGGTTTCCATGTGTTACATGATTACGTGATTACGACCACCTGCCAACCCCCGGCCTCGCTTTTCTTCACGGAGCCCAAAACGGCAGTCGCCGGCCACCGTGGTGGCCGGCGACGTGCGCTGACGATGGGCTGGCGAACGGCTCAGCGGGTGAGGCCGACGGGCAGGTGCTCGACCTCGACCTTGCCTAGGCGGTTCTGCCACTCGCTGGCCTCGGAGATCGCCGAGGCGTACGAAGCCTTGCGCCGGGCCACGCGCCCCACGCTCTGCTCGGGATCCGCGGTGGCCTGGCCCGTGTATTGCGCCTCGATGCCTTCCTTGAGCATCTGGAGGGCTTCGGAGCGCAGTTGGGACACCCGTGATTCGGTGACGCCGAGGAACCGGGCGAGATCCTGGGATGTGCGCCCCTCGAGGAAGTAGCCCACGATGACCAGCCGCTGCCGTTCGGGCAGCAGGTTGACGGCGTCGCGCAGGTACGCGTGCAGTTCGCGGGTCTCGAGCTCCTCGAGCGGCTCGACCGAGCTGCGATCGCACAGCACGTCGACGAGCGTGAGGTCCTCGTCGCTGTCCTCGTTGACCTCGTGCTCGAGGGCCAGCACGACCGAACGGAACATGCGGTCCTGCAGGCGGCTGAGCTCGGCGCGGGTCATCCCCAACGCCTGCGCCATCTCGGCCGGGTTGGGGACGCGCCCCAGCTCGGTGGCCAGGCGCTGCTCGACCATCTCGAGTTTCCGGGCGAGCGTGCGCACGGAGCGTGGTGCCCAGTCGGCCGCCCGCACCGCGTCGAGGATCGCCCCGCGGATGCGCTGCGCCGCGAATCGATCGAACGGCACGCCGCGGGACTCGTCGTAGCGGCGGGCCGCCTCGACCAGACCGAGCGCCCCGGCCCGAGCCAGGTCGTCCCGATCCACATGGCGCGGAAAATGCACCGCGACCTGGAAAACGATGTGCTTCACCAGTGGCAGGTTCTGTTCGATGAGCCGAGACAGCTCCTGCGTTTCGCCCTGGGTCCTCTTCAAGCCAAGCCCCTCCCCTCGTGACCAGCGACCCAACATCGTCCGTGGGCCGGCGGAACTTTAGGGGAACGTCGACCTTTCTTCGTGAATTTCACGCATGTAATTCACGATGCCGTCAGGAACCGGGTGTCTGGCGTCACCCGGCGAACGCCGCACCCCGCACGCCCCGGTCACGGAGCGCGGCGAGAAACCGCACCGGCTCGACCATCGACGCCAACCCGGCGGCCCCGTCCGCGACGAGGTGTCCGGACGCGGCCTCGATCGCGGCGACGGCGCCCACGGCGCCGGCCGCGACCGCCGGGCGGTCCATCGCGCCGAACACGACGATGGCCTTGGCCTGACCTCGGCGCCCTCGCACCTCGACGCGGATGGCGCCCGGCCCGCCCTCGGGATGGGTGGGCCACAACATCGGCAACCGTCCGGTCAGGCGATCCCGCCGGCTCGCGGCGACCCGCGCGGTCACGCGCTGCACACCGGTGAAGGCGGGGGCGAGCAGCAGCGAGTCAGGAAGCGCGGCGCGATAGCAGTCCTGGCCGCCGATCGGGTCCGGGAACCAGCACAGCTCCCGGCCGGAGCCCCCCGCTCGGTTGACCCACGCCCCGTCGCGCCAGTCCACCGCCTGACCGCCGAGGGCCGCGTGGTGCTGGCGGGCGCAGGCCGGGCCACCCGTGCCGGCCTTGGCCACGTGGATCTCGTCCACCTGATCGAACTGGGCGGCGGCGTGCCTCGCGAGCACGCAGGTGAGCCCGGGCGCGAACCCGGCGCCAACGACGACCGGCACCCCGCGCTCGCGGGCCTCGGCGTCGAGGGCGAGCAGGCCGCGGACATCGCCGACCGCGTCGGTCACCGACACGACCGCGATCCCCCGGCTGAGGAACGAGCGGGCCGACTGGACATGGGTGCCGGCAGGTCCGGCCAGCACCGCGACGTCCACATCGACGGGGTCGTCGTAGCCCCGACGGTCGATCGTCGCCCGCTCGCCCAGTGAGGCGACCACCGCCTCGACGCGCGCCTCGCGCTCGTCGCGCAGCACAACCCGCTCGACCCCCGGTGTGGACACGAGTTGGCGCGCCAGCCGCGTGCCGACCGCACCGACGCCGATCACGGCGAAGCGCATCAGCGCGGACCGCCGACCCGAGAACCGGGGGTGGTGATCATTCGAACTCCGGTCCGGACAGCTCGCGCCAGCCACCGTCCTGCGGGGGCACCCCACCCGAACCTCGCGCTCGGAGCACCGCCGCGATCAGTCCCGCCAGGCCGAGGGCCACCAGGGCCCGACGAAACATCTTCATGGCGTCCCTCTCGTCATCCGGCGCTCGACCCGACTGGAGCTCGACCCGCCGCAGGCGGTACGGGCGAAGTGCGACACGATGGCCGCTCGTGGGGCTAGTTGGAATCGAACCAACGACCTCACCCTTATCAGGGGTGCGCTCTAACCGACTGAGCTATAGCCCCGTACCGGAACGGGAACCCTACAGAAACGTCGGCACTTTGCCAAAGCGCGTTGGGAGCGATCAGCCCGTTCGCTCGGCCACCGCCGGCGAGGACCCGGTACCGAGGCGCACGACGTCGCGATCGGTCGTGGTCGCCCGGTCGATGTCCAGATCGGCCGGCACCGTCGCGGGATCCGCGTCGCCGTCGGTGAGGTCCAACTGGGCCATCGCCAGCACGTCGTCGGCCGCCGGGCGGCGGCGCAGATCGCGCCGGGCCGATTCGAGCTCGATGACCGAGAGGCGGATGCCACCTGTGAGATCGGTGATGACGTTGAACAACACGCACAACATCACGGTGAAGCCCGTGGCCGCCAGCACGAGGATGGCCCCGGCTTCGGCCGATGCGGTGAAGACGCGTCGGCCGTCGATCTCGAAGACCTTCTCGCCGCTCGCCTTGGCGTAGAACTTCTCGAAGTTCGTGATCACCCCGGCGGTCTGGCCGACCTTCCACAGGATCACGCCCGCGACCAGCAGGATCAGCCAGAGGCAGAGGTAGAAGAAGATCGAGAACTTGAACACGGACCACGGCGAGACGTGGCGCACGATCCGGCGCACCTTGCGGGCCCGCAGGCGACCAAGGGCCTTGCGCTCGTCCCGGGTCAACGTCTCGGGGTCAATGCGCCGCTCGGTGGGCGTGCGCCGGGTTTCGCCCCAGAAGGCGGCGTCGTCATCGTACCTGTCGTCGGTGTCGGGCTCGGCCAGGCGGGCGGACGAGGCCACCACGACCGCGGCCACGTGATCGGTGTCAGGCGGCGCGGGCGCCGCCGGGACCGGGCTCGGCCGGACGGGCGCGACCTCACGGACCGGGACCGGCTCGGCGGGCCGGGCCGGCGCCACGGCGACGGCCGCGGGCGGCGGGAGCAACTGGACCTCAGCTGCCTCGCGGGCGAGACGTTGCTGCACCGCCGCCAAGGCGTTCTCGACCCCGGCGGCGACCGTCACGGTGGCGGCACCGTTGGTGCCGTTGGTGCCGTTGCCGGACCCGGTGGCTGGGCGGTCGCCAGCATCGGCGGATGACGTGACCCGCGGCTCGGTCGAAGACATTGGGCGCGAGTGTACGGGATGACTGGTTCCAACGCGGAACCCCGTCGGCTTCAGGGCGCGCGGCCTCGGACCGCTCGTGCGGTGGCGCGAGCCGCACCGACACGCACCGTGACCTCGACCTGCTCCCCGATCGTCTCCTGGTGCTCGAGCTCCCCACCGTTGGCGGCGGCCACGGTCATCGCGGCAGCCGGACCGGATCCTGGTCCCGCGCCCGCGCCCGCCAACGCGGCGGCGTCTGCGGCAGTTCGGGCTCTCGCCCGATCGCGGGCCACCGCCCCCAGCCCCGCGAGGAGGGCGACGATGACGCCGGCGACCACGGCGACCGCCACGACCGTCAGCAGGGCGGCCTGGCCGAGATCACCGCGGCCGCGATGTCGGCGCACGCGCCTGTTGTCCTGGGCGTGGGGATCATGCTCCATTGCTCCACCTCGTTCGCGTCGTCGAACCCACCGTCGTGGCGGGTGCTTGCGGGGGAAGGTGAAGGACAGGGAAGACCGGGGAGGACCCGGGGAAAGCGTGTCAGTCTTCGTCGACACCGAGGACCGGGGCGACAGCCGCCACGGTCTGTTCACCGTCGAGGTTCATGACCCGCACACCAGTGGCGTCACGGCCCTGCGACGAGATCTCGCGCACGGGCATGCGGATCACGACACCACCGGACGCGATGACGAAGATCTCGTCGTCGAGCCCGACCATGAAGGCCGCGACCACGAAGCCCTTCCTCGCGGTGATCTTGAGGCCGCGCACACCCTGACCGCCGCGACCCTGGCGGTTGAACTTGTCGAGCTGCGTGCGCTTGCCGTAACCGCCATCGGTCACGAGCAGGATCGCCACCTCGTCGCGGGCGACGTCGCAGGACACGACCTCGTCGTCGGCCTTCATCTTCATGCCACGCACCCCGGCCGCCGCCCGGCCCATCGCGCGCACCTCTTCTTCGTTGAAGCGGATGGTCATGCCACCCTTGCTCACCATGAAGATGTCGTCGGACCCGTTGGTCGGGATGACCCTGACCAGTTCGTCGTCGTCACGCAGGTTGACGGCGATCAGCCCGGCCCGCAGCGACGAGTCGTACTCGGTGAACTTGGTCTTCTTCACCTGGCCCTTCTTCGTGCAGAAGAAGAGGAACTGGTAGCTCTCGTAGTCGCGCGTGTCGATGATCGACTGGATCGTCTCGCCGGGCTGCAACGGGAGCAGGTTGATGATGGCCGTGCCGCGGGCGGTGCGATCCTTCATCGGGATCTCGTGTGCCTTGAGCCGGTACACCCGGCCTCGGCTGGAGAAGAACAGCAGGTAGGCGTGGGCCGAGGTGTGGATGATGTGGTTCACCCAGTCCTCGTCCTTGATCTTGGCCCCGGCCACGCCGCGTCCACCGCGACCCTGGCTCTTGAACGCGTCCGCCGCGACCGTCTTGATGTAGCCCTTGGCCGACATCGTGACGATGAGGTCCTCGTCGTCGATGAGGTCCTCGATGTTCATGTCGCCGACGTCGTAGCCGATCTTGCTCCGCCGCCCCTCGCCGAACCGCTCGCGGATCTCGCCGAGCTCGGTCTTGATGACCTCGCGCAGCTTGCCCTCGTCCGCGAGGATGAGCTCGAGGTCCGCCATGGTCTGGCGCAGTTCGGCCATCTCCTCTTCGAGGTTGGCCCGGCCGAGCCGTGTGAGGCGCGAGAGCTGCATGTCGAGGATGTACTCGGCCTGGATCTCGCTGAACTCGAACGGCGTCGCCATCAGCGCGTCGCGCGCCTCGGGCTTGTCGGCCGAGGCCCGGATGGCGGCGATGATCGCGTCGATCATGTCGAGGGCCTTCAACAGGCCTTCGACGATGTGGGCGCGCTTGCGGGCCTTGTCGAGCCGGAACTCGGACCGGCGGCGGATGACATCGACCTGGTGGCCGATGTAGGCCTCGAGCGCCTGCGTGAGGTTCAACAGGCGCGGCACACCGTCTACGAGCGCGACCGTGTTGACGGCGAAGTTGGTCTGCAACGGCGTGCGCTTGTAGAGGTTGTTCAAGATGACGAGGCCGGGCGCGTCCTTCTTGAGCTTCACGACGATCCGCATGCCGCCCCGGCCGGAGGACTCGTCGTTGAGGTCCGCGATGCCCTCG
>JBBQHT010000002.1:0-52348 GCA_038324235.1 Acidimicrobiales bacterium
CGACGCGATGGACCTCGCCCGGGGCCCGATCGCCCGAGTGCGGCTCCCGCGCCGTGTTCCGTATGGCTTCCACGGGTGGTGGATCCCGACCTGACCGAGGTCGGGCCATCGCGGGGAGAAGCCGAGATGTTCGAAGGCTCCACCTACGAGGTGGCCCGGACCATGGTGGCGAACGCGGCCGCCTGACCTTGGGCGCCGAGGGCGTTGGGATGTACCCGGGGCGGCCGGGTTGGAAGGCACGATCGGTTCGACCCAGCGGGTGGCCTTTGCCTTGCACGCGTCATATCAGCCGACCACGTACACGTTCGCGTGCGGTGCTTTCGCGCGAACCGCGGCGATAGCTCCGCCGATCCCTGGTCCAGCGGCGTCGATGCGGGCGGCGAGCGCGTCGGGCTTCCCGGCGGGGCGTTCTTGTTCTTGCACGGCGCGCCGAACGGCAAGATCGCGATGCAGCCGGTGATGATGCTGACGAAGCTGATGTCGTTGCCATCGAAGCCCATCGTCACGGTGGTGGTGGACGAGTCGACCGCGCCGAGCTGCGCAGGATTGGTGCCGGCGGTGATCGTCTGCGGCGACGTCACATGAGCGACATCGTCCAGCGAGACCGCCAAACCATCGACGCCGACGTGCGGGACCTGCTGCGCACCAACGCGACCTCTACAGCCACGACTTCCCCAAGCGGCAACCCGATGGGTCTGCTTGGGTCGAACAGCCGGCGATCCTCGAAGTCACCATCCGCCTCCTCGAAGTCGACATCGACATCGACGTCGAGACCGCGGCGATCGCCGGTGCGCTCATGCAACCGGCACTCGCCGATCTCGCCGACGATCTCGTCGCCGCGTTCCTGGGCCGCGTCGGCCACGGATTCACTGCGCACGGCACGCCCGCGGAGATCGACCGAGCCGTCGAAGTCCTCCGACCTGCCGCGGCTGAGGCGGCAGCCGTCGTTCTCATCCGCTTCATCGGCGAGGCTGTCGACAAGCGGCTATCGGTCGAGGGGTGACCCAGGATCCCGGAGGCGAGATTGACCTCGGACGTCTATGGGCCAGTTGCAGCCCACAGGTGCGCAATGGCGCCGCTCGGGAACGATCTCGTTCATGGTGTCGTTGAGTCGGTGTTGTCCGAGGGAGGAGACCCAATGGTTCGTCGTCATGGTTTTGTCGCGTTCGTGGGTGCCGTCGTTGCTGTCGGGAGCGTGGCCCTCGCCGGGTGTGGCGCGAACGCGTCCACCGGGGCGAGCTCGACCGCGGGGACCAGTGCGTCCACGACGGCCAGCCCGACGAGCCAGGCCTCCGCGACGAGCGCGCCGACCACAACGGAGTCGACGTCATCGACGAGCGCCGTGCCGGCGACCGGCAGCGCGGTCGAGATCAAGATCGTGTCGACGCCCTACGGCATGGCGCTCGGAGGCCCGGACGGGCGGGTGCTCTACGCCTGGGACAAGGAGGCCGATGGCTCCGTGGTCTGCGTCGACGCTGCCTGTGTCGAGAAGTGGCCACCGCTGCTCGCCTCGACGGTGACCGCAGTCAGCGGCGTCGATTCGGCCCAGTTCTCGGTGATCGTGCGGCCCGACGGCACCACGCAGGCGGCATTACACGGCAAGCCGCTTTACAACATGATGGCCGACGCGCCCGGTGAAGCGAACTGCCAGGGCGGCGACGGCTGGTGGATCGTGCATCCCGACGGATCCAAGAACACGTCCGAGACGCCGGAGAAGTAGTCGACTGCTGAGGCCTCGAGGCGTGCCCGCGACTCGAGGCTCCGCTTGGCGCTCGCGCTCGACGCGGACGGCGGGTCGCCCGTCGAGGGTGAGGAATCGGTCAGCGGACATCGTGGTCTCCTTCGGCGTCCGTGTCGTGGGTAGCCGTCTCATGGTCGGCCATGTCTCGGGCGGCCATGTCGTCGAGGAGAGCGCCGAGGCGGTCGAGGTGTGACTCCCACATCCAGCGGTAGGGCGTGACGATGCAGAGTCACCTGGGCTGGCCCGCCCGCGGCGGCCAGGTTGTGGATCGGCTGGTACCAATGACCGCGAAGGCACGTTGCTTGATCACGTAGGGCGCGAAAGGCCTACAGTGCTGCGAGACCCCAGGGGCGGGAGCGTCGTCAGCGCCGATCGAGGCGATTCGCGCGTGACCGCTGATCACCAATTGGGAACGCGGCCGACCCGGTTGCTGATCCCTTCGCTCTCTGATCGGACGTGTCATGCGAGGTCATACCCCCAGGTCCGCGTTCCTCAGGTCGATGCCGCGCGGCCGTCGGGCTCCGAACGCTCGACGGGTGCGGCGCGCCGATGGCCGGCGTTCGACGCAGGTGTCGCTGTTGGCCGTCGTTGCGCTCGTGCCGACACTGCTGGTCGCAGAGGCCATGGCACCGCCGGCATCCGCCGGTCCGCTGGGCGAGGTGCTCATCGGGTGCAGCGGCGTGGGCCTCACGGCGACCGCCACCGACCTCGCCGCGTTCCGGCAGGCGATCATCGATGCGAACGCGACCGCCGGGCCTGACACCATCCGGCTCGGGACCGCCTGCACCTACAGCTTCACCGACGCCTACACCACCGGGGGATCGCAGACCTCGTGGTACGGACCGGCGGCCTTGCCGGCGATCTCCTCGGACGTCACCATCAAGGGCGACGGCGCGACGATCCAGCGCGACCCTGCGACCGCGCAGTTGTTCCGCTTCTTCTTCGTCGGAGCCGATCCGGCGAACAGCCACACCCCCAACTACGCCACGCCCGGGGCGGGCACGCTGACCCTGCAGGACCTCACCCTCAAAGACGGTGGTGTGCATGGTGGCAATGGAGGTACCGCCGGCGGTGGCGGCGCCGGCATGGGTGGCTCGATCTTCAACCAGGGACAGGTCACCCTCGACCGCGTGACGATCGACGGCAGCCTCGCCAAGGGTGGCGACGGCCAAGGCCTCTTCCAGGGCTCGACGGGCGGCGGCCACGGTGGCGGGATCGGCCAGTCGTCCGCCTCCGGTAACCGTAGCGGTGGCTTCGGCTCGGGCTTCACGCTCCCGGTCAGTGGCTCCTCGGGCGGCGCAGGTGGCGCCTCCGGTGGGGGCTTGGGCGACAACGCCGGTTCCGGTGGTGGCGGCGGTGGCTTCCGCCCGACCGAGAACGGCGGCGGAGGCAGCAGTCCCGGTGCCGGCGGTGCCGGCGGTCCGAGCGGGGCCCAGACCGGTACGGGAGGCGTCGGCGGCGCGATCCCCGGACAGTTCAACGGGGGTACCAGCGGCGACGGTAGCGGCGGCGGCGGCGCAGCCGCGAGCGGCAATCCTCCCTTCATCGCGGGTGGCGCCGGCGGTTCGGGTGGCGGCTTCGGCTTCGGTGGCGGCCTCGGCGGCAACGGGACCGGCGGCATCAACCCGGCGAGCCCCGCCGGTGGTGGCGGTGGTGGTGGCGTCGGCGGTGGCGGCGGCGGTGGCGGCAACGGCGCGACGCCGATCGGTGGCTCGGGCGATACGGGCGGCGCCGGCGGCGCGGGCGGCGGCGGCGGCTTCGGTGGTGGCGGCGGACCGGGCGGCGTCGGGGGCAACGGGAGCGACATGGGCGCGTTCGGCAACGACGGCGACGGGGGCCGCGGCGGCCAAGGTGGTGGCGGCGGCTTCGGTGGTGGTGGCGGTGGCGGGGCCAATGGTGGGGACCCAGGACACGGCGGCGCCGGCGGTGCGTACGGCGTCGGCGGCACCGGCGGCGGCAGCGGCTTCGGTGGCGGCGCCGGCAGCCCGGGCTTCCAGAACTGGACGGGTGCCGGCGGCGGCGGTGCGGGGATGGGCGGCGCGATCTTCAACCAGCACGGGCAGCTGACGCTGCACAACACGACCTTCTCGGGCAACACCGCCGAGGGCGGCGCGGGTGGCGGGAGCACGCTGCTCATCGCCGGCGCGGGCGGGGCGGGCCAGGGCCTCGGCGGCGCGATCTTCAACCTCAACGGCACGGTGGCGATCGACTCGTCCACCATCGCCTTCAACACCGCGGCAGAGGGCGGCGGCGGCATCTACAACCTCGGCTACCTCGGCGCGGACGGCGCGAACACGTACGCCGCGACGGTCACGATGGTCAACTCGATCCTGTCGAACACACCTACCACCCGGTTCGGCAACACCGTCGCCGACGTGATGTCCGACAAGCCCACCACCGTGTCCACCGGCGCCGCGAACGTCGTGCCCGCCACGGTGGATGTCACCGACCACAACATCGTGATGGTCGCGACGGCGCTCGGCGCCGGCACGATCTCGGGGACGCCGCTCACCGTCGACCCGCAGCTGAACCCGACCCTGGCGGGCAACACCCCCAGCTCGCCCAGCCCGGCGTTCACCCCTCCCGCGACCCATGCCATCGACGCGTCGAGCCCGGCGTACAACGCCGGGGCGACCAGCGTGGGCACCGACGAGCGCGGGGTCCCTCGTCCGGCACTGGGCCAGGACGACATCGGCGCCTTCGAGTTCACCCTGATCACACCGACATTGACCCTTGCCTCCGTGCCGACGTCGGCCGGGTTGGGCGACACCGCTCGGGCGGTGGTCACCATGAGCGGTGGATCGCAGACATCGGGCAACGTGACGTTCACGCTGTTCGACCCGGCCGACGCTGACTGCACAGGCCCGCCGCTCTCCACCTCGACCATGCGCCTGGCGGGCGGGACAGCGTTCGGTGATTCGCCGGCGTTGACGGCCTTCGGCACGCACCGCTGGCGGGCCTCCTACACCGGCGACTCCGCCAACTACCCGGTGCTCAGCCCGTGCGGTGCCGCGACGGTCGTGGTGGGCAAGGCAACGCCGAACCTGTTCGCCGATGCCCTCCCGACGGTGGCCGCGCTGGGGGACCCCATCCAGGACGCGGCGATCGTCGACGGCTACAACGCGACCGGCGCGGTGACCTTCGATCTCTACGGCCCGGCCGACCCCACGTGCACGAGCGCGCCGGTCTTCACCTCGACCAAGACGATCGGCCCGTCGAGCACCTTGTCCGACACCTACACCCCCACGGTGGCAGGCCTGCACCGCTGGATCGCCACCTACCACGGCGACGCCGACAACAACGCGGTCGCCGGGCCCTGTGCCGATCCACGCCAGGCCGTGGCGGTGGCGTTCAAGCCGACGTTGGTCACCCAGGCCGTGCCGACCGTGGCCGCCGTCGGCGACGTCATCCATGCCGACGCGACGCTGGTCGGCGGTGTCAACCCGACCGGTACGGTCACGTTCAACCTGTACGCCCCCACCGACGACCGCTGCTACACGTCGCGGTTCACCTCGACGGTGGCCATCTCGCCGGCGGGGACGGCCACATCGGACCCGTACACCCTCGCCGCCGCGAGCGGGCTCTTCGAGAACAAGGGCACCTACCGGTGGCTCGCGTCCTATAGCGGTGACGCGAACAACCCGGCCTCCATCGCCCAGACCTGTGGGGCCCTCAACCAGACGGTCGAGGTCGGCAAAGCCACTCCGATGGTGACCGGCGCGGCCACGCCAAGCCTCGCGGCGGTGGGCACCGGCGTGCGAGATGTCGCGACCTTCACCAACCTGGTCAGCCCGAGCGGGAACGTCGCCTTCGAGCTCTACAACGACCCCGCCTGCGCGATCGCCAACCGGGTGGGCGCCTCGAACATCAACATCAACACCGTGGAGCAGAACGTCGCGGGAGCGTGGGTGGTGACCTCGGGTTCCATGGGACCGGGCGAAGGCACCTACTACTGGCGGGTCATCTACGACGGCGATGGCGACAACAACGCGGTCAGCACCCCGTGCGGAGCGGCCCACCAGACCGTGACGCTGGGCAAGCTCACGCCCTCCTTGACGATCACCAACGTCATCCCGACGGCGGTCCACGTCGGGGAGACCGTGCATGCCACTGCGGTGCTGGGCGGCGGGGCCCTGTCCGGCCGGGTGTCCTTCACGGCCTACGGGCCAGACGCGCCCGGTTCGGCCTGCAACCCGAACAGCGGCAACATCGTCCTGTTCTCGCCGGCCATCGACGGCAACGGAGAATCGGGAGGCGGCGTCGACGGCGACGGCACCTACACCTCCGGGGACTTCACGCCGTCGGCTCCGGGCATCTATCGCTGGCGGGTCCACTACACGGCAGACAACACCCTCGTGAACTCCGCCGATGAGGCATGTGGGCCGAGCGGCGATCTGACCGTCACCGCCGCACCGGTGACCGGCATCAGCGGGGTGGTGACCGACCAGTCGACCTCCGCGCCGCTCGGCGGCATCGTCGTGACCTTGATGAGGGCGCAGCCCTCGTGGGTCATCCAAGCGACGACGACCACCGACGCGGACGGTCACTACTCGTTCACCGGGCTCCCCAACGGCGGGTACGGCGTGCGGTTCTTCGACGGAACCGGTGGGCACGAACGGATCTGGTACAACGCGAAGCGGACCTACCGGACGGCCGATGTGCTCACGGTCGCGTCACCCAGCGACGTGATCACCGCGAACCAGGGGTTGTCGGCGGCGTCCACCGGCTCGATCAGCGGGCGGGCGCAGACCGGCGCGCGAGCCGGCATCGCCGGCATCCAGGTGTACCTGTTCACCGCATCGAGCGGGTACTACGCGAGCACCGTCACCGGCGCCGACGGGTACTACCGGTTCGGTGCCGTGCCGGCGGGGGACTACTACATCCAGTTCGTCGATCCGGCGCATCGCTACCGGTCGCAGTGGTTCGACTTCAAGCTCCTGTTCCCGCATGCCGGCATCGTCACCGTCGGATCCGGCGTGACCTGGGCCAACGCGCTCCTGGGCTGACCAAACGGCGTCGAGATGGCGCTCGCGAATCCTTTTCGGGTCTGGTGCATCGAACAGGCGTGCACGGCCGACGGTGCCGGGCCCGGATCGGAGCGGATGATGTCGAAGGCGCTGTATCGCAAGAACATCCGGCAGTGGGAGCAATGGACCCGCGTGGCGGCGGGCGTGGTCATGGTGCTGGCCGCAGCGGCGGTCGGGCCGGTCGTCGGGAAGGTCGCCCTCGTCGCCGTCGGCGCGTTCATGGTGGTGACCGGCTTCGTCGGGTGGTGCCCGGCGTGCGCCGCGATCGGGCGCTCGATCGAGGAGGAGGTCGACCGTGGCGCCCACTGACCTCCACGTCGCGCCCTCGACGACCCCGAAGGCGACGGGTCGGAGCGCGGGGCCACCCGCCCCGCAGTCCGGCGCGGACCACTCGTTCGCGAGTGCGACGGTCGGCGTGCACCTGCGACGCGGTGCCGTCGGCTTCGCCGCCCTCACGGTCGCGCTGTTCCTGTGGCCGCGCGTCGGATGGGTCGCGCTCGCTCCCGCAGCCGTCGGGGCGGTGGCGCTGCGCGGGTGTCCGACGTGCTGGACGATCGGGCTCGTGCAGACGATCTCTCGGTCTCGATACCGGCGCGTGTGCACCGACGGCGGCTGTCGCCTCGACACGTCGCCACGGTCGCCGGACGGCTCCGCCGGTACCGTGTGAGGACCATGTCCGCAGCGTCGACCGACCATGACGATCTCGTGCGCCGGGCGTGCGCCGGGGACGATGCTGCGCTCGCAGCGGTGGTCGCGCTGTACCACGACCGCGTCTACCGCTACGGACGCACCGTCTGCCGTGATGTGGACCTCGACGACGCGGTGCAAGAGGCCTTCGTGGCGTTCCACCGGACCCGTCATCGGTTCCGGGGTGACGCCAACCTCGGCACGTGGTTGTACACGACGGTCCGCAACGCCTGCCGCCAACTGTTGCGCCCAGTGGCACGGCGGCGGCGCGTGCTGGGCGACGAGGTCGACCCGAGCGCCCTCGATCTGGTGCGCGCCGGGGCACCGGGTCCCGAGGACCTCGCCGTGCGGGCGGAGCTCGTCGGCGCCGTCCACGACGCACTGGCCAAACTCGGTCCCCGCGATCGCGAGATCCTGCTGCTGCGCGACCTCGACGGGCTCAGCGGCCAGGCCACTGCCGACGTCCTCGGCCTGTCTCTCGCCGCCATGAAGAGCCGGCTGGTCCGCGCCCGGGCCGCACTGCGCACCGAGATCCTGTCGGATCCCTGAGGTCGGCCGCGGGGGACTTCGACGACCTTCCAACGCTGTGCGGCCCCGCCCCTCCGGTCCTGACGCCGCCCCGAGTCAGGTGGAGGGTTCGTCGGCGAAGGTGATGGTTCCCCCGACGAACGTCGCCGCCACCACCGCATGCGCGGGGTCGGTCGCGGCCTCAGCCCACGAGGTGCCGAGTAGGCACAGATCGGCGGGCGTCCCGACGTCTACCTGACGCACGGGCCCACCCGGCCACGCGGGGTCGGTGAGGAACAGCGCGAGCGCCCCGCTCGGATCCAGGCGTTCGTCGTTTCCGAGCACGACACCGGCGGCCGTGCGACGGTCCACGGCCGTCGCGATGGCCTGCCACGGGTCGTCCGGGCCGAAGGGGGCGTCGGTGCTCCCGCCAACGGCGACGCCGGAGCCCCTGAGCGACCCGCACGGATACAGGTGCGGCCGGTCGGCGGGGTCGACCTCGGTGAGGTAGCGGTCGCCCGACGCGAAGACGAACGCCGGTTGGGTGACGACGGTCAGACCGCGGGCGGCGAGCCGGGCGGCGTGCGCGGGTGTGACGACGGCCCCGTGCTCCACCCGGTCACCGGGGCGGACGCCGACGTCATCCCAGGCGGCGAGGGCCAGCACGAGGGCCACCTCCGACACGCAGTGGACCGCAATTGATCGATCCGCGTCGTGCGCCTGGCGGAACCAGCGGCTGATGATGTCGAGGTCCGGCAGCGCGTGGTCGGTGATCACGACCTTCACCGGCCCGCGGTGCAGCGGCGGGGGCGGCTCGAGCGACACGAGTTCCGACCCGCCCATCACGGTGACACGGAGGGGGAGGCGACCGTCGTCGACCGCGTGTGCGAGCAGGGCGAAGTCGGCCGGGTCATTGGTCGGCGTCGCGTCGGTCACGCCCGTGATGCCTCTCGAGGCCAGACGTTCGCCGACCGTTCGGAGATCGGGTGGGCCGGTGCGGGGCACGCGTGCTCCGAGCCAGCCATCGAGGCGGAAGAGGCGACCGGTCGGCCGGTGGGTGGCATCGCGCTCGATGCCGGGTTCGACGTCGCGGCCGCGGGCGTCGAGTCCGGCATCGAACACGTGGTGCAGCGCCGCCGAGCTCAGCACCCACATCGCGCCCGACCGGTGCTGGACGCGCACCGGCCGAGCGGGTGCGAGCGCGTCGAGCCGATCGCGATCGAGCGGCCCCGAGACCGATTCGTCGTACCCGATCAAACGCAGCCATGCCCCCGCCGGCTGCACCGCGTGCGCCTGCCTGATGACCTGGTCGAGGTTGCCGTGACGCACATCGAGCGAGGACTGGGCGGCCGCCATCGCCAGGAGGTGGGTGTGGTGGTCGTGCAGGCCGGGGAGCAGCGCGCCTCCCTGCGCCTCGATCGTGCGTTCCGCCGAGGGTGGTGGCCACCGCGAGGCACGCGGTGCCGGTGACGTGCGGGTCGGGCTGATCCAGTCGATGTGGCCCTGCCTGATGTGCACATCGACGCGCGCACCCTGCACCTCAGCGTCGGTGATCAGCAGCGTGGTCACGTATCGCGCCGCGTCCCCGGTGCTCGCGGTCAGACCCGTAGGGGGCTCCGGGACCCTCGGTGGTGCAGCCATCAGCGGGGGAGACCGTCCAAGACCCGCTCGGTGTCGGCGCCGAGCGGCGGTGCCGATTGGATCGAGGGGCGAGCCCGGGGGGGCGCCACTGCCAGGGGGACACCGGCAGGGCCCGAGAGCTGCGGCCCGGCCCCGCGAGCGGCCACCGCCACCAGCGCGACATCGAGCAGGCACGGCGTGCCGGCGGCGAGGGCCTCGAGCGCCGCGACGGCTGCGACCAGGCCCGTGCAGGGATCCGCGACGGCATCGGCGCAGAAGCACGGGCCGTTCTGGTCATCGACCACCAGCCCACCGGCCACGGCCGCGACGTCGCCGTAGGCGATTCGGTCCGCGCCCGCGCCGGACCGGCCGTAGCCGGTGATCGACACCCACACCGTCGGCCCGTCCTCGTCGGCGAGGAGCTCCTCTGCGCGGATGCCGAGCTGCTCGAGGGCGCGGGGGCGAGAGGACTCGATGACCACGTCTGCCGCCCGGATCAGGCGGGCGAGGGCGGCTCGACTTGACGCCTCCCGAAGATCCAGCGCCACGCTCTCCTTGGTGCCGTTGAGCAGGTCGAAGAACGCGGCTGGTCCCCAGCGCGCTCCGTCGGGTCGCGTCGTCGACTCGACCTTGACGACTCTCGCCCCCGCGGCGCCCAGCAGTTGGCCGCAGAGCGGCCCGGCCCACAGCGCCGAGAGATCCACGACGAGGGCAACGCCGACATCGATCGGTCGGCTCGCTCGGTGAGGCGGCGCGACGAGGTGGGCGATGGGCGAGGGGTCGGCCGGAATCGGCGTCGGTGCCACCAGCTCGGCACTCGAGCGGGCGGCGACCGCCAGCCCCACCAGCGCGGCCCGTGCCTCGATCCATGCCACCGGCCGTGTCGACACGGCGAGGGCGATTGAGGCCCAGAGCTCCTCGCTCCGATGCCAGGCGAAGGCGCCCTCGAGCCGACCGTCGGGCTGACCTTCGGGCCGACTGACGTCGTCAACGACCTCGATGTCGGTGCCATCGCCCCGGGCCGGCCCGTCGGCCGGCAGTTCGAGCCAGGCGGGGACCAGCGTGAGGTCGTCGGGCCGGGCGAGCGTGACCGCGATCATCCCGTCGGCGGCCGCGAGCAGCCGGGTACCGCCGCCACAGCTGATGGGGCTCCGTCGACCGAGGCCGGCCAACGCGGCCCGTTCGCCGAGCAACGCCAGCGGATCGAGCAGGACCTGCCGGCCGCCCGCTGCGCTGTGGCGGGCGAGCGCACCGGCCGCGGCGACCAGCATTCCCACCAGCGGCGCCGGGGGCCCGAGCGGCGCACGGTCGGCTCGACCCGTGAGCGCCATCGCCCCGCTCGCCGCCCACTCCTCGAGCCGTGCGTCCATGTCCTCATCGTGCCACCGCCGGGCCCGCTTCGTGACCTTGGGCTCTGGCGCCGTGCGGGCAGGTGGTCGCACCGTGGGGGCATGGACGGCGCGGTCATCGAGACACGAGGGTTGTCGAAGCGCTACGCCCGAACCACGGCGCTCGACGCGTTGGACCTGCAGGTGCCGCCCGGCACCGTGTTCGGGTACCTCGGGCCGAACGGCGCCGGCAAGAGCACCACCATCCGGATGCTGATGGGACTGATCCGGCCCACGGCCGGCACGGCGACGGTGCTCGGCTACGAAATCGTGCGCGAGCGACAGGCGATCCACCGGGTGGTGGGGTACTTGCCCGGTGACTTCAACGCCTACCGCGACCTCACGGGTCAGCAGTACCTCACCTACCTCTCGAACCTGCGTGGCGATGTCGCTCCGGCCGAGATTTCGCTGCTGGCCAAGCGGTTCGAGCTCGACCTCGGTCGCCGCATCGGCACCCTGTCTCATGGCAACCGCCAGAAGGTCGGCATCATCCAAGCGTGCATGCACCGGCCGCAGGTTCTGATCCTGGACGAACCAACCTCAGGCCTCGACCCCCTGATGCAGCACGAGTTCCTCGACCTCGTTCGCGAGTTCCGCAACGCGGGCCGCACGGTGTTCCTGTCTTCCCATGTCCTCACCGAGGTGGAGGCGGTCGCCGACCTGGTGGGCATCATCCGTGGGGGCCACCTCGTGATGACCGCTGACGTGGCCGACGTGAAGTCCCGGGCCCGTCGCCGGGTCGACCTGACGTTCGTGGACGGCGTCGAGCTTCCGATCGTGGAGCTCACCCGCGTTCCCAGTGTCCGCGACCTCGACGTGGTCGACGGCACCGTGCAGCTTGTGGTGGAGGGTTCGATGGCCGAGCTGCTGCGGGTGGCTGCACCGTTCGGTGTCGAGCGGGTGGTCAGCAACGAGGTCGACCTCGAGGACGTCTTCCTCCAGTACTACGAGGGGGAGGATCGGTGACGATGTTCGCGAACGTGTTCACCAAGACGCTGCGGGATCAGCGCCGCAGCCTGCTCGGCTGGAGCATCGGCGTCGCGCTCACGGTCGTGATCATGGCGGCGATCTGGCCGTCGTTCTCCGGCATGGACCTGACGGCGTTTCTGGCCCAGTACCCGGAGGCCATGAAGGAGGCCTTCAACATCAGCGAGATGACGACCGGGGCGGGATACCTCAACGCCGAGCTGTTCAGCCGCATGCTGCCGGCGATCTTCATCATCTTCGCCGTGGCCCGCGGGGCGCGTCTGGTCGCCGGGGAGGAGGAGGACGGGACCCTCGAGATGCTCGCGACGATGCCCGTGGCGCGCCGGCGCATCCTGTTCGAGAAGAGCGCCGCGCTCGCGGTCGGCGTCGGCGTGCTCGCGGTCGTGCTGTTCATCTCGACCTGGGTGTCGGCGCTCGTGTTCGGTCTGGATGTGCCCGTCCTCCACGTGCTCAATGGCGCGCTGGCCATGTTCTTCATCGGTCTCGAGTTCGGGCTCGTCGCCTTGGCGCTCAGTGCGGGAACGGGGCGACGCGGCCTCGCCACCGGCCTGTCGGCCGGGCTGGCGGGCGCGTCCTACCTGCTCTACCTGATCGGCCAACTGGTCGACGGCCTCCGGCCCTTCCGGGTCCTGTCACCCTTCTACCAGGCCATCTCCGAGGGCCCCCTCGGTCCGACTCTGCCACCGATCGCTTGGACGATGGTCGCGGTCGGGCTCGGCGCTGTGGCCGTGTCGGTGCCCGCGTTCGAGCGTCGCGATCTCGCCGTCTGAGGCGCGGGCCTGTCCCTGAGACGCGCATCAGCTGATTCTGGCTCGCGGGCCGGGTGGGTCAGCGCGCAGTGGTCACAGGCGCGCAACGACCAGGGTGGTGAGGTCCTTCACGACCCGCTGCGGGTCGCCCTCGGTGCTGTAGACGACGTTGACCTCGTAGGTCGTCGTCCCGAGGCGGAACGAGATCGAGTCGAGCACCTTGCCGGCGTACCCTTCGTCGCCAAGGTCGACCGCCTCCCATTTGTCGTTCTGGTACCCCTGGCGCCACGTCTCAACGTCGTCGCGGCGGCGGATGATGTTCACGGTCTTGAGGTCGTTCGCCGACGACCACCAGCACTCGTCCATCCGTTGCTCACCGGCCTGCACGGGTTCGCCGAGGGCGTCCTCGGCATCGTCGCCGGTGATCAGTTCGCACGCCGCGGGCAGCGCGACGCCACCGGTGGACCCATCCGTGGATGTTGGGTCCGGCTCGTCTCCCGGCTCGTCTCCCGGGTCGGTGGAGCGGTTCCGCGCCGTCGAGCCGGTCAGATCCGGTTCGACCGTGGCCGTGGTCGACGCTCCGGGGCCCGAGCGGGACGTGGCGGGGCGGGCGGTGCTCCCGGTGTTCGATGCCGAAGCCACGATCGCAGGACCCTCGGAGGAGGAGGTGGAGCACGCGGTGGCGAGGGCGGTCCCGACGGCGATCGCGGCCAGGGCCAGCTGGCATCGGCGGGAGATCGTCATGGCTTCAGCCTCAGATCGTGAAGTGGGCTCGGTCGACCAGATGGGCGAACAGGCTGCCAGAGCCACGCGTGTGCTGTCGAGGATCCGGCGGCGCGCCGGCCGGCGGTGCCGATCAGGCGCGCACGATCCCGCTCCGGCCCACTCGTGGCCGCGGTGGACGTGCTGGTCCCGATCGGGGCTTCCGACCCTGGCCGGACGCGGGCCGGTCCCGTATATTCACCGTGCGCCACGAGGGCGCGGTGCATCGACGCGGAGGATGGATGACCGATCTCCCATTGGAAGACCCGGACCACCAGCGCGAGCCGGCGGCGACCGACTCCGGTCCGGGCGCGGACCCCGATCCGATCGTGCTCGTCGGGCGCCGCAAGCTGCGGGCGTCCACCGTGGTCCGCAAGTACGAGGAAGCCAACGCCGAGCTCGCGGCCCGCAAGCGGGCCGAGCGCGGGGCGGTCCGCCGTCAGCGCCAAGAGGCCCAGCTGCGGCCGTTCCAGGTGGAGCTGCTCAAGCTGCAACGTCACCTCGAAGACCACGAGCGGCGGATGATCGTCCTGTTCGAGGGGCGCGATGCCGCGGGCAAGGGCGGCACGATCCGGCGCGTGACGCGCTACATGAACGAGAAGCACTACCGGGTGGTCGCCCTCGGCAAGCCCAACTCCGAGCAGCGGACGCAGTGGTACTACCAGCGTTACGTCGCGCAGTTCCCGACCGGCGGCGAGATGGTCCTGTTCGATCGCTCCTGGTACAACCGCGCCATGGTGGAGCCCGTGTTCGGCTTCTGCACCGACGAGGAGTACCGCACGTTCATGCGTGGCGTGGTCGGTTTCGAGAAGGATCTCGTGCGCACGGGCACGATCGTCGTGAAGCTGTACTTCAGCGTCACCAAGGCCGAGCAGAAGCGGCGGTTCGATCGTCGGCGCGACGACGCGCTGAGGCAGTGGAAGCTCAGCGAGATCGACATGCAGGCCCAGGAGCACTGGGACGACTTCACCGACATGAAGTACCAGATGCTGAAGAAGACCAGCACGACCGAGGCGCCGTGGACCATCATCCGGTCCGGGGACAAGCACCTCGCCCGGCTCAATGCCATGAAGGTCATCCTCAACTCGGTCGACTACGAGGGGCGCAACCTCGAGATCGACCACGTGCCCGATCCGCACGTGGTCGCGTCGGCGGCGCAGGAGCTCGCGCTCATGCAGACCGAACGCATCCGGCAGGGCAAGTTCGCGTCATGATCGTGGGCTGCGGGCCTGAGCGACCATGTCGCGCGGCGGCCGCGCCCGACGAGGTATCCGGCGTCGCGGGGTGCCGTGCGCCTGCCGTGCGCCCGCCATCCGCTTCGCTCAGCCTGTAGACCCACCTGAGATCGACCCGTCGCTCGAGCTCGAGCTCGAGCTCGAGCCCTTGTTCGGATCGAAGCCGCAGTTGGTCGTGGTCCACGCCGAGATTCGGTCGGTGGCCGCGGTGAAGGCTGGGGTGTCGGTGGTCTTGCCCAGGCTTTCGAAGTCGGCGGCACCCTGGATGATGGCGTTGACGGTCTGCCAGTCCGGGGCGAGCTCCGCCGGCGACAGGTCGGTCAGCTGCTGGAACATCGTCTTGTAGATCGACAAGAACGTGGTCGAGTCGCTGTTCACGGGCGGCGGGTCGTTCACGAACTTGGCGAAGGTCTGGCAGAACGCCAGGTTGTCCGGGGTCGCCTTCACGCTCACGGTCGGTTTCGACGTGCTGGTCGGCGGGCTGGGGTTGTCTGGCGTGTCGCCGAACGTCGTGGTGGTGGATCCGTTCGAACCGCCGAGGCTGGTGGTGGGCCGCGAGGTCGGCACGGCGGTGCCGTTGCCGGTGCCGTTGTCCGGGTCGGTTTCAGTGGTCGGGACGTCGGTGCCGTCCGACGCGCTCGGTGGCTCGGTGCCGAGCGTGGTCTCGTTGCTGGCGGCGGCGGTCCCCGGCGAGGTGGCCTTGGTCGCGATGGTGTCGGAACCGGTGGTCGAGCTGCACGCGCCGGCGGCCAGCACCAGGGTGAGCACGAGGGCCACCGAGGCGGTCAGCCCGCGCGCCCGGGGGCGCGCGGACCCAGATCGGTCGTGCAACGGTTCTGTGCGACTGGCCCGAGTCGTCATGGTTCCCCTTCGAGGATTCGATCGAAGGCAGGAGCGTACCGGGAGCGAGGCCAGTCGGGGGAGCGAGGCCAGGCCGGGGAGCAACCCCAGTTGACCAGGATCAGCGCCCGCCCTAATTTGAACCGTGTTCATTTCTGCCCGCCGGAGGGCCCCCATGGCCGAACCGTCCTTCCTGTCCACCGCCGCGCACCCAGCCCCACCCGCGTGGGCCGCGCATGCGGTGTGGTGGCACGTGTATCCCCTGGGCTTCGTCGGGGCGCCCATCGAAGGTCGCTCGATGTCGGCCGTGCCGGGGGACCCCGGTGCGCGGGCCGGTTCTCGGCTGGGCCGCCTCGAGGCCTGGCTCGACTACGCCGTCGAGCTCGGGTGCTCGGGCATCGCCCTCGGACCGATCTTCGCGAGCGAGTCGCACGGGTACGACACCGTTGACCACCGGCGCGTCGACGCCCGTCTCGGCGACGACGTCGACTTCGACCACCTGCGAGGAGCGGTGCACGGTCGGGGACTGCGTCTCCTGCTCGACGGCGTCTTCAACCACGTCGGGCGCGGTCACCCCTACGTCCGGGACGTGTGCTCCCGAGGCGACGCCTCCCCGTATGCGGGCTGGTTCCGTTACGACGACACGCGAGCTGCGGGCGATGGCGAACCGCCGTTCGCCGTGTTCGAAGGTCATCGCCAGCTCGTCGCGCTCAACCACGTCGAACCCGCCGTCGCCGACTACGTGGTCGACATCATGGATCATTGGCTCGACCGAGGCGCCGACGGCTGGCGCCTGGACGCGGCGTACGCCGTCCCGCGGCCGTTCTGGCGCACCGTGCTCGGGCGGGTGCGTGCCGGCCACCCTGATGCGTGGTTCGTCGGCGAGGTCATCCACGGCGACTACTCCGGGATCGTGCGCGAGACCGGCTTCGATTCGCTCACCCAGTACGAGTTGTGGAAGGCGATCTGGAGCTCGTGCAACGACCGCAACCTCCACGAGCTCGCCTGGGCGCTGACCCGCCACAACGAGTTCGTGGCGTCGTTCGCACCGTTGACCTTCGTCGGCAACCACGACGTCACCCGCATCGCGAGCCAGATCGCCGATGCCCGGCACCTCGCGCACGCGTTGGTCATCTTGTTCACCGTCGGCGGTACGCCGTCGATCTACGCCGGCGACGAGCAGGCGTTCCACGGGATCAAGGAAGATCGTGTTGGCGGCGATGATGCCGTGCGCCCCGCGTTCCCCGACGGCCCGGGCGACCTGTTGGCCGACGGGTGGCCGTGGTACCGGCTGCACCAGGACCTGATCGGGCTCCGGCGCCGCCACGCCTGGCTGCACCGGGCGACCACGACCGCGCTCGTCGTACGCAACGAGGCGATGGCCTACGCGTGCGTGTCCGGCGAGCAGCGCCTCGATGTAATGCTCAACCTGGGGGACGAGCCCTTCGTGGTGCCCCAGGATGCTGGCCTCGCCCCGCCGGTCGTGCTCGCCGGCGTCGCCGCGCTGGCGGGCATCCCCGCAGAGGCGTCCGCGGCGGCCGTGACCGTGACCGTCCCACCCCACGGCTGGGCGGTGCTCGACCGTCGCTGACGGGCCTTCGGGCGCGGGTGGGCTGATCAGCGGCAGTCGACGCAGAGATCCGAGGCGGGCTCGAACTGCGAGACGTACTTCTGGAGGTTGCAGCTCGGGCAGGAGCGCGTCGCGGGCGCCACCTTCTTCGGCGCAGCGGGGGGTGCCTTCGGGCGGGGCGCGCGGGGGGCTCGCTCCTTCGGGGCGGCGGCGACTCGGGGGCGAGGGCTGGTGCCCCGGGCTGGCTCGGGCTTGGCGGCGGGGGGCGGAGGCGCCGGCACCGGGAACGGTGGTTCGTCGAGCAGCTGGCCGACGCTGAAGAACCGCTCGGCGATCTCGTCAGGGACCTCGCCGTACCAGCTACCCCGACTCATGTGGCTCGGGATGCTCGTCTCCTCGCGCAGGTAGTCATCGGGCCGACCGCGGCTGGGGAACTTGTACGCCGCCACCCAACGACTCGCACCGGTCCACCGCGCAACGCAGAGATCGGGTGCGGACCACACCGACGCGGCCACCCCGACGGGACCGCGGGCCACGGTGCCGACGGCTTCGGTGATGCCGGCGCGAGCGACGACGCCGAGCACCTGCAGCGTGGCGAGATGAGGCTGGCCGGGGACGGGGTTGGTCAGCCGGATCATGCGGTCTTCGACGGTGGCAGCCAGCCCGTGCTCCGACACGAGCTCCTCGATGACCAACTGGATCGCGTCGTCGAAGGACAAGGGGGCATCGTCCGGCATGGGTGATCTCCGTTTCGGCGGCCGATGACGGTCGCTGGGGTTCGGAGCTTATCCGGCTCGGGACGCGCCGATCGGCCGCGGTGGCGGCGGCCGATCAGGTGAGGGCGCGGCCGTGGCCCGGTCCGGTCAGGAACGTCGCCAGGCTCGGAAGTTCGAGCGTGGAGCGGACCTCAGCCCCCTGCACCAGGTGCGCCGTTCCGACGGCCGGCGTGACGACCGAGCTGAGCCGCAGTTGCTCGAGGTCGAAGTGGGCGTGGTGCGACGGATCGACCAATGAGGCGCGGCCCCGCACGATCACCGACCACCACCACTGGGAGCTGGTGTCGTGGCCGCTGGTCTCGAACGCGAACACGCCGCCGTCGATGGCTCGCGCCAGGGCGCTATCGGGTTCGATGGCGAAGACCAGCGCGTCGTCGCAGATGACGTAGTTGACGGGAACGACGATCGGCAGGGCGCCGAGCGAGGTGGCCAGGCGCCCGACGTTGATCGTGGCGAGGCGTCGCCACGAGCTGGACCGGTCGAGCGGCCGGAGGGTCTGGTCGTTCATGCCGGAGCTCCCGTTGCGCGATGGACCACCCGAGCGCGGCCGGACCGAGCACGGGCGTCGGTGCCCGTTCCGCCGTTTGCGTGTGCCATGGCCGAGCTCCCATCGGGGATGTCGGGTGACAGCGTACGAAAGAGCCGGGTGGACGAGCAGGGTCGAAGGTCCCGATTGGGCCTGCCGTGGCGTCCTCGGCGGACCCGGGATCGCGGGACGGGAGGGGTCTATTCCTCCGGGATCGCCTCCCACCACTGGCACCACCACTCCTCGCCCACGAGGATCCGGATCTGCGGGTGCCAGCAGTAGGTGAGATCGGCGTCGGTGTCCAGGTAGTACAGGCAGTTGCGGCACTTCTCCTTGCCGGAGGGGTGACCGCGCAGCACGCCCCGCTCGATGAAGTGCTGGAGCTCGATCCAGTTCTTCTCGTCGATCTCTTTGGGTTCGGGAGGGGGGATCACGTAGTCAGACATGGTCGCAACCTACCCGCCGGGGGGTACGCCATGACGCGTCGGGAAGCCATCTGCGGTCGTCCCTGCCAGCAGGTCCGGGAACGGGCAGAGTAGAACGACGGGGCCTTCCAACCCGGAGGCCGTCGAGCAGGAGGAGCAGTCGTGCCTGAAACCACCACCAAGACGGGGTTCCGGCCGAGCAAGGGGCAGGTCGGTGCCGGCGTGCTCGGCGTGCTCCTCGTGGCCTTCGTGCTCACCAACGCCGAGTCTGCCGAGATCCACCTGCTCGTCACGACGGTCTCGGCGCCGCTGTGGCTCGTGCTCGCGGTGGTCATCATCGTGGCATTCGCGGCGGGCTTTCTCGTCGGTCGCCAGCGGGGCTCCCGGAAATGATGCGTCACCCAGGATCGCCGGGCGACGCGACCCGTCCGGCGACGGTGCGCACCGCGTGCCGCAGGGTCACCGGCCGGGGGTCGAGCCAGGCCGCCCGCCAGGCGTTGACCCAGCCGAGCCGGTGGTTCCCCCCGGCCCGGGCCTGCTCCCCGACGGTCATCGCGATCGCGCTCCACCGGCGCCGGGCCTCGCGTCGGAACGAGGCGCCGTCGCCGAGATCCTCGTGGCGCTCGGCGATGATCTCGATGGCCCGGAGCACATCGTCGAGGTACGCCGCGGAGGACCCCTGCAAGCGGGCCGTGTCCGAATCGTCGTGACGTCGGTACATGGAGAGCGGGTCGTCGACGATCGCCACCGGTCCGGTGGCGGCGATGCGGGTCCACATCTCCCAGTCGTTCGCGTGCTCGAGCAGGGGGTCGAAGCCGCCGACCTGCTCGTAGGTCGCGCGGGCGACCACCACCGAGACGAAGTTGAACGGGTGCTCGCGGGCAATCGTGGAGAAGGCGTCGGTGAGGAGCCCGTCGGCGGTCGCGACCGCAGGGCTGACGCCCAGCTCCCGTTCGTCGTCGTCAACGACGCGGGAGCGGCCTGCGGCCATGACACACGGGTGCGCCTCGATCTGGTCGCGGTAGCGCGGGTAGAAGTCGGGGCAGACGACATCGTCGCTGTGGAGCACATGCACCCACAGGCCCGTCGCCTGCTGGACGCAGGTCGTGAAGTTGACCGAGGCGCCGACGTTGCGGGGCTGGCGCCACACCTCGACCCGGTTGCCGGCGACCGCGCGGACCAAGGGGAGGGGGTCGTCGACCGGGGAGGCATCGTCGATCACCCGGATCTGCATGGCGTCGGGGCCCGGGTCCTGCGCCAGCACGGATTCGAGGGTCCGCGCAAGACGGGCGCCGCTGTCGAAGGTCGGGATCATCACCGACCAGAACGGCCGCGCCACACCGGTGGGCACTGGCGAGATCACCGGGCGCCGGGCGGCGGAAGCAGCGGCGTGGGACCGGTTGCCGTTCACGCGTTCCTCGGATCGTGGCGGAGCGCGGTGCCGGCGTCGAGACCCTCGCGGATCGACGCGGCGATGCCCTGGAACTGCCACCGTCCGTACCGGCCGATCTGGTGGACACCGACGGCGGCGAGTGCGGCCAGGGCGTCACGGGTCCAGGTGGAGGTGGTCCACCGCCACGTGTACGCGACCTCGATCCAGGTCGGGTCCACGACATCGACCTCACCGATCACGCCCCGGGCCTGGAGCTCGGCCACCATCGCGTCGCGGTGTCTCGCCTCGTCGGAGGGCGACGGCCGTCCGCTGGCGGGGTAGGCCCGCTCGATGTACAGCGACGTGCGGCTGGCGGGCCGTCCGGGGGTGGACCGCGCGGACGCGGGGAGGAAGGTCTCGTCGACGTTGCTGTACACGCCGTAGCGGTGGAAGCCTGACCGCGACCGGGGGTCATACACCCAGTGGTCGGTCCCGAGGCGCGGACCGGGCGCCGCGCCGACGTTGACGACGAGCACACTGGTGTGGGGATCGGGCTCGCCGTCGACGTGGATGCCGCTGAGGCGCACGGCATCGGGCAGGGGGAGCGTGGAGAGCAGTCGGTCGTACGCGACCGCCGAGCCGTCGGCGAAGTGCACCGTCTTGAGGCGCGGCTCGATGCCCACGACGGTGTGCCCGAAGCGCACGTCGGCCCGGGCGGCCATCTCGTGGACGAGCGCGTCGAGCCCCGCGATGGGATAGCGGAACCGTTCGTTGTAACCCCCGCCGGGAGCGGCTCCACGCGCGCCGTCCACGACCGCGTCTCGTTGGATCGGGGACTTGTCCGGGTTCTGCGCCGCGATGGCGGCGTACAACCCTGCGGTGTAACGCTCGTGGAACGGATCGAAGAACAGCTCGCACAGCGTCGGGCCGAGATGGGACCTCAGCCACGCCGCCATGGTGGGGGACGCGGGCGGATCAGACCTCGGGTGTCGGTCGTCCGGGGCCGATGCGCCCGCCTCGATCTCGGCCAGTGCCCGCGCGGCGATGGCGGGCGGGAGCGCGGCGAGGTGGTGCTGGATCGGGAAGGGCACCCGGTCGCGACCGTGATCGTGATCGTGATCGTGATCGTGATCGTGATCGTGATCGAGATCGATGCTGAGCTCGACCGAGGATCGCCGCGTGTAGGACCGGCACGGCGCCAGCGCGTCGATCCAGGCGAGCGTCGCCTCGTCGCCGCCGAAGATCCAGTGGCCGCCGCCGACCTCGAAGCGGTACTCGTCATCCCCGTTGGGTCGGCGTCGGCGAGCCCCGCCACCGGCGGGCAGGTAGTACGAGCCGCAGATGCCGCCGGGCCCCTCACCGGCCTCGTACACCGCGCAGTTCGCCGCGATGCCCGCGGCGAGGCCCGTCACCCCGGCGCCGAGCACGACGTCACCCGCGGCGTCTCGACCACCGGATCCGCGGGCGCGCATGTCAGAAGGAGATGGGGTTGGGGAACGCCTCGTCGATGACGTCTCGGTAGTCGTCGATGTGGGTCTTCGGAACCCGGAACGCGCTCTTCGTCTCGTGGTCGTAGTGGAAGAACACCTGGAGGTACTCGTCCGCGTAGCGCTTGTCCCGCTCGTCCATCAGCGGACGGGAGGTGACGGGATCGAGCGAGTGGTAGCGCACGAGCCAGGACACGTGATCCGGGACGTGATCGACCAGCCGCGAGTAGCCGAACTCGTCGTGGTTCCACTGGATCGTCAGGTTGTCGAGACCGGCGCCCTCGGGGTGGTCGCCGATGGGGGCGTTCATGCACACGACGTTGGCCGGATCCTCGTCCGTGAGGAGCAGCAGCTTGCCGAGATCGTGGATCAGGGTCGTCAACAACAGGTCGGGTGTCAACACGCCGTCGGCGTCCATCGCCTCGATCATCTGGAGCACGTGGGTGAGCTGGCTCGCCCCGAAGAGCCGGCAATCGGTGGGGTCCACGCACTGGGCCAGGCGCTCGACGAGCTCGAACACACGCACCTCGCCGAAGACCGGATCCGCGTAGCGGCGCCGCAGGGTCGCCACCGTGTCGGCGGTCTGGAGGAGGTGACGTTGCTCGATGGGACGCGCCGCCGCGCGATAGACCTGCTCGGCCTCAGACGCCGACGCCGACGCCGACGCCGCCGTAGACGAGCTGTCGGTGGGCGTCTCGTCAGATGGTAGGGCCGAGCGCCGCGGCGACGTCGCGAGGCGGATGGCGTCCTCGGCGAGGGCGCGCGTCTCGTCCTGTGCGACCGTGAGGTCGGTGAGCAGCTCGTGGTCCCGTGTGACACGGCGCTCGAGCACGGGGACGTCGAGCAGCGCGAGCAGCCGGATGCGGACGAACTCCTTCGCGTAGCCGCGCATTCCTGCTGTTGGTCGTGGCTCGCTGATCACAGTCCGGCGAGTGTACCGGGAGCGCCGTCGCCCGAACGCCCTCGGTCACCAGACGACCGGTCGGCGGCCAGGCTTCAGGCGAAGTGCAGCGGCGGTTCAGCATGGGGTCAGGTCTGGTCAAGATCGTGGCAGGGCGCGCCGTGCCGTCGTGTCCGATGCTCGACGGCGAAGGCTTGAGCGCGCTGAGCTGGAGGAGTGGTGAGGATGCAACTGCCGCGATCGGCACGACGCCCGGGTGTGGTCATGGTGATCCTGTTGGTGCTGGTGCCGGTGGTCGCCATGGCCGCCGCCCACCCGGCAGCCGCGGCGCCCGTGCCGCTCTACCCCGACCTGGTCAGCCAGATCCCGCCGGGGGGCATCTCGATCGATCACTCCGTGGCCGCCGACCGCGAGTTCCGCTACACCCACCGCATCGCGAACCTGGGAGCGGGGCCGCTCGAGGTGCGGCCGGAGTACGACCCGACCACCGACAACGCACGTGGCTTCCAGCGCCTCTACCAGCGCGACAACGCGACGGTGTCGCTCGCGTCGGAGTCGGCGATCGGCGGTCAGTTGCTCTACCACGCGGTGCACGGCCACTACCACTACCCCTTGGCGTCCTTCGGTCTCTACGCGACCGCGGCCGACGGATCGGTCGGCACGCCGGTCGCCATGAGCCCGAAGGTCGGGTTCTGCATCGCCGACAGCATCCCGGTCACGGGGAGCGCGGGCTCCTCGGAGCACTCGCCCGGCAACTGCGGCGATCCCCGGGCGACGGTGGGCATCACGCCGGGCTGGGCCGACGAGTACGACGCCCGCGACGATGGCCAGTCCATCCCCATCAACGGCCTGCCCGACGGCACCTACTGGCTCCGCACGATCGTGGATCCGGACAACTACCTCGTCGAGTCCAACAACGCGAACAACATCACCGATGTGAAGGTGAAGATCACGGGGGACACCGTGGCCGTGCTCGGGACGATCACGCCGGTGATCGCGCCGCCGACCGTCGCCGTGGTGTCGCCCCACAACGGCGACACGGTGGCCGGATCGGTCACGCTCTCGGCGACCGCGACCGACCCGGCGGGCATCACCGGGCTCGAGTACCTGATCGACGGTGTGGCCGTCACCCCCCGGCTGAGCACCCCGCCCTACTCGTTCGCGTGGGATACCACCGGCGTCACCAACGGATCGCATCTGGTCACCGCGCGGGCCTTCACCGGGGCCGGGTTGCGGGGTGCCAGTCCCACCGTGCTGGTCAACGTGTCGAACGCGGCGGTCGGGGGTGGGATCGCCATCGATGTCTCCGTCAGTCGCGACGGGCGGGGGCCCCTCACGACCCCACCGATCACGACATCGTCAGCCGGTGAGACCTTGCTGGCGTTGGTGTCCTCCGATGGCCCCGGTGGCGGTGCCCAGACCGCCACGGTGACGGGGGCAGGACTGTCGTGGCGGTTGGTGCGCCGCGCCAACGGCCAGCCTGGCGCCGCCGACATCTGGACCGCGACCGCGCCCCAACCGCTGGTGGCCGCCACGGTCACGGCCACCTCGGGGATCGGCGGCTTCGACGCGAGCCTGTCGGTCGTGGCCTTCCAGAACGCTGGTGGCGTGGGTGCATCCAGCGGTGCGTCGGCGCCGACCGGTGTCCCGTCGGTCTCGCTCACGACGACGCGCGATGGTTCATGGGTCTTCGGCACTGGCAACGACTGGGACAACGCGGTCGGTCGGGTCGTCCCCGCGGATCAGCGCCTGGTGCACCAGTTCCTCGACACCGGTCCGGGCGACACGATGTGGGCGCAGTCGACGCTGACACCTTCGGCAGGTGCCGGGTCAGTCGTCAACCTGCGGGATCTGTCACCGGCGACCGATCGGTGGAACCTCGCCGCCGTCGAGGTGCTGCCCGCCGGGGTGGGCACCCCCGGACCGATCATCTCGAACGTCCTCGCGGGTGCGCGCACGAGCAGCTCGGCGGTGATCACCTGGACCACCGACGTGCCCAGCACGAGCGCCGTCGACTTCGGCACCACCCTCTCGTACGGGCAGAGCTCGCCGGTCGACCCAACCCTCACGACGTCGCACCGCGTCACCCTCTCGGGGCTCGCGTCGGAGACGCAGTACCACTACCGCGTGTCGAGCACCGACGCCGCCGGCATCACCCGCCGGTCGGTCGACTTCGTGTTCACGACGGCCGCGATCTCGACGTTGTTCTGCGATCTCACGTCCCCGGCCGCGGGCGCCACGCTGTCGGGCACCGTGGCGGTCACCGCGAACGCCTCGAGCACGGCGAGCGTGGCCGGTGTGCAGTTCAAGGTCGACAACGTCAACCTCGGCGCGGAAGACGCCGCCCCGCCGTACTCGGTGAACTGGGACACGACCACGGCAGCCAACGGCGCCCACACCCTCACTGCAGTCGTGCGCGATCCCACGGGGAACTCGCTCACCTCGGCGTCGGTGGCGGTGACGGTCACCAACACGACGACCACGGGACCGGTGGGGCTCGTCGCGGCCTACTCCTTCAACGAGGGGAGCGGGACGCTGGTGCACGATCTGAGCGGCAAGGCCAACACCGGGACGCTCAGCGGCGCCACCTGGAGCGCGGCCGGCCGCTATGGCGGAGCCTTGTCCTTCAACGGCGTGAACAACCGCGTGGATGTGCCGGACTCGCCGTCGTTGCGCCTCACCACCGGGATGACCGTCGAGGCGTGGTTGCGTCCGACGACCACCAACGCCGCGTGGCGATCCGCCGTGCTGAAGGAGCAGCCGGGCGGCCTGGCGTACGCGTTGTACAGCCAGACCACCGCCAACAGACCGTCGGGGTACGTCAACACCGGTGGCGCCGACGTTGAGGTGCGGGCGGGTGGGCCGCTGGCTGCCAACACCTGGACCCACGTCGCGATCACCTACGACGGCACCGCCGTGCGGATCTACCGTGCAGGCGCGCTGGTCGCCACCGCACCCACCGCGGGCCCGATCGTGACCGCGGCAGGCGCGCTCCGCATCGGTGGCAACACGATCTGGGGCGAGTACTTCGCCGGCCTCATCGACGAGATCCGCATCTACAACCGTGCGCTCACCGCCACCGAGATCACCACCGATCTGAACCTGGCGCTGTAAGGCCTGGCGGCGCTCAGCCCACCGGCACCGCATCGGTGAGCTCGCGCTTCGGGGCGGACAGATCAATGAACTTGTCGCCCTTCTTCGCCGGGTTCAGCACGACCCACGCGACGCCGAGGATGATCCACACGCCCAGGTCATGGTCGAGCCGCTCACGCCGCGGAACGCGATCTGTCGGACCGGCCGTCGTCTCCGATGCTGCCATTGCGCCTCCTGCGACGGGCGTCGTCGTGGTGCTCGAAGGGCGTGAGTTCATCCCGACGAAACACAGCCGATATTTGCGGATCGTAGGTTGACCCGGATATGAGGGGTGAACAACCGCGGCGGGTATGGCGCGGGCGCGACCCCAAGCCGCACCAGAAGCGTTCCACATCAATGAGGAGTAGGCATGACTGGAAGTGCTACCCGCCTGAAGGCGATCGAGGCCGTGGTGAACTACGCGCCCCCGAGCGAGATCTTTCCGACGCCGGGCGCGCCGGGTGAGATCTTTGGCGCGAACGTGTTCACGAAGTCGGTCATGCGAACCCGCCTCCCCAAGGCGGTCTTCAAGTCGGTCATGGCGACGATCGAGCACTCCGAGCCGCTCGACCCGGCGGTCGCCGACGTCGTCGCGTCGGCGATGAAGGACTGGGCCATGGAGAAGGGGGCCACCCACTACGCCCACGTCTTCTACCCCCTCACCCACCTCACCGCCGAGAAGCACGACAGCTTCCTCGAGCCCGGCACCGACGGCGCCTCCATCGCCGAGTTCGCGGGCAAGACCCTCACCCAGGGCGAGCCGGACGCGTCGAGCTTCCCCAACGGTGGCCTGCGAGCCACGTTCGAGGCCCGCGGCTACACCGGCTGGGATGTCACCAGCCCGGCCTACATCCTCGAGAACCCCAACGGCAACACGTTGTGCATCCCGACCGTGTTCGTGTCGATGACCGGTGAGGCGCTCGATCACAAGACCCCGCTTTTGCGCTCGCAGCAGGCGATGGCCAAGCAGGCCGCCCGCATCCTGCACCTGTTCGGTCACGAGAAGCCTGACGCGGTCGTGTCGTTCGCGGGCGCCGAGCAGGAGTACTTCCTGATCGACCGCAGCTTCTTCTTCAACCGCCCCGATCTGCTCAACTCGGGCCGCACCCTCTTCGGTGCGAAGCCGCCCAAGGGCCAGGAGTTCGACGATCACTACTTCGGGGCGATCCCCGACCGGGTGCTGGCGTTCATGCTCGACGCCGAGAACGAGCTGTTCAAGCTGGGCATCCCCGCCAAGACCCGTCACAACGAGGTCGCCCCCGGCCAGTTCGAGCTAGCGCCCATGTTCGAGCGCTCCAACGTCGCCGCCGACCACCAGCAGCTCCTGATGGTGACCCTCAAGAAGGTCGCCCAGAAGCACGGCATGGAGGTCCTCTTCCACGAGAAGCCCTTCGCCGGCATCAACGGCTCGGGCAAGCACGTGAACTTCTCGCTCGGCAACGCCACGGAAGGCAACCTGTTGCTGCCGGGCGACACCCCCCATGACAACGCGCAGTTCCTGGTGTTCTGCGCCGCCGTGATCCGCTCGGTCCACAAGTTCGGTGGCCTGCTGCGCGCCTCGGTGGCGTCGGCCACCAACGACCATCGCCTCGGCGCCAACGAGGCCCCGCCGGCGATCATCTCGATCTTCCTCGGTGACCAGCTCACCGACGTGTTCGATCAGATCGCCAAGGGCGGCGCCACCGGCTCGAAGGAGAAGGGGACCCTCATCATCGGGGTTGACACCCTGCCGGATCTGCCGACCGATCCGGGCGACCGCAACCGCACCAGCCCGTTTGCCTTCACCGGCAACCGCTTCGAGTTCCGGGCCCCCGGCTCGCTGCAGTCGATCGCCGGTCCGATGGTCACGATCAACACGATCCTGGCCGAGGCCCTCGACCACATCGCCACCGAGCTCGAGACCGCCGTCGCCGACGGCACCGACTTCAACATGGCCGTGCAGAAGGTGCTCGAGGAGATCATCACCGTGCACGGCAAGGTCGTGTTCAACGGGGACGGCTACTCCGACGACTGGCAGATCGAGGCCGAGGCCCGGGGCCTGCCGAACCTGCGCACCACGCTCGACGCCCTCCCTGAGCTCATCACGGACGAGTCGATGGAGCTGTTCAGCACGTACGGGGTGTTCAGCCACCGCGAGATGCACAGCCGCTACGAGATCGCGCTCGAGCAGTACGCGCTGAGCATCGAGGTCGAGGCAAGGTCGACGCTCGAGATCGCGACGACCGTCATCCTCCCCGCCGCGTTGCGGTACCAGACCGAGCTGGCCACCAACGCGGCGGCGCTGACGTCCATCGGCTACGAGTTCGACAAGTCGACCCTCGATTCGGTGTCGACCAGCATCAAGGAGCTGCAAGCGGCCATCGCAGTGCTGGCCGAGGACCTCTCCCACGGTCACCCCGAGGATCCGCTCGAGGAAGCCCAGCACGCCGCCGACGATCACCTGCCGGCGATGCTCGCGGTGCGGGCCGCCGCCGATGCGCTCGAGGCTGTCGTGGCCGACGACCTCTGGCCGCTGCCGACCTACCAGGAGATGCTCTACATCCTGTAGCCGACGAGGCGTCTCCACTGTCGTGCCCCGAGGCCCGGTCTGGCGACCGGGCCTCGGCGCGTCCACGCGGGGCCCCGCGTGCGTGTCAGATGGGCAACGCCGACCCTGCGCCGTACCAGCCGGGGAGCATGAACCGCGCCTGGCTCCAATTGAACACCTACGGGATGGCCCGAAGATCCTCGATGCGCGTGGAAGCGGTGCGCGACGCCGGCCGGCTGCCGATGTTCAGATCCGCGATCTCGCGCACCGGGGTCGCGGCGCGGAACCAGTCGACGAAGCCGTCGGTGCCGTAGACGAGGTCCCGGTAGGCGTCGCGGGCCAGCGCGGCCATCTCGTCCATGGCGGCGTACGCGCCCGCAGAGTCGTCGTCGAGGCGCTCGGGGTCGATGCACGTTGCTTCCAACATGCCGGCCACGAACGTCTCGAGGTTCTCGCCGGCGAGGGCGAGCAGCTCGGCGGTGGGGGTGATCAGTCGGGACGACATCGAGAGCTCGATGCTCAGCCGATCCAGTCCGGCGAGGTGGTGGGCGAGTGCGACCTCGGCGTGGCGGCGCAGCGCGAACGCCGTGACGTCAGCCGTCACGAACGGGTTGCCGTCGCGGTCGCCGCCGATCCAGGAACCCCATCCGCACGACGGGTGCGACGGGCTCCACCCGCTCCGGCAGGTGCGCGTGCACGAGCCGCTCGAACGCGGCGTGCAACGTCGGGACCTGATCGAGCAACGACATCTCGTAGTACCGCAGGGCCTCGTTGACCTCGTCCCGGACGGCGAGCTTGGTCAGGCGCAGGATGGCGGTCTGCCACAGCACGAGCACGTGGAGGCGGATCTGCGTGGCGTTCGGCGTCACCGTCGGGCCCGCCGCGGACCAGCAGCAGTCGCTCGATCTGGCGTTGCGCGTCGAGGACCGTGCGCCGCCGGACCTCGGTCGGGTGCGCAGTGAGCACCGGGCTGACAAAGGCGTGGGTGAGCGCGTCGGCGAGGCGGGCTCGGCCCTCGGGATCGGCGGCGATCTGGGCGAACGAACGGGCGATCGTGCCCGGTCGCGGCCCCCGGCCCTGACGGCGGTGCTCCGCGCCCCGGCGGCATACGTCGACGTCCTCGGCGATGTTGGCGAGCAGGGCGGCGTAGCTGAGCGCCCGGATCAGGGCAAGCGTGTCGCTCATCGTCAGGCCGCCGAGCATCTGGCGCAACCAGTCCACGTCGGTCACGGCCAGCCGGCGGGCCTCGTCGATGTGCGCGAGGGTCTGGGCGCCGGCCTGCTCCTCGATGACCTCGGCGAGCACGGCCGTCAGGAAGGCGATGTCGTGCCCGAGCGGAGAGCGACCTTCTGGGTGATCGTGTGAGACGGGGAACGTCGGGTCAAGGGCCACCACACCGCACATTCAACGGCCTCGCCGACCGCGGCGCCAGGGGTGAGCCGGCATCTTCACGGTGGGGAAACACGCCCGCCACACGAGCCGTCCCCGTCGGCCGATCGAGCCCATCGTCGCATCGGGCGTTAGGGCCCCGATCGGACGTGGACGGCGGCTTGCCATGGCCAGGGTCATCGACTGACTCGACTGACTCGCCTGGCGCACGAGCGTGCCCGCCTGCCGTGCGGGTAGGAGTATGACTGGTAGGATTCCTACCATGAGAGTCACCGAGAAGGGCCAGGTCACCATCCCGAAGAATCTCCGAGACGCCCTCGGCATCGGGGCCGGCACCGAGGTCGAGTTCGAGCGCCGCAAGGACACCATCGTCGTCCGCAAGAGCGACCGAGGCCCCACTCGCGGCCGCCAACTTGCTGAACGCCTCAAGGGACGCGGGGACGTCGAGATCACGACCGACGAGATCATGGCCCTCACCCGCGGCGCCTGACATGGCCGATGGCACCCTGGTCGACAGCAACGTGATCCTGGACATCCTGACCGAGGACTCGACGTGGGAGGAATGGTCTACAGGTGCCCTGGCCGACGCCGCCGAAGCCGGCCCCCTCTACATCAACCCGATCGTCTACTCGGAGGTGTCGATCCGGTTCACCACCATCGAAGCGCTCGAAGAAGCCCTTCCACCGCATGACTACCGGCGCGAGCCGATCCCCTGGCCGGCGGCGTTTCTGGCCGGAAAGGTGTTCCTGGACTACCGACGGAACAAGGGCACGAAGGCGACGACGCTGCCCGACTTCTTCATTGGCGCCCACGCAGCGATCGCCGGTCTGAATCTCCTGACCAGAGACGTCGGCCGGTACCGGACGTACTTCCCGACGGTGACGCTCATCGCTCCCGAGTCCTGACGATCCCGATCGCGGAGCGCTAACGGGCGCCGCAACCAGTCGACATGAGGCTCAGGCGGCTGCCGAGCGCGACCGCAGCGCTGATCCGGTTGGTCTGATCGCGGTCAGAGGTCCGAACGTGTTCATCGGCGCCGGGGCGATCGGGGCCGGGGGGACCTCGCGGCCGGCTGGTGTTGCACCAGCGAGTCGACGCCGTCGATGATGCGCGCGAGCGCGAAGTCGAAGATGTCCTCGAGATCGTCTTCGTCGTCGTCGAACTCGCCCGCCGCGATCATCGGGGCGAGTGCGGGGTATCGATCGGCGGTGATCAACGCGCCCAGCAGGGCGGACGGGGGTGCGTCGGCATCGCTCGGTCGGGTCGCCGCCTGGAGCAGGCCGTCGGACAACAACGCCCAGCTGCGCACGTAGCCGTCGACGAGGAGCGCCGTGCTCAACTGGTCCTGCGCGCTGAGCCCGGTGTCGGCCATGCCGCGCAAGAGGGCGTCGAGCCAGGCCAGCTGGTGGGGCATGATCGGGGGACCGCTGATGGGCACGTGCAGGGCCCACAGGTGCTGGCGGTAGACGAGCAGGATGGCACGGGCCCAGCGGTCGATCGCCTCCCGCCACGACGGGGCCGGGTCGAGCAGGGGTGCTGGCGGTTCACCGCAGGCCACGTCGATCATGAGCGCCAGCAGGTCGTCCTTGCTCGTCACGTAGCGGTACAGCGACATCGTCGTGAAGCCGAGAGCATCCGCGAGCTTGCTCATCGACAGCGCCGCCAGGCCGCCCGCATCGGCCAGCTCGATGGCCGCGTTGACGATCTGATCGAGGCTGAGGGTGGGCTTGGGTCCTCGACGCGCCGTCGCCTGGAGGCCCCAGGCCAGGGCGACGCCGGGGGGCAGACCATCGCGAGGTGCTGCCGGGTCGGTCATGCGGACGATCCAGTCGGGTGGGAGACGGGGGGTTGACCGACCACGCTATCACTGCGTATGGTGCAGACTAATTCGTCTATGGCATACACGGTTATGTCGAGGAGGTCCGATGACAGGTGACACGATCATCTCGGCCATGGGGATCACGAAGTCGTTCGGGGCGCAGCCCGTGCTCGCCGGTGTCGACCTGCACGTCCAGCGGGGCGAGATCGTTGCGCTGCTCGGACCGAACGGCGCGGGGAAGACCACGTTGGTGAACATCCTCACAACGCTTGTGCGGCCCGATGCGGGTCACGCCACGATCAACGGCTTCGACCTGGGCACCCAACCCGCCCAGGTCCGCTCGTCGATCAGCCTCACCGGCCAGTCCGTCGCCGTCGACGGGTTCCTCACGGGGCGGGAGAACCTCACCATGCTGGGCCGGCTCGCCCACCTCGGTACCACCGCGGCCCGGCGGCGGGCGGCGGAGTTGCTCGGCCAGTTCGAGCTCGACGCGGCGGCGGATCGCCGCGCGGCCACGTACTCGGGTGGCATGCGGCGTCGGCTCGACCTGGCGATGAGCCTCGTCGCCCGGCCGCCGGTCATCTTCCTCGACGAGCCCACCACCGGGCTCGACCCCCGCAGTCGGCAGGCGCTGTGGGGCGCGGTGCGCGAGCTCGCCGGCGCGGGCACGGCGATCCTGCTCACCACGCAGTACCTCGAGGAGGCCGACCATCTCGCCGATCGCATCGCCGTCGTGGACGCCGGCGCGATCATCGCCGAGGGCACGGCCGACGATCTGAAGCGGAGCGTGTCCGGCGAACGGGTCGAGCTGACCTTTCCGGACGCGGCGACCTTCGGCCGCGCGTGTGCGGTGCTGGGCGAGGGCGTGGCGTCTGCGGTGGGCGCGCCAAAGGAGTCCGGCCGGGCGATTCACCACGATCGGGAGCGGATGGCGGTGAGCGTCGGCGGTGACGACGCGGTGCTGTTGACCCGGGCGGTGCTCGACCTGATGGCGGAACATCGACTGGCCGTGGACGCCATCGCCATCGTGCGGCCGAGCCTCGACGACGTGTTCCTCGCGTTGACCGGGCACGGCTCGACGGAGGTGGCGGCATGACCGCGCTCGTCCGGGCCGGCGTCGATGTGCGCACGATGGTGGGCCGCGAGGTGCGCCGCAGCGTGCGCAGCATCGACTCGCTGCTCACCTCGCTGATCATGCCCGTGATGATCCTGACGATGTTCGTGTTCGTCTTCGGCGGCGCCATCGACACGACCGGCCGCTACATCAACTACGTCGTTCCCGGGATCATCCTGCTGTGCGCCGGGTTCGGTGCGGCGAGCACGGCAGTGAGCGTTGCCCAGGACCGCCACGAAGGTGTCGTCGATCGCTTTCGCACCCTTCCCATCTTCGCCACGTCGGTGCTGATCGGCCACGTGCTGGCGAGTGTGATCCGCAACCTGGCGGCGTCCACCTTGGTGCTCGGCTTCGCCCTGCTCTACGGCTTCCGGCCGTCGGCTTCGTTGACCGAGTGGCTGGCGGCCATCGCGTTGCTCGCCGTGTTCATCGTGGCCTTCACGTGGATCGCGTGTGCGGTCGGGTTGGTCGTCGGCGCGGAGGCCGCCAGCGGCCTCACCTTCGTGATGCTGTTCCTCCCGTACGTGAGCAGCGGGTTCGTGCCGACGGCCACGATGCCCGTGGTGCTCCAGCGCTTCGCGGAGCACCAGCCGCTGACCCCGATCATCGAAGCCATGCGCGGCCTGCTCATGGGTTCGCCCGCGCCGGGCGACATCGTGACGGCGGTGGTGTGGTGCCTCGCGGTCATGGCCATCGGCTACGGCCTGGCGGTCGTCGCGTTCCGTCGCCGTCCCGCGGACTGACCGGAGGGACGTGTCGGTCCTGCCCCGGCAGCCGACGTCGTCGAGCCTTCCCGATCGGCGGCCTCCACTCGTTCCGTCGGCCACACCTGCATCGGCGCGTGCTGGCGCGCCGTCCGTCGGCTCGTCAAGATCATGGGGTGCGAGAAGCCCTAGGAGTCGTCGAGGTACGTCGTGCAGGTCCCGAGGACCCGGTCGGGGTGTTGGCGGTTCACGCCCATCGTGATCCCGGCGAACGGCCACCGGTGCGAGCGACCGCACACCAGCAGAGCACCTGGGACGAGATGATGGGTCGGGACGGTCTGTCGGCATACATCGCCACGCTCGACGCCGAGCCGGTGGGAACGGCGACGGTCGTGCTGATGCCGAACCTCACCTACCGGTGCGCGCCGACGGCGTTCATCGAGGCGGTCGTGGTCGACCACAGCTACCGCCGGCGCGGCATCGCCACCGCCGTCCTGCGCCGCGTCCTCGACGACGCCCGTGCCGCTGGCTGCAACAAGGTCCAGCTGCTGTCCCACAAGCGCCACGCCGACGACGGCGGACACGACCTCTACCTCAGTCTCGGTTTCGAGCCCGAAGCCGAAGGGTTCCGCCGGTATCTCCTCGACCATCCCACCCTCGCTCCCAGCAGTGAGCCCTGACCACGAACCGTGCCGGGGTCCGTCTCGTGGTTGGGTCGGAGGCGATGGGTCGCCGCAGCGCCACGCGATGTTCACACCACGGTCCCAAAACCGGTGATCGGGGCCGCTACCCTGCCGATCATCTTTCATGTGGGGCCGCTCGGGCACAGCATGGTGAACCCGAGGAGAATGCCTTGTCGCTGCTACCCCCGAACGACCGATCACTGCGCCTGTTGGTGGGCTGCGAGTTCGAGCTTCGCTGCCCGAACCCGGTCAGCGCCGTGGTCCAGGTGGCGCCTCACGGCGAGCAGACCGCCGCGCTCGACGGGGAGTGGTGGGACGGGGAGACGTTCCACCACCTCTACTACGACGCCTTCGGCAACCGGTGTGAGCGGTTCGGGCTCCCGGCGGGCGAGAGCCGGATCAGCTACCGGGCGGAGGTCTCCACGACGGCGGTGCCCGACGAGTTCGTGCCCGACGCGCGCGAGACGCCGCCCGAGCTGCTGCCCGACGAGTTGCTGCGGTGGGTCATGCCGAGCCGGTTCTGCCAGCCCGATGAGCTCGGCAACGAGGCGTGGCGTCTCTTCGGATCGATCCCGCCCGGCTGGGGCCGGGTCCAGGCGGTGTGCGACTTCGTCAACGGCCACCTGGAGTTCCTCCACGGCTCGTCCAACCCGTGGACCACCGGCGCAGACGCGTTCCGGTCGCGCCAGGGCGTTTGTCGCGACTTCGCCCACCTGGCCATCACGTTCTGCCGGGCGCTCAACATCCCGACCCGGTACGTGTTCGGCTACATCCCCGACATCGACAACTCCGCGCCGTTCGAGGAGATGGACTTCTCGGCCTGGTTCGAGGTCAACCTGTCCGGGCGTTGGTACACCTTCGATGCCCGCATCAACCGGCCGCGCATCGGCCGGGTCGTCGTGGGTCGCGGGCGGGATGCGGTCGACGTGGCCATGATGACCTCGCTCGGCCCCGTCGAGCTCCTGGGCTTCCGCGTGCAGGCCAACCAGCTGGTCTGACCCAGCCAGCGGGCGCGATCTGGCACACCAGGGCCGGGACGCCCGCCGCCGTCCCCGAGCCGACGGGCTGACCATCGAAAGGATCATCACCGCCGCGATCGCGTTGGTGGATCGGGAGGGACTCGACGCCCTCACCGTGCGCCGGCTGGCCGAGCGGCTCGAGACGGGGAGCGCGTCGCTCTACCGTCATGTGGCCAGCCGTGACGAACTCCTCGTACTGATGGTCGATCATGTCCTCGGCGAGATCTCGTACCCGGACGCCGCGCTGGCGGGGCGGCGCAAGGTGGAGTGGCTCTCCGCTGAGTTGCGGCGCGTGCTCATGGACCAGCGCCGGCCGCACCGTGGCGGGCGGGTCCAACCGCCTCGATCTCATCACCGCCCTCCCGGCCGAAGGCTTTCCGACGCTGCGGGCCCACTCGGCGGCGTTCGCCGCGCCGTCGGTCGACGACGTGTTCACCTTCGGCCTCGTCACGTTCCTCGACGGCCTCGAGCACCGCTTCCCCCGCGCCTCGACCCCTGATCGAACTCGTCGGGGGAGGCGACGTCGACGCCGAGATGGGGGAGATCGCCGAGGACCGACGCAAGAACCCCCGGGACGACCTGACGTCGGCCCTGTCACCTTCATGCGTCGCACCGTCACCGGACCGGTGACCCTGGCCGGCCACGACTTCGCCGCCGACGACAAGGTCGTCCTCTTCTACGGCGCGGCGAACCGCGATCCCCGCGTGTTCGACGATCCGGAGCGCTTCGACGTGCGCCGCGACCCCAACCCGCACGTCGGCTTCGGCGGGCCGGGTCCGCACTTCTGCCTCGGCGCCCACCTCGCCCGCCGGGAGCTGTCGGTCATCTTCCGGCAGCTCTTCACCCGGCTGCCCGACATCGAGGTCGCCGGCGAGGCCGTGTGCCTCGAGGCGATGGGTGTCCCGCTCGTCGGGGGCATCAAGCACCTCCCGGTCCGGTTCACACCGGTGCCACGGCGCGCGGCCGGGTCGCACTGACGTCCTGCTCCGGGACCCGTGCTCGGGCTCTGGCGCCTACCTGGGTGCGACGGTGAGGCGATCGAGCAGCTCGTCCATGCGCACCGTGGCGACCCCGATGTTCGCGTCGGCCATGCCGAACGGCACCACCAGGTGCTCGCCATGGGTCATCGCCCCACACGAGTACACGACGTTGGGCACGTAGCCGTCGCGCTCGCCCGCCGTGGGCAGGAGCAGCGGTTCGGTCAACGACGCGAGCACCCTCGTCGGATCATCGAGATCGAGCAGGTCCGCGCCCATCGCGTAGCGCCGCATCGGCCCCACGCCGTGGGTCAGCACCAGCCAGCCGGCGGGCGTCTCGATCGGCGACCCGCAGTTGCCGAGCTGCACGAGGTTCCAGGCCTGGCGCGCTTGGGGCAGCGAGACCGGGTCATCCCAGATGTTCGGATCGTCGGACAACACCACCGCGTTGGTCTCGCGATCCCAGCGGGACAAGGCGGCGTACCGGCCGCCGACCTTGCGGGGGAACAGGGCCATGCCCTTGTTGCTGGCGGCGGTCCCCATGAGCTGGGTGCTCGAGAACGTGCGGAAGTCCGTCGTGGTCAGGAGCTGCGGTTCGACCTGGGTGCCGTCGTAGGCGGTGTAGGTCGCGTAGTAGGTCACCGTGCCGTCATCGTGGGTGAAGCGGACGAAGCGGGCATCTTCCATGCCGTGGCTTTCCGCCGGCGCAGTCGACGAGAGCACCCGCTCGGCGATCGACGATGTGGCGGGGAAGCTCACCTCGTAGTTCGACGCCGCGATCCAGCGGATGCGCTCGATGGTCTGCATGGCGTCGCGCCGGGTGACGAGCTGGTCGTAGAGATCGCCGAGCGCAAGCTCGAGCTCCTTCATGGTGAACCGGTCCGGGAGCGAGCCCAGCACGAAGTCACCGCTGAGCCCGTCGCCGTCGATGGTGCGCAGCGCCCGGTGGAACAGATCACGGCGGTAGTGGACGGGCTCGGGATGGCCGGCCACGAGATGTGGGCCGGGGTCGTCGAGGCGCACGGTCGCGTCGGATCCGACCACGCCAGTGCGGAGCTCGATCGAGGACCGGTGCCCTTCGCCGATGGCCCGCAGGCTCATCACGAATCGCGTCTCACCCGGCGCGAGGCCGGTCTGGTCGGGATGGGCCACCATCGACGGGTTGCACACCGCCGCCGCCTCGACCGCGTACTCCTGGGTGAAGTAGGCGCCCACCAGCAGTTGGCGGTCGTGGGACAGGCCCAAGGGATGTTCGACGCGGTGCACGACCAGATCGAAGTGCTGCATGAGCAGCGCCTCGAGGTCGCCGTAGCGGTCGGCGAACAGCTCGTTCACCTCGTCGAGCGCGGCCTCCGCCTGCTGGTCGTCGAGCGCGAGGATCCGGTCGATCACCGAACCCGCGCGGGATTCGCCGTCTATCAGTGACTCCTGGCCCGGGATGAACAGGCGGGCCACGACGCGACGCGGATCCGGGCGCAGCCGGATCGGGCTGCGAGTGACCTCGATCGGTTGGCTCATGCCGGTACCAGTGGGGGGGTCGACACCACGGCGTGTTGGAGGGTGGCCACCATCGCCAGGGTGGATTCGGCGCCCTGGTTCTCGTTTCGGCCGTCGCGGAGCAGGCCGTCGCAGCCCCCGCCGGTGAGCGGGTCGATGAGCGCGCAGTGCGCGTCGTTGGCGCCGAGGAACCACGCGATCGCGAGGTCCACGCCGTCGGTCCAGCGCGCGTCTCCGGTGAGGCGATGGGCCCGCGCGCAGGCGTCGGCCAACGCGGCCACCTCGATCGGCTGCTGATCGAAGCCGGGGCGACGATCACCGGGGGCCGCGCCCTCGGTCGGGGTCACCGACAGGTGGCCGCCGTGGGTCTCGTACTCGAGCAGCCAGGTCAGCAGGAGCAGACCGTCGGCGAGGGCCTGCTCGTCGCCGAGGTGCTCACCCACGGCGAGGAGGGCCTCGGGCAGCACCGCGTTCGCGTAGGCGAGACGCCGCTCGGGCCAGGGCCACCCCGCCCGGCGGGTGGGTCTGCCGATGACCGCGGGCACGCTCGCCAGCAGCTCCCGCGCCGCAGGATCGTCCGGGGTGGTGCGCAGGATCTCGGAGGCCCCGAGGGCGGCGAACGCCATCGCTCGGGGGTACGGACTGCGCTGGCCGGCGCTGTGGGTGAAGCGCTCCCGGGCCACCCGCCGGACCTCCGCATCGGGCGACCGACCGGCGGCCGTGCCCAGGCCCCACAGAGCGCGGCCCCAGCAGTCCTCGACCCCGGGCTCGTCCTCCCAGCGCTGATCCAGCCCGAGGCGGTTGTGGCAGCGGCCGTCGGGCACCTGGGCTCGTCCGATGAAGTCGAGGTAGCGCTGGACCACGGCGCGGATCTCGGGTGAGGGGTCCGGTTCCCGGGTGGTCACGACGAGGGCGCGGGCCACGTCGTCGAGGCAGTAACCGTGGTGCCGGCGGGCAACCGAGCCCTCGGCATGTTCGAAGATGCCCACGTCGTCGGTGAGCCGGAGCACATGGGCGAACGGTGGGCGCGGGACGGTCGAACCGAGGGTCATGCGGAGGCGGTCACGTCGGTGACGGTGCCGGCGTCGAGGGAGTCGACCCGGGCCGACGGGACGGACGCGGCCCGCACGGCGCGCCGGCGCGAGCTCGAGGTCGCGGCGAGCAGGTCGTCGGCCAGGGCTCGGTACCGGGCAGTCACAGCCGACCACCGCAGTTCGGGCGCGAGGGAGGCCGAGTGCCTCGTCATGGCCGCGGCGACCGCGGGTTCGCACAGGACCTGGCGGATGGCGGCGCTCATCGCGTCGGGGTCGTCATGGTCCACGACGATGCCGGAGCCGCCGCCGAGCAGTTCGACCGCGTGCGCGAAGCCCGTCGCGATCACGGGACGGCACGCGGCGACGGCTTCGATGAGCACGCCGGAGGTGACCTGTTCGTGGGAGTCGTAGGGCAGGACCACGACATCGGCGCCGGCGGTGACCGCGGTGAGGGTCGCGACATCGAGGTAGCCGGACTGGAAGGTGACCATGTCGGCCACACCCAATCGCTGGGCCTGGGCCATGAGGGAGTTCCGGTAGAGCTCGCCGTCCCGCTCGAGCACGCGCGGGTGGGTCTCGCCGACCACGAGGTAGTGCGGCCGCGGGACGAGATCGCGCAACGTCGGCAGTGCGTCGATGACCCGTTCGATCCCCTTGCCGGGACCCAGCAGGCCCCAGGTCAGGATGACCGGGCGGTCCCCGTGGTGCCGGGTCTGGTCACGACCGACATCGGGGGCGCCGTGGGGGATGACGACGACCTTGTCCGCGTCGATGTCGTAGTGGTCGAGCAACCGCTGTTGGGCCGTCGCGGTCATCGTGACGAGCGCATCGGCCGCGCCGCCGACGGCTTCGAGCACCGTGCGTTGATGATCGGTCGGGGAGATCAACACCGTGTGCACCACGACGATCACGGGCACGGTGAGCTGTTCGAGCACTTCGACCACGCTGTCGCCGTCCGGGCCGGCGAAGATCCCGAACTCGTGCTGCACGACCACGACGTCGAACGAGTTGAGGGCCGCGACCGCTCGTTCGATGGCCCCGGGCCGACCGTGCACCATCTGTTCGACGACGGCGCCATCGATCGCTCGGTCCTCGTGCTCGACGACCCGCACGACGCCGGCCGGGTGGCCAGCCGCCACGACCTGCGCGTGGAGCGACGCGGTGAAGGTCGCCAGACCGCACTGCGTCGGGGGGTAGCTGCTCAGGAATCCGAACGAAGCGGGCATGTTGGGGGAGATCCTCCGGGCTCGGGCGTAGCCGTCGACGACGACCATCAGTGCCGCGACGGCCCGAGGATCGGTGTCTCGTCGGTCAGGCGGCGAAGGCCGCGCCCACGGCAGACCGGTCAGGAGGTCGGTGCGTTTCAACCACACCCCACCCGGTTCCGTCGCGGCCGCTCGGTCGACCGACGGTCAGGGGGGCGGGCACGGAACAGCGCGGAGCTGTGGGCTCATGCTACCAGCGGACCCTTGCGATCCGACCAGGAGCGAAACGAGCGGGCCACCCCCAGCGCGTCGGTGGCTCGTCAGACGGCTGGCTCGACGTGGTCGCTCAATGCGGCGCCCCGAGCTTCGGGGTCTCGACCAGCGAGTGGTTGAGGCGCCGGAAGTGGCGGTGGGTGCGGTGGGCCCAGCCGACGGGCTCGAGGAACATCATCGGGCAGGCACCAGGGACGACGTCGATGCCGAGCTCGTGGCAGAGATCGACGGCCGCGTCCGAGAACGCGCCCGGCGCGCCGAGGCCCTTGAAGAGCCACACGCGCGCCACGCCGCGATCGGCGCAGGCCCGGATCACCTCGAGCGCCTGATCGGGCTTGACCATGACGATGACCCCATCGAGATCACCAGGCACGGATGCCAGGTCCGGGAAGCACACGTCGTCGCCGATCATCTCGGTGTGGGGGTTGACCGGGACGACGTCGTGGCCGTGGGCCCGCAGCTCGCGGTAGATGGTGTTGCCGAAGCTCTTGGGATCGGCGGAGGCGCCGACGAGGGCGAGCCGGTTGAGGGACAGGAACGATTGGGCGGCAGTGACATCGATCATGGGGAACTTCCTCAAGAGGGACCAACAGGGGGGATCTGGGAGGCCGTTGGTCCGGTCCTCCCACGTCCAGCGTCGTCTCCGTGCCCATTGCGCAGAAGGGCCGAACGTCCTGAGGTGGAGCGTCAACCTCACATTCGGGAAGACCTCACCATTCGGGAATGTCGGGAGGGGCTCACCGGTTTCTGTGCGGCACACCCCTCCGCGTCTCTTCGCCGCTGCGCTTGTGCGCTCGGTGCTGGGCGCGGGGCATGACAAACCGGAGGAACTCCCCATGGCTCGTGCCATCTGGAACGGCGCAGTGATCGCGGAGAGCGACGACATCGTGGTCGTCGAGGGCAACCTGTACTTCCCGCGTGCGAGCGTCGACTCGTCGGTCCTGATCGACAGCACCCACACCAGTGTCTGCCCGTGGAAGGGCACGGCCAACTACTACTCGCTCGTCGTCGATGGCGCCGAGAACGGCAACGCCGTCTGGTACTACACCGACCCGAAGGAGGCGGCCGAGATGGTGGCGGGCCGCGTGGCGTTCTGGAAGGGCGTGACGATCGAGGCGGACTGACTCGACGCTTCAGCCGTCGGTCGCTGGCGCCGCTCGGCGCCGCAGGTTCGACAGGCGCAAGTTGGCTCGCGAGTCCCCGGTGGACCCCACCGAGTCGTACGATCAGCGCGGTCCATCGTCGGTCGCTGGCGGCCTCTGGGGGTTTCATCGTGCGGATCGCTCGCTATCGCTTCGCTGGCGCCACGCACATCGGCGTGGTCGAGGAGAACGGGGTGGTGCCCGTGCGGTTGCGCGACGCCGAACCCAACGCGGTCGGTCCTCGGGCCGGCGCCGTGTCCGCGCTGCTCGCCGCGATCGCCGGCCGCGATCTCGAGCGGGACGCCAAGGCGCCGATCCCCCATGACGATCCCGACCTGCACCTCCTGGCCCCCGTGCTGCCCGGCAAGATCGTGGCGATCGGCAAGAACTACCGGGACCACGCGGTCGAGACCGGCGCCGATGTACCTCTTGCGCCGCTGCTCTTCGCCAAGTTCCCGAGCGCGGTCACCGGTCCGCACGATCCGATCGAGAAGCCACCGTCGACCGAGCAACTGGACTACGAGGCTGAGCTCGGCGTGGTCATCGGCCGCCGGGCCCGGCGGGTGACCGAACGCGACGCCCTCGATCATGTGGCGGGCTACCTCGCGGTCAACGACGTGACGGCGCGCGACGTGCAGTACGGGGACGGGCAGTGGGTGCGGGGCAAGTCGTTCGACACGTTCGCGCCGATGGGACCGGTGCTGGTCAGCGCCGACGAGGTCGGTGCCCCGACCGATCTCCGGGTGGTCTGCCGCGTCAACGGCGAGATCCGGCAGGCGGACACCACCGCATCGCTGATCTTCTCGGTGGCCGAGATCATCAGCTACTGCTCGCAGTTCTTCACCCTCGAACCCGGTGACGTGATCAGCACAGGGACACCGGCGGGGTGCGGGGCGTTCATGGATCCTCCGCGCTACCTGCAGCCCGGTGACGTCGTCGAGGTCGAGATCGAAGGGATCGGCGTGTTGCGCAACCCGGTGGTGGCCGTGCCGTGACGCGCCGACCGCGGGCCGGCGACCGAGCGCATCATCGCGTTCGCCCCGGCCCGGCCCGGCGAATCCCGTGACGCTCACCGGCGGCCTGCCAGACTCTCGCCACGCCTGGCCACCGCTGGACACTCGAGCGCATGGAGCACTGATGACCCGACCCCTGCCGACGTGGTTCGACGACGCGAAGTTCGGCATCTTCGTGCACTGGACCGCCGCCGCGGTGCCGGCGTTCGCGCCGGTCGGGCCGTCGCCGTTCGAGATCGCCGAGACCCAGGGGTGGGAGGCGGCCTTCGCCGAGTCGCCCTACGTCGAGTGGTACCTCAACTCGCTCAACATCGAAGGGAGCTCGGTCGCGGCGTACCACGCCGAGCACCACCCCGACACGCCCTATGGGCAGTTCGTCGCCGAGTTCCTCGCCGGTCACCACGGCTGGAAGCCCGATCTGTGGGCCGATCTGTTCGCCGCCGCCGGCGCGAGGTATGTCGTGCTGGTCACCAAGCACCATGACGGCGTCACCCTGTGGCCCTCGGCGACGCCGAACCCTTTCCGCGACCACTGGGCAGCGACGCGCGATGTGGTCGGCGACCTGGCCGCCGCCGTCCGGGAACGCGGCATGCGCTTCGGCACCTACTACTCCGGTGGGCTCGACTGGACCTTCGGCGGTCTGCCCATCACCGACTTCGGTTCGATGCTGGGTGCGGTGCTCCAGACCGACGAGTACCTGGCCTACGCCGACGCGCATTGGCGCGAGCTGATCGATCGCTACCAACCGAGTGTGCTGTGGAACGACATCGGCTATCCACGAAGCGCCGACCTCGATGCCCTCCAGGCGTACTACTACGAGCGGGTGCCCGACGGCGTGGTCAACGATCGCTTCCGCTGGGCGGCGCCGGAATCCGAGGTGCACGCCGACTTCGTCACCCCCGAATACTCGACCGTGGCGCCCGCGGACGGCCGCAAGTGGGAGAGCACGAGAGGGATGGGGTCGAGCTTCGGCTACAACCGCGTGGAGACCGCCGACGACTACCTCTCGGTCGACGACCTCGTGCGCCTGATCGTCGATGTCACCGCCCGAGGCGGGAACCTGCTGCTCAACGTCGGTCCGACGGGGGAGGGGCGCGTGCCGTGGGTGCAGGCCGAGCGTCTGCTCGCACTCGGTTGGTGGCTCGATGTCAACGGCGCCGCCATCTACGGCACCCGTCCGTGGGGGTGGGCGCGCGATCGTGTCGCCGGCGACGACCACCCGCTCGGCTCGTTGGCCGCCGGGGCATCGGTGGATGACGCGGTGACCGTCGACGGCCTCGACGTGCGGTTCACCGCGGGCCGCGGTGACGACGAGGGCTCGCTGTACGCCGTGATCCTGGGCGTGCCGAGAACGGCGCGCATCGAACTGCCGGTGCCCGTGACGCTGCGCCCGGAGGTCATCGTCTCCCAGCTCGGTCACGACCAGCCGCTCGCCTGGGCCCAGGTCGCACCCGATCGCCTCCAGGTCGACCTCGCGGACCGACCCGCCCCCGCCGCCACCGGTCCGGCCCTCACCCTCCGCCTCCACCGCTGAGCCCAACCCCGGGTTTGGTCGGCGGTGAGCGCGGTGTGCGGCACCAGATCCGTGCAGCATCCGTGGCGTGGCAAACCTGCGGCCGCCGACCGATGGTCGATCGCTCAAACTCTCCTCACAACTGGTCGCGAGGGTGACCACCATGACCACCTCCCCCTGCCACCGCCACCGGAGTCGCCTCGCCATCCTCGGGCTCGGCATCGCGCTGACCCTGGCGGCGTGCGGTGCTCCCGCGACCGTCGGGGGATCGACAGGCGCCACGGGCGGGCCCGCGACGGGCGCCTCGGATCCGACCGGCACGAGCCCGGCCGGCACGAGCAAGACCGGCACGAACCCGACCGGCACGAGCTCGCAGGAGGTGACCTGTGCGACGCCGGGCATGCCCACGACCGTGGCGTACCGGGTGCTGCCGGGCATCGATCCCAACCTGACCAGTGTCGACATCCACGCGCCGGCTGACGCGTGCGGGGCGCCTGTGGTCATGTGGGTGCACGGGGGTGGCTACCAGAAAGGCGACAAGGCCCAGCAGATGAAGGACAAGGTCCGGCTGTTCAACGAGCACGGCTGGATCCTCGTCAGCGTCAACTACCGCCTCACCGCTCCCGGCCAGCCCGGCTCGGCCCAGTTCCCCGACCACTTCGACGATGTCGCCGCTGCGGTCGCGTGGGTGCACGACACCATCGCGGGGTACGGCGGTGACCCGGCGTCGGTCGCCCTGCTCGGCCACTCCGCGGGGGCCGACATCGTGGCGAACGTCGCCGACAACCCGACCTATCTCGCCGCCCACGGCCTGGGCCTCGACGCGCTTGTGTGCGCCGGCCCGCTCGACACCGAGGGCTTCGACAAGACCACGGCAGGCGAACGTGATCCCGATGGCGAGAAGGAGCAGTGGCAGGTCGCCCTGGGCAACGAACCCGACTACCTGAACGCCACCTCGGCGACTGCGCTCGTCAAGCCCGGGATCGGGATCCCGCCGACCATCGGGGTCGTGCGCGGGACGGCGCAGCGCCAGCAGATCGAGACCGGCTACCTGGCGGCGCTGGGGGATGCGGGGATCGCGACCACGTCGATCGATGCCCGAACGCTCAGCCACAACGAGGTCAACTCGCAGATCGGCGCGCCGGGCGACACGGTGATGACCGGGCCCGTCACGGCGTTCCTGACGGGCTGCTTCGCGGGCTGAGCGACCCATCGGTCGCCCGGCCCGGCGGTACGTGGGCCAGGACGGTTGTCGGGTCGGCTGTCGGGTCGGCCGTCGGGTCGGTCGAGGGGATGGTCGGCTCGTCGGTGAACGTGATGCTGGCGCCGAACGCGGCCCGGCGGGTGGCGCGGCGCAACGTCGCCAGCAACGCGGTGCCGAACAACACGATCGCGGTCGCGGTGGTGATCGCCCGGCCGGTGTCCCAGCCCCACGCTGACGTGGCCAGGCAGTAGAGGAGGAACCGGTGGAGGTTGTCGAGGACCGGTGCGCCGGCGGTGTAGCCGAGCGCGCTGCCTTCGGACAACGTGAACGGCCAGAACCACAGGTTCATCAAGAAGCCGAACGCATACGACGCGACCACGCCGTACGCCGCGAGGAGCGCGACCTCACGCCGGCCTCGGGCCGGGGGCAGGAGCCCCGCACCGAGCCCGACCCACGCCGCGGCCAGCATCTGGAACGGGAGCCACGGACCGATGCCGCCGGTCAGCAGGGCGGACGTGAAGAGCGTCGTGGCGCCGAGCACGAACCCGAACCCGGGCCCGTAGACGCGGCCGGCCAGCACCAACAAGAACAAGGTGGTCTCGATGCCCGCGGTCCCGGCGCCAAGGGGCCGCAGCGCCGCGCCAAGGGCGCAGAGCACGCCCAGGATCGCCAGCGCTTTGGTGTCGAGCCGACCGGAGCTGAGCTCGGACAGCACGATGGCGAGCAACACGGGCAGGATGAGCACGAACAAGAAGGGCGCATCGGTGGTGTGGGCGGTGCCGGCTGACGGTCGGAACAGGAACGGCCAGAAGAACATCGTGAGGCCGGCGACGGACGCGAGCACGAGCACGGTGGCGGGGCGGGCGGTCGTGCGCAGGATCGAACGATCGGCCCTCATGGCGCCGTCGCCCGGGCATGGGCGAGCGCGGCGGCGACCTGGGGCACGGTCAGCCACGGCTCGGGGAACAAGATGCGGGCCACCTGCGGAGCGAAGGTGGGCGAGGCGATGACGACCTCGGCCGTCGGGCCGTCGGCCACGACCTCGCCTTCGGCCATGACAACGACGCGCTCGGCGGCTGCGGCCACGAACTCGACATCGTGGGTCGCGACCACGACCGTGCGCCCGTCGTCGGCCAGGCCCCGGAGCACCTGGGCGAGGTGATCCTTCGCGCCGTAGTCGAGCCCGCGAGTGGGCTCGTCGAGCAGCACGATCGATGGTGAGGCGGAGAGTTGCACGACCAGCGCGAGCGACAGCCGCTGGCCCTCCGACAGGTCACGGGGGTGCTGGCCACCGTCGATGCCGGGCACCAGGTCATCGAGCAACGCCCTCGTGGAACCGGGCGCGAGCCCGGCATCGAGGTCGGCCTGACGGCATTCGCCCTCGACCGTCGACAGGTAGAGCAGATCGGCGGCGGTCTGGGGGACGAGCCCGACCAGGGCACGCGCCGCGGCGGGGGTCGCCCGCCCGGGATCGGTGCCCGCGACGTCGACCGAGCCCGCGGCCCGGGTACCAGCGCCCTGCAACGCCCAGAGCAGGGAGGACTTGCCCGATCCGTTGCGGCCCATGAGCGCGACGACCTCGCCCGGGTGCAGGTCCACGCTGACCTCGCGCACGGCGGTGACGTCGCCGTAGCGGACGACGACGTTCCGGGCGCGCAGCGCGACGGCGTTCGGCGCGGCGTCGGGGGTCAGCGCCGGCGGCGTGAGGGTCGCGAGCTGCCCGCGCAACGCGGCGGCCTGACGGCGGGCGTCGCGCACCGACAGCGGCAGCGGCGTCCAGCCGCACAGGCGACCGAGCTGGATGACCGGTGGGGCCACGTCGGCGCCGGCCAGGATCGTCGCGGGATCGCCGGTGTCGACCGAGCCATCGCTGCGGACGTGCAGCACCAGATCCGCGTACTGCACAACGCGCTCGAGGCGGTGCTCCGCGATGACGACGGTGACCCCGAGGTCGTGCACGAGCCGCGTGATCGCGGCGAGCACCTCCTCCGCGCCGGTGGGATCGAGCGCCGAGGTCGGTTCGTCGAGCACGAGCACCCGCGGGTGCCCGGTGAGCGCGGCCGCGATGGCGACGCGCTGTTGCTGACCACCCGACAGCGTCCGCATGGGCCGGGCCCGCAGCTCGGCGATGCTCAGCAGGTCGAGGGTCTCCTCGACGCGCTTGCGCATGATGTCAGGCGCCACCGCGACCTGCTCCATGCTGTAGGCCAGCTCGTCTTCGACGACGTCGGTGACGAACCCCGACAACGGATCCTGGCTGACGACGCCGACGACGTCGGCGAGCTCGCGGGGCAGGTTCTCCGCCGTCGCCCGGCCGCCCACGACGACCCGACCCTGCAGGTGCCCGCCGGTGAAGTGGGGCACCAGCCCGTTGATGGCGCGCAGCAAGGTGGACTTGCCCGAACCGGTGGTGCCGACGACGAGGGCCAGCTCGCCCTCGTCGATCGTCAGATGGACATCGCGGAGGATCGGCTCGGCCGCCTCGTCGTAGCGCACGGTCACGTGCTCGAACGAGATCATCGCGGGGTCGCCACCGGTGGGGGAGCGGTCTGCGCGGCGAGGGGCCGGGCGTCGGGGGACGGGGCATCGGGGGACGGGGGATGGATCTCGTTCTGCCTGGCGGCGGGCGGGTGGCGTCCGTGGTCCGCCGCGGCGGTCGCAGGCGGCCGGGACGGTGCCGGGCGCGACGAGCGCACGGGCGGCGCGACCCAGGCAGGGAGGAGCCCGAGGAGGATGCCGAGCGCGGGGACGACCGGGAGGGCTGGCCACTGCAGTGGCTGGAGCGACGGGTTGAGCGCGTCGGGATCGATCGACGCGGTCACGAAGAGGACGGCCGCCACGGCGACGCCCGATGCCGAGACGCACCACTCGGGGATCCGCCAGGGATCCGGCCGGTACCGCGTGCGCTGGACCCGGCGGCCGCCGAGCAGGAAGCCCGCGCCGGCACTGGCCAAGCCGATCGCGAGGATCGGCAACCCGAGGGGGCGGGGGGCCGTCGTGTCGAGCAGGCCGTAGCTGCCCACGCAGAGCCCGAGCAGGCCGACGAGCACGAGCAGCCCGGTGAGCACCCGCGTGCGGCGCGCGACCAACCCGACCCGCCCGTACCCACGCGAGTCCATCGCCGCAGCCAGCGCCAACGACCGGTCGAGCGCGTCGGTCATCACCGGGATCAGGACCTGTTCGACGAGGCGGAGGCGACGCTTCTGCTCGCCCCGCAGCCGCCGGGCGCGGTGCACCCGCTTGCCGCTCTCGACGAGTTGGGGGGCGAAGGTCAGCGCCACGGTCAGGGCGACCCCGACCTCGTGGAGGGCGCCGGGCATCGACTTGAGGAGGCGCTTCGGGTTCGCCAGGACGTTGGCCGCGCCCACGCAGATGAGCAGCGCGGCGAGGCGCATGCCGTCGTAGAGCGCAGCGAGCAGTCCCTCGGCCGACACCGGGCCACCGATCTGGATCCCGCGGACGGCCTCGGGTAGCGGCAGGTGGGGCAGCGTGAACAGGACGTGCGTGCCGTGCTGGCCGTCGAGGAGCATCCGGAAGCCGACCCGGATCGCGATGACGAGCAACCCCATCATCAGGTAGGCGCGGAAGCCGGTCGACCAGGGCGCGTCACCGCGCCGAGCGGAGACGACGACGCCGGCCACCACGACGACGAGGATGAGCAGCAGCGGGTTCGTCGTGCGGCTCGCCGCGGTCGCGAGGCCCAGCGCCCAGATCCACCACGCGCCGGGGTGGAGGGGGCGCGGGAGCGACCAGGCGCGGCGGCGGCTCATGGCTCAGTCGCTCCCGCTTCCGCTCGCGGCGCGGCGGCGCCGGCTCGTCCACAGGGCCGAGCCGCCGAGCAGTCCGGCCAGCAGGACGGTCAGCACGAGCGGCGCCGGCGAATTCGACGACGTGGTCGAGGCGCCGAGATCGATCGCGGCGTCGGCGGTCTCGGTCGCGCCGCCCGACGTCGCTGCGGTGGCCGTCGAACCCGGCGGCGCCGCAGCCGCGTCTGCCGCGCCCGCCGTGGGGGGGCCCGGCGCGTTCGGGTCGGGTGCGGCGGCCGGCGCCGCCGGATCCGTCGACCCGGCTGGTTGGTCGGACGCGACGTCGGCGCCGGCGGAGCCACCCGGCGAGGTCGGGGAGCCGGCACGGGTGCCCGGGCCGGTCCCGGTGCCCGCACCCGCGGGCGGTGCGCCACCGGATCCGCCCGTGGCCGACCCGTTCAGGCCAGGGGTGCCGCCCGAACTCGAGCCGGCCGAGGAACCACCGCCGGTGGATGGAGGCGGCGCCGCGACGGGCGCAGCTGTCGTGGTGGGCCGGGTCGTCGGCGTCGGCGCGCTGCCGCAGTCACCCGGCGCAAGCGGGTTGGGCGTGGTCCCCGGCACGGGCGCCGGCACGGGGTACCCCGGCGGCGGGATCGCGCTGGACGCCTTGTCCTTCGCGAACGACCACCCCTCGAGGCTTCCTGGCGGCGGCGTCCGGCTGCCGGCACCCACCGTGCTGAGGCACCAGCTGCCGCCCCGCGGCGCGATCCAATAGGACCAGTAGGCCGAGGCGGGCGAGGTGTTCTGGCACGGATCGTCCGCGGGTTGACCGGCGATGCGGCACAGGAAACCGGGGACGCGGATCGCGTTCTGGAAGTCGATGTTGGCCGCGGTGAGCGCGTCGAAGCCGTCGGTGACCGACCTGGTTGTGCACCGGGCCTGCACGCCACCGCCGAGCTCGTGGAAGTCCACGACGACGGTGACCCCGACGTTGTCGGTGCAGCCCTGATCCGCTGGGGCGGTCGCGCCGGCGGCCCCCGCCGGGGACGGCGCGAGGGTGGCCGTGGCCGTGGCCGCCGCCACCGTCAGCCCGAGCGCGGCCGCCACGACCACGCGCCTCGTGGCCGCGCGCCACCCGGCGCCGGGTCGGGTGCGCGCCGCGAGCGCGGGACGCGGGGCCGAGATCATCGGCTGGTGACGCCCGTGGAGGTCGGGCGCCGGCGGGAGGCGACGATCAGCAGCCCGCCGCCCAGGATCAGGGCGATGGCGAGCGTGAGCTCCATCGCGTGGTCCGTTCCGGTCGCCGGCAAGGTGCCGTTCGTGGCGCCTGTCCCCGACACCGTCGGGCCGACTGGTGGGGCAGGTGCCGCGGTCGTCACGGTCACCGGTGTCGTGGTGCTGGTCGTCGTGGTGGCGGGTACCTGCACGGTCAGGCTCGCGATCACGACGAGCCCGGAGGTGGCGCCCTGCAGCTGGACCTGATGGACGCCGGCGGCGAGCGCGGGCAGTGCGAACGTCGTGCTCAGGTTGCCACGCGCGTCGGCGGTGGCCGACGGCATGACGATCGGATCGGAGTGCAACGTCACGGTGACGGTCTCGCCATAGGCGAACCCGGTGCCCGTCACCGTGATCGACGCGCCGGCCTGGGCGGTCGTGGTGCTGAGCGTCACCGCCGGGTCCGCGAGCGTGAGCCCGATCTGGGAGTAGGCGGGCAGCCCGAACGCCAGGACGGCCTGCGCGGTCGTGCGGCGCCACTGGTCCCGGCCTTGCGTCGAGATCCCGTCGGTCTCGGCGGTGTCGAGCGCGCCGGCGGTGTAGGCGATGGCGCCGACATCGGCGCTCGCCGCGCCGGCGTTGGTGGTCGTGAGCTGGTGGGCGGCGACGAAGGTCTGCGCGTTCGCGGCGGGGCTCGCCTGCTTGTGGGCGTGCAGGGCCTGTCCGCTCACGCCGGTCGTGCTGGCGTTGATGGCGGCCGTGGGGCCCGTGCCGCCGAAGCCGCCGTCGCCCTGTTGGTGCTGCTCGAGCCACGTGACGGCCTTCGGCACCGCCGCGAAGACGAGCTCGTCGTTGGTGGGTGGGTCCGAGAGCTTGCCGGCCGGGAAGTGGTCGACCAGGGCCTGCAAGGCGAAGGCGGTGGCATCGGTGTCGGCCTCGTCATCGGACGCGCAGCCCGGCTTCGTGTCGTAGTACAGGCGAAAGCCGCCGCTGGGGCACTGCTGGGCCAGCAGGTACTCGACGGCCGCGGCGGGGGCGCCCGAGGGCGTGCGGGTCAGGCCCATGATCGTCAGGGCCTGGCCGAAGCCGTTGCTGTGGTCGCCGTACACGCTCTTGTCGGAGAAGCGCCCGGCCTGGTCGCCGGTCGTCTGCATGCGGTCGCGGGCCTCCTGCTCGAGATCCCAGCCTCCGAAGGCGTGGGCGTCGCGACCCTGGACGGTGGCGGCGAGCAGGGCCTTGCCGATCGGGCCGGCGTAGCGCTCGTCGGGCATCTCGTAGTCGGCTCCGGTGACGTAGCTGGCGATGTTGGTCGCGAGTTGATCGGTCGTCGCGGTGGCCGTGGCCGAGTGGCCCTGACCGCCGGCGGCGAGCGCGAGGACCGCGTCGATCGTGAGGCCCCAGTCCTTCGCGTCGGGGGAGTAGGGCGACGGCATCGCGTCGCCGTTGGCCGCGAGCTCGTGGCTGAGCCAGTCGACTGCGGCTGTGGCGCGGGGATCGATCGGTGCCGGGGTGGCGGCGTGGACCGGGGCGGTCGTGACCGCCAGGGAGAGGGCGAGGGCACCGGCCACGACCACGATGGCGCGGGCAACTCTCAGGGAACGTCTCATGGGACCTCAGCAGGTGGGTGGTCACGAGACAGACACCCGGCCGGCCCCCTGCTTCCCGACGCCGTGGGCGCCAAACGCGAAGCGAAGCCATTCGGGCTCCGTTCCGCAGACCACGACGGATGGGTGGAGCCGATGCACTCACGCCAGGTGTTCCGACTTGCCGAGAGGTGCGAGCACCTCGAGGCCTACGGTTGCGGGTCAGTGCCGGAGTTCGACCGGCTTCCCCTGGGAGAGCGATGCAGTTCTCCGGCTGAACGCCGGAGACCGGAGACTAGCAACAATCGCGCTCATCGGCCCAAGCGTCACGCGGGGGCGGTGCCGAGCGCAATCGAGGGATTCCCCGGATGCGCGAGCCAAAGTCGCGGACAAGAGTGGTCCCGAGGGACGTAGACGTGGCCGGGTTGCGGGAGGCTGAACCGCGGCAAGCCGTCGCGCGGCGCGACGAGCTCGATGCCGCGGCGGGGCCGCAGGATCCACCCGGTCCCTTGTACATGGCCTGACAGGATGGAACCATGCCGGATCTGAGAACATCCCGCGTGCGAGGGCGTCGGCGCCATGTCGGCCGGTAGCCCCGACGGCCCGCGCAGCCGCGTCGTGCGGGGGATCACGTTCGTCGGCGCCGGTCTTGTCGTCGGCGCCCTCTTCGGCTTCGCGGTCGGAGGCTTGTTCCCGAACGGTCGCCAGCGCGTCGATAGCCCCGGCCGCGCGGTGGTGCACGTCGACGAACCCGGCGTGTTGACGGTCTGGGCGGAGGGCACCGGCCGCACCACCGATGACATCCGGGCGCCCGATGTCATCGTCACGGATCCCCACGACCGGCCGGTCGCCCTGCGCACGGTGTCCACGCCCGCACGCGAGCGCGTCAACAGCTCCATCGCGGTGGCGATGTTCGAGTTCGACACGACGCCCGGCGACTACCACGTCGACGTCGATGT
>JBBQHT010000003.1:0-49646 GCA_038324235.1 Acidimicrobiales bacterium
CCGCCGGAGTACTGCGGCAGCGCGGCGGCCACGCCGAACTCGGGGGAGAAGTAGGCCACCGACGTGAGCCCGCCGGTGGCGGGATCGGCCTGGCCCGAGGGCACCGGGTCGCTGTGGCGCTGGAACCAGCGGTCCTGGCGCAGCGAGAGGCGCAGGTCGTCGCGGACCGAGGCCGCGAGCGCGGTGAAGGTCTTGTCCTGGGCCAGCTCCTCGAGGCGCTCCTGGGACTCGGTCGCCAGCATGCGGGCGGGGTCCCGCACGTACTCCCACGACTCGCGATCCATGCGCCGGAACAGGTCCTGCGCGCGCTCGTCGTTGATCCACCCGAGGTTCATGGCGATCTCGTGCAGCGGCTGGAGCGGTTCGGGCAGGTTGGACACCACGGTGAACGTCTGGACGGCCTTCATGGCAGGGACCGTAGTTCCCCGCCAAGGCCCCGGTCACCGGGAACCTCGCCGGACGGGCTCCTGGCGGCCATTGTTCACGAAGCCGAAACCTCTGGGTCGCCGGGCGCGGGGCGGGCGGCCTCGGCGCCGGTCGTCAGGTTCACGGCAGGGCGATGCTCTGGAGGCGCCAGGGGGCGCGGGAGTTTCCCGTCGCTTCGAGGATGTACAGGTGCCCGTCGTGCACCAACCCGGGGCTGGCGCTGTTCATGTGGCGTGACGCGGTGGCCGCACCCGACGCGGGGGTCACCAACCAGACGTCACCCGCACCCCGGGTGAGCAGGTGATCCTCGCTCCAGCTCGCCCGGTCGAGCCCGTCGCGCTGCTGCACCGCATCCTGCGCGGTGAACGACCAGGCGATCGCGCCGTCGCGGGTCCCCAACGCCCCGAGCTCGTTGGTGCTCACCACGTACACGCGGTCGGCGTCGCCGCCGGCGATGTTCTGCTGGGTGCCCTCGAAGTGGCCGTTGCGCGTCCACCGCACCGCGCCGGTGCCGGCATCGAGCCCGACCACCGTGCCGTGGTCGTCGATGGCGTAGACCCCGTCGGCCGCCGCGTGGATCGCCGTCACGTCGCTGGTGGTCAGTGGCGCGGTCCAGTGCGACTGGCCCGACGTGATGTCGAACGCCTGCAACCCTGCGCCGAGCGACGTCACGACATCGGTCGGTCCCAGGTCGAGGCGGACCTGTTGCCCGCGCAGCGCCGGGTCGACCGGGGCCTGCCACCGCGGCTGGCCGGTGGCGGGGTCGAGCGCCTCGACGTGGCCGCCGCCGACGATGGCGATGGCGGTGTCGGTCCCGGCGACGCCGAGGATCACGAAGTCTCGCGGGGCGCGCCAGGCGATCACGCCGCTCGGGATGTCGACGGCGACGACCTCGTTGGTGCGCGCGTACAGCGCCAGGTGCCCGACCGCCGCGGTCGGCGCGTTGGTGAAGGTCGGTGCGTCCTGATCGATCGTGGTGTCGAACTGCTGATCGCCACTGAGTCGGTCGAACCCGTAGAGGTGGCGGTTGTCGCACATGACCGCGATGGTGTCGCCGACGCGGGTGGGCCCGGCGCAGGTCACGTTCGCCACGGCGATCGGCGCCGTCCACTCCACGGTCTCGTCCAGGTCGGCCACGGGCTTGCGCAGCCCGGGGCGCGGCACGGTCGACGGCGCCACGGCCGTGCCCGTCGGTTGGGTCGAGCCCGCTGAGCCCGATGCGCTCGCGTTGTCGCGCCGCGCCCGTCCGCCGGCGTCGGAGGTGCCCTGATTGAGCACGAGCAGCATGAGCACCAGCACGACCGCGGTGATGCTCGCCAGGGTCCCCAGCGCCCAGGCGCCGCTCTTGGGCGGTGCCGGCCCGGACCCCGTGTTGCTCCCTGCTGGCACTCCCGTCATCGCGGCGCTCCCAACCCTGTCCGTCCACCAGACCCGGTCAGTGTCGCGCACGAGGTCGTGGCGGCGGCGCCATCCGCGGAATCTGCGGCACCCGCCTACCCGGTGCCGGTGGGCGGGGCGATGAGTGGGTGCGCGCTCGGCGGGGTGGTGACGACGTCGCGCTCGGGGTCAGCGTCGTCGTGGCGTCCCGCGATTCGTCGAAGCCCAATGTCGGCCGCCTCGGAAGATGCCCAGGCACACCCACGTCGTCACGGTGGCGAACGATCGCCGAGGTGCTCAGCGCGATATGAGAGCGTCCGCGACGGCCCGACTGCCCGCGATTTCGCGGGTGGTCGGTCGTTGTTATGCCCGCCCCGGTTTCGCTCGTTGACTCAAGCGAGCGCCTGGATCTCGACGGCGGGGTGGTCCATCGCGAGCAGTGATAGGTCCTTGGGGTCGGAAGTCAGAACGAGGGTCGCTCCGAGTCGGATGGCTGTAGCGACGACGATGGCGTCGATGGCCGAACATGAGTCCAGCCCGGCGTTCGCGAGTAGTCGGGCCGCGATCTTGGCGGTACCGCGATCGACGGGGAGAACTTCGATGCCCCGATTGAGAACCCGGTCGAGGCCCGCGTCGCGCGCTTTTCCCCTATAGGCCTCCGTGAGGGTCGCTGCTGACACGCGGACAGGGGCGTGGCGTTGGGCGGCAGCGTCGAGTACGGCTTGCGCTCGGCGGGCTGCCGATCCGCGTTCTTTGGGAAATGCGAGAACGCTCAACGCTTCGGCGTCGAGCAAGATGGCGGCCACTTCCGATCAGTGCTTTGTTCGATGCGCTTTGGACCGGGCTCGCTGCCGACGTTCGAGCTGATCGAGCGACGCGAGCGCGTCGGCCACCATCGATTCGTCGGGCGGACCGAGTTCGTTCTCGAGATCGATGAGCAACTCGCCTAGTCGTGCGAGTTGGAGTTCGTGGCGCACCGCTTCGTTCATGAATGCGCTCAGACCGCGAGCGCCGACGCGGTCTCGGACCTGTTCGACGAGTTCGTCTTCGACAGTCACGGAGATCTTGGTCATTCCCATGCCTGAATCCTACCCGAGTAGGACACCAACCGATAGTCGAATGATCGCCCTGTCCCAGAACGTGCCTCCAACCTGTCCCACATCAGCAGCCCGCGAGCGGGCAGATCGCCGAGAGTGCGCGTCAGGCATGTGGTGTTCTCGTTGTTCGTGCTGACGACGCCCCTGCGGGTCCCGGATCAGCGGGTTGCCGGGGTTGGAGTTCTTGTTGAAGTAGTTGAGGAGCCCTGGTCGGTCAGGTCGAAGCCGCAGGTCTGTTTCGCGTAGGTGAAGAGCTTCGTGGTGGCGTCCCGATACTTGGGATTGGCCATGATCTGGTTCAAGCGGTCGAAGTTCGCCGGATCGTTCGGCGTCAAGGTCATGACCTCGTCCATCATCGATTCGTAGGCGTTGAACGCGTCGATGAGCTCGGGTGGGCCCTCATCGCGCAGGGCTCGCATTTCCTGTCGAGCCTGCTCAGCGACTCCCGGCGCCGACAGGTCTTGGTTCGCCCCGGAGGTGGTCGACTTGAGATCGGAGCAGAAGTCCCCGGTGAGAGCGACGACCGGCAGGGTCGTTCCCGCTGCCCGACTGGTGGGAGACGTACCTTGGGAAACCGGAGTGGTCGTCGCCCCCGGCGCTAGGGCCGACCGGCCGGGACCAGCATCGACGGCGGGTGAACCGTTCGACGAACACGAAACGACGGCGCCAACCGCCAACCCGGCGATTACCACGCTTCGAGCGATCATCAGACGAGGCATCACACCGTTGAGCCTAACGATGATCGACTGACCCGTCCCGGTGGTCCACCCGTCCGTCTTCAAGAGGGTCCGCGTCTACGCTCAGCCTCGGTGAGGCACGGGGCGGGCTCGGCCCGAGAAACGGAAGAACGTCAGCGCTCGGATGGCCCCGACCGCCCGGGTCGGCATCGGCTGGCAGCGCGGCCGGTCCCAACCCGGGTCCTGTTGGCCATGGGCCTAGCAATTACCGGTTTCGGCGCGGCGTGCGGTGCGGCTCCGTCCGCAACGATTGCGGCGCACGACACCGCCGTGTCGACGATCCCGCCGGCCGATCCCGCCGGCACCTCCCCGCCCGCGTCTGTGAGCGAGCCGGCTCACCTGTTGCCGAAGTACCTCCCCTCCGGGATGACGCTTCAGGAAGGCCGGCCACTCGACTCCGTTCCACCGATCGGGACTCGCGCGTCGTTCTACAGCAATGGGACCGATCTACTCCAAGGGTCCAGCTTCGCCGTCACCTGGGAGGCGCAAGCCGGCGACCCTCACCGACCATCGACGACGACAGCCCGGAACCTCTTGGAACCCGCCGGGTCCAGCCCCGACGGCGCTGCGGTCGTTGAGGGTCACACCGTCGACGACACCTTCATCCAGGTGATGTCCCAAACAGTGGACCTGACCACGTTGGTGCGCGTCGCCAACACCTTTGAAGCCAAAAACGGCCAGGTCACCCACATCGATCTGCCGGTCGGGTTCCATCCGGTGATCGAAGCACTCCCGATCAGGCTCGGCCCGTCCGTGCCGACCTTTGGCGGTCGCCGCGGCGTGTCGTTCACCTACCAAGTCGGCTCGATCAACACGTCCTCAACCGCCCGAGTCGACGCCACCGTCATCGGCGGCTCCAGCCAAACCGATCTCGACATCATCCGATGGTGGCTGCCCGATGCCCGAGAGAAAAGCATCGGCGGCCATGCTGGCGTGACCGGACCCGTGCCCCACGACATCCTCCACGGCATCAGAGAGCGCGAACCAACCGAGACCGTGATTGCCTGGCTCGCCGATGCTCACACCCTCGTCGTCTTGACCGCCCGCAACGTCCCCGCTGACCAACTCGAGCAACTCGCGGCCAGCTTCAACCCGGTCGACGACGCAACCTGGAGCCAGGCTGCTCGCACAAAACCACATTGAATGGGTCTGCTGCAGTTCCGTTGGCGCTGCCAGCGCCCAAACGTGTCCCAGATCGCACGGGCATAATCCCGGCCGGCCACCCTCCCTGCCGGATCGAGGTGTCATCCGAGGAGGTGCCCCAGGCCGTCCGCATCGGCTCCAGCGCCCGGCGTGGCAGGAAATCTGGACGGCGATGGAACCTTGTCCGCCTGTCGCACGTCTATCTGAGATACTGCACCGGCTCGGGGTCGATCACCTCGGGCACCGTCGGCCTTCACCGCAACGTTTTCGTGGCGATGGGCATGGATGGGGTGGGCCCTTCGGGGTGGGATCGATCCAGGTCGGAAGCGTTGGAGGTGGGTGGCATCTCGTGGTGACCTCGCAGGAGTCTGTCCCGGGCCCGACCCGGCCGCGGCGCCGACGGGACGCGGGTCGCGCTCGTGGTGCGCGCGGTGCGCTCGTCGCCGTGCTCGCGCTGGTCCTCGCGGCCGGCGGGGTCCTCGGCGTCGCCGCCCTTGCCCTGGCCGCCCCGCCTGCAGGCGCGGACACGGTGCTGAAGGCCACGGCGCTCACCGAGGATGCGTGGGTGCCCGGTCGTCATGTCACGGTGCTCGTGACCATCAAGGCCGACCGGCTCGTGCAGGGCACGCTGACCGTGCGCACCCAGGCGCCCGACGCCACGCGCGCGGGGCGCCTCGATGCGCTCCCGACCACGCTCACCCCGACCGGGGCCATCGAGGTGGACCAGGACGTCGAGGTCCCGGGCGGGAGCGAGAAGCAGTTCCTCGCCGTGCTGCCGTCGGACTTCACCGACCTGAACTCGCTCAACATGGGTTCGGCCACGTTGCCGCCGTTGACGTTCCCGGTCGAACTGCGCAGCGGCGACGCGCTGCTCGCCCGCGACTCGGTCACGGTCCGGCCCGAGACCGGCATCGAGTCGGTGGGCATCTTGCCGGCCCTCGGTTCGGTCGTGCAGGCCCCGGAACGGGTCAACCTCGAACCGGACACGCAGAAGGCGCACCTCGTGCCGCTCCCGGTCACGGTGCTCGACGCGGGGACCGCGGCGCTCGACCAGCTGACGACCGTCATCGGTTCCGCCGCCGACCTCGCCGCGCTGACCGGGCCCCAGCGCCTCGCGCTCGCGCAATGGGTCAACCGGGGTGGGCACCTCGTGGTCGACGCCGACGTCGGTCCCATCCAGGGCCTGCCCGACGCGTGGCAGCCCGGCCCGGGTGGGTGGGCGACGGCGGGCCGCGGCGACGTGCGGTTGTCCCACGGGCAGGCCGCGGCCGGCGCGTGGGCCCAGGTGCTGGTGCCGAGCGGGGCCACCGCATCGACGCAGATGAACAGCGCGGCCGACACGCTGTCGTTCCTCCCCGGTGTGCCGATGGCCGAGGGCCTCGGGCGTGACGCCGGGTTCCACCTGCCCGAGCTGGGCGCGCTCATCGCCTTCCTGGCCGTGTACGTGCTGCTGGTCGGGCCGATCACGTTCCTCGTTCTGGCCCGAGCCAACAAGCGGGCGTGGACCTGGGTCTGCGTGCCCGTGCTGGCCATCTTGTTCACGGGCGCCTTCACCGTGTCGGGGGCGCGCCTGCGCAACACGACCGAAGCGAGCCACGCCACGATCATCGAGGTCGGGCCCAGCGGGAGCACCGCCTACACCTCGGCGTTGGTCGGCTCGGTGACGGGCGGGCGCACGACGGTCGAGCTCGGACCGGGGTGGTCGGCGGATGCAGCCGACACGGGCGGGCGCAACGCCGCGAAGCCCCCGCCGCTCACGATGGGGCCCGACGGCCTCGAAGCGCAGCTGCACCTCGAACCGGGCGCGTTCTCGCTCGTGCGGGCGACCGGTCCTGCGGGACTCGCAGACGCCGTGGTGGTCCACGCCGAGGCCGATGCGACCAAGGTGACCGGCACCGTCACGAACAACCTCGATGTCGATCTCAACGAGGTCGTCGTGCTGGTCGGGTACTCGGCCCAGCGGATCGCCGATGCCATCCCGGCCCACGGCACGCAGGCGTTCACCGTCGAGCGCCCGCGCCAGGGTGTCGCGATCGACGTGGGCAACAACGGCATGCAGTCGGTGAACCCGATGCCTGAGCTCGCCGCGTGGCCCACGACCGGTCCGGAGATCGCGTCCGCCTGGGGCACGGACTGCGGCGCGCAGAACAACGGGGGCCGCTGCTTCAACCCGGCCGATCCCAACGCCGGCAACGGCGGCAACGTTACGTGCGACGGCAACGGGTGCCGCCCCGCGGAGAGCACCACGACGGCCAAACCGGTCGTGGCCCACGATGCGACGGTGAACGGGGAGGCCTGGCTCGACCAGGTCCGGCGCGATCACGGCCGGCTGCGCGCCCTGGGCACGGTCACCGCCGTCGGCTGGACCGACCAGCTCGACGCGCCGGTCCACCTCAGCGGTGGTCAGCCGATCCACCTCGGGCGCACCGGTCTCGTCGCCCACGGCTCGATCACCCCGACCGAGCTCACCGCCACGGCTGTGCGGCGCGAGGCGGTGCGCACGGGCAACGAGAACCGGTTCGGGGGCGGCGTGGCGATCGACAGCAACGGCAACCAGGTCAGCTCCGAACCCCGTGGCGCGACCTACCGGCTGGTCCTACCCGCCGTCGTGGGGACGGCGCCGATGAACCCCGACGATGTGCTCCTGCGCTTCCCCGACACGATCAGCTCGGCCCGGATCATGGCCGACGGCGGGTGGCAGACCTACTACCGCCAACCGTTCTCGTCCGGCCATCTCGAGATCCCGCTCCCGGCCGGGTCCGTGCGCGGCGGGATCCTCCTCGTGCAGGTCGACCAGGTCGACTTCGGGCCGTTCAACGGCAACCCCCAGGCCAATCGGGACTGGGTCATCCGCCCGCTCAAGGACGGTGAGCGCGACCGCCTCGAGCGCAACCTCGCCGAGTGGCGCACGCAACAGGAAGCGCTCAACCGCGACCAGGCGAAGAACCCGAACGGTTCGAACGGCACGGTGACCAACAACGGCGTGGTCTTCCAGGGCAGCTCGTCCACGCAGGTGACCACCGGCACCGCCGTGCCCGTGCCGCCCCCGGCGATCATCGACGTCCCGACCACGCCTCCGCCCGACCCGAACGCGCCCGTGACCACCGCGGCGGCGTCGCCGCCCACGACGGGAGCCCCATGACCAGCACCTCGCTCCCCGAGATCGAGCTGCTCGATCCGATCGCCGATCCCGGTCCGGGCGGCGACCGCGGTCGGGACGACGGACCCCCGCTGGCCGTGGAGACCACGGCGCTCGTCAAGCGCTACGGGTCGGTCCACGCCGTGCGCGAGCTCGATCTCGCCGTGCCCAGGGGCGAGGTCTTCGGGCTGATCGGCCCCAACGGCGCGGGCAAGACCACGACCTTCTCGATCCTGGCCTCGCTGCTGATCCCGACCTCGGGGCGGGCGGTCGTGGCGGGCGTCGACGTCCGCGACGATCCCCGAGACGTGCGTGCCAAGGTCGGCTACATGCCCGACATCCTCGGTGTCTACGACAACCTGCAGGTCGACGAGTACCTGCGGTTCTTCGCCGCCTCGTACCGCATCCGCCGCGCCGAGCAACCGGCGCTGATCGACGGCCTGCTCGAACTGGTCGACCTCACCGGCAAGCGGACCGCCATGGTCAACTCGCTGTCGCGGGGCATGAAGCAGCGTCTCAGCCTGGCCCGCAGCCTCGTGCACGATCCCGAGGTGCTCATCCTCGACGAACCGGCGAGCGGTCTCGACCCGCGTGCCCGCGTCGACCTGCGCGAGCTGCTCCACGAGCTGCAGGCCATGGGCAAGACGCTGCTCGTCAGTTCGCACATCCTGTCCGAGCTCGAGGAGATGTGCACCCAGATCGGGATCATGGAAGCGGGACGGCTGCTCGTGGCCGGGGCCCCCGACGAGATCCTCGAGCGCTTCCACGGCACCCGCCGCGTGCGGGTCCGCTTCGCCGACGGCACCGCCGAGGAGCACGCCGTGGCGGACGATGCCGAGCAGCAGGCCCTGCTGCGCCGCCTCGTGGTCGACGGCTCCCGCGACGTCGTGGAGTTCGCCGAGATCGGCGGCGGGCTCGAGGAGCTGTTCCTGCGCATCACCGAGGGGACCGTCACATGATCCGCAACCCGGTTCTCCAACGCGAGCTGCGCGAGCGCATGAGCGGCTCGCGCGCCATGTGGATCTTGACGGGCTACCTCGGTCTGCTCGTCGGCATCTTCTACTTCGTGTACCACGCGCAAGCCGGAGCCCAGACCGGTCTCGACATCGTGATCGCCCCCACCGAGGTCGCCCAGATCGGGCGGGGCATCTTCGAGTGGGTCCTGTTCTTCATGCTGCTGCTCGTGCTGTTCCTCGTGCCGGGCCTCACCTCGGGGGCGATCGCCGGCGAGCGCGAGCGCCAGACGCTCATCCCCATGCAGGTCACGCTGCTGACCCCGCGATCGATCGTCGTCGGCAAGGTCATGGCGTCGCTCGCGTTCTTGTTCCTGCTGATCGTCGCCGCACTGCCCCTGTTCAGCCTCTCGTACCTGATCGGGGGCATCGACCTGATCCAGGTGATCGAGGGCCTCGGCATCGTCGTGATCACCGGCATCGTCTACGCCTGCATCACCGTCGGCTGCTCCGCGGTCGTCAAGCGGGTGCAGACCGCCACCGTCTTGTCCTACGGCGTCGTGCTGCTGACCGTCATGGGCACGTTCCTGCTCTACACCGCCGCGGGCCTCGTCGATGGCACGCCGACGCTGTCGGCCACCTCGTCCTCCGCGCACCCGCCCGCGGTGATCCTCATCGCCAACCCGTTGGCGCTCACGGCGGCCGTGATCGCCCGCGACCCGGACCAGCCCGACACCGGGGCGCGCAGCATCTCGCCGTTCGCCCCGATCCGGCGCGTCGTCGAACCCTTGCGGCGCGATGGCACCGGTGGGGGATCGGGATCGGGGTCGGGCACCACGACCGGCACCGCGGTCGGCCCTGCGGTCGGCCCGGCGGTCGGCGGGGGGAGCGGTGGGTTGATCGGCGGCGATGTGCCGGTGCCGGCGGTCGCCACCACCATCGTCGTGGCCGTCGACGGTTCCGCCCCGGTCCCCTTCAGCGCGACGTCCGATGGCTCGACCCTGGGCGCGCGCGGCGGCGCGGCGAACGCAGGACCCGGTACGACCGTAGGTACGGCCCCCGGCGCGACCTCGGGGAGCGGGGGCGGCAGCAGCTCCGGGCTCGCTCCCACCTTCGATCCGTTCATCCGGGCCTCTTTGGTGCTCATGATCGGCTTGGCGCTGGCGTCGGTGTGGCTGGCGTCGATCCGCCTCCGGATCCCGGCCGAGGTCGAGCGGTGACCGTCACCGATCGGCGTGGTCGGCCGGCCGAACTGCTGGCCGCCGAGGGGCCGCCCGCCGAACTGCCGCTGGACCGGAAGGTGACCGGCCTGCTCGGCGGGGTGCGCCGCCGCCTCCGCCTGGCGTGGGGCGTGTCGGTGGCCCAGCTGGTCGTGCCGTTCCTGGCGCTGGTGGCGTTGTTGCTCCTGCTGATCTCGCGGTGGCAACCGTGGGACTGGCCCAAGCCGGTGGCCGTGCTCGTCGCCCTGTTCGGAGCGGCGGCGATCCTGATCGCGACCCTCGTGGTGCGGGTGCCGGTGCCGGTGGCGGCCCGGGCCGCGGACCGGGGATTGGGCACGAAGGACGCGTTCACCTCCGCGCTCGAGTTCCGCCAGGTCAGCGACGACCAGTTCGCCCGGCGCATCCAGCAACGGGCGGCCACGGTCGCGTCCGCCCACCAGGCCCGCGAAGCCGTCCCGGTGCGCCCCTCGTGGCCGTGGTGGATCGCCGGCTTGGCGCTGGCCAGCGGGTCGATCCTGCTGGCGGTCAGCCACAACCCGCAGGACGACGTGCGAGCCCGGTCCGCCGCCGAGCAACAACAACGCCACGAGGAAGCCGACAAGATCCGCGCCGAGGCCAAGGCGCTGCGCGACGACCCGAGCGCCACGCCCGAACAGCGAGCGCTGGCCGATCGGCTCGACGAGATCGCCCGCAAGCTCGACGCTGCCCAGAGCCAGGCCGAGGCCGAGCAGCTCCTGAAGCAGGCCGAAGCGGAGCTGAGGGCGAAGGTCTCGCCCAACCTGTTGTCGCAGAAGGCGGCGGCTCTGGGGTTGGACCGGGCGCTGCAGGCTCAGCCCCTGCCGGGAGCATCGGGCGGTGACGCCGCCAGTCAGCTCGAACAGGCCGCCGCCAAGCTCGATGCGCTGTCCAAGGAGCAGCAACAGGAGCTCGCGAAGCGACTCGAGGACCTGGCGGCGACCCAGCGCGCCGGCAACCCCGAGGCGGCCAAGAAGCTCGACGAGGCGGCCAAGAAGCTCGCCGAGGGCGATACCGCCGGGGCGGCCGAGGCGATGAAGGATGCGGCGGCGGCGCAGCGGTCGACCAAGGCCGCCGTCGCGAACCAGGAGCAGCAACAGGCCGCGGCCAACGATCTCGGCGACGCCGAGTCCCGCGTCGCGGCGGGTCCGTCGAGTGGTTCCACGGGTGCCAACCAGCAGGCGTCGGGTTCGACCGACGCCAGCGGCTCGGCCGGCGAGGGCGACGTGACGGACGGCCAGAGCGATGGCCAGGGCCAGGCCGGGCAGGGTCCGCCGGGGTCGGGCCCGCGCCGCAACGGGGGCCAGGGGCAGGGCCAGGGTCAGGGCAACGGCGGCCAGGGATCCGGTAGCGGCCAAGGCAGTGGTCAGGGCAGCGGTCAGGGCAGCGGTCAGGGTCAGGGCCAGGGTCAGGGCCAGGGCAGCGGCGGGGGTGGCAGCGGCCAGGTCGGCGGCAACAACGCGCAGGGCGGCAGTGGCCGGGGCGGCACGGGCACCCCGAACGGTCGGGGCAACGGCAACGTCGCCGCGGGGGAAGGCGGGGCCACGGTGTTCGACCCGAGCCAGGCCACGAACGGCGACGTGCTCACGGCGGACAACAACGGCAACGGCAACGGCAACAGCACCCAGGTCGGCAAGACCACCGGCGCCAACGGCCAGGGCACCAGCCAGGTGCCGCTGTCCCAGGCGCTGCCGCAGTACCAGGACCAGGCGACGCGCGCCCTCGACGGCGCCAACGTCCCCCCGTCGGTCCGCGCGCTCGTGCGCAACTACTTCAACAACCTCAGCAGCCCGCCGGGCGGTTGACCTCCGGGTCGACCCCCGCCGCTGCGCCGCTTCCCGAAGGGGACACCGTGACCGACCTCGCCAGCCCATCGATCGACCCGGACCGCTACGCCCAGATCGCGCTCGGGATCGAATCCGAGATCGGCAAGGTCATCGTGGGCCAGCGTGACCTCGTGCGGTCGGTGCTCGTGTGCCTGTTGTGCGAGGGCCATGCGCTGCTCGAAGGTGTGCCGGGCCTCGGCAAGACCATGCTGCTCAAGACGCTGTCCGATGTCGTGACCCTCGACTTCTCGCGCGTGCAGTTCACCCCGGACCTCATGCCCGCCGACATCGTCGGCACCCAGGTCCTCGAGGAGGACGACAGCGGGCATCGCCACTTCCGGTTCCGGGCCGGTCCCGTGTTCGCCAACCTCGTGCTCGCCGACGAGGTGAACCGGGCGACGCCCAAGACCCAGTCGGCGCTGCTCGAGGCGATGCAGGAGCGGATGGTCACCGTCGCCGGCGAGACCCGGCCCCTGCCGCGCCCGTTCCTGGTCATGGCGACGCAGAACCCGCTCGAGATGGAGGGGACCTACCCGCTGCCGGAGGCGCAGCTCGACCGGTTCCTCCTGAAGGCCCTCGTGCCGTTCCCGAGCGCCGAGGAGCTCGTCGCCGTGGTGGACCGCACGACCGGGCAGCGCTCGGTCACGCTCGATCGCGTGGCGGACGCGCCGACGCTGTCGGCCATGATCGAGCTCACCCGCGAGGTCCCGGTGCCGGCGCACGTGCTGCGCCACGCGGTCGATCTGGTGGTCGCCACCCACAAGGACGGGGAGCGCGCCCCGGCTGCCGTGCGCCAGTACGTGCGCTTCGGTTCGTCCCCGCGTGGCGCGCAGTCGCTGATCCTCGCGGCGAAGGCCACCGCGCTGCTCGACGGCCGACCGAGCGTGTCGGTCGCCGACGTGCGGGCCGTGTCGTGGGCCGCGTTGCGCCACCGCCTCGTGCTCGGCTACGAGGCCGCCGCCGACGGCGTCACCGCCGACGACGTCGTGCGCGCCGTGCTGGACGCAGTGCCGGAGCCGACCGCAGGGATGCGCGGCGCACCGTGACCGCCGGCCGCACCCCCTCGGCGGCCCTGCTCGATCCCGCCTTCCTCGCCCGCCTCGAGCAACTGCAGCTCACGACCCGGCGGCGGCTCGCGGGCCAGTTCACCGGCGAGCATCGATCGTCGCGCTACGGGAGCTCGCTCGACTTCGCGGACTACCGCGAGTACCACCCCGGCGACGACTTCCGCCGCATCGACTACCTGCTGTGGGCTCGGCTCGACGTGCTGCTCCTCAAGCTCTTCGAGGCCGAAGATGACATCACCGTGCGGATCCTCGTCGACACGTCGGCGTCGATGGGCGTCGGCGGCAAGCTCCACCAGGCCGCCCGGGTCGCCGCCGCGCTCGGTTTCGTGTCGCTCGTGCGCCGTGACGCGGTGACGGTGCACACGTTCCCGCTCGAGCGGGCCGCGCCGCGCTTCCTCGGCCGCGGCGCGGTCACGCCCATGTTCGACCTGCTCGCATCGCTCACCGCCGAAGGCGACACGCACTTCGCCGACGCCGCGGCGAACGTGCTCGCCCGCCCCGGCAAGCCCGGCGTGACGATCGTGATCTCGGACCTGCTGACGCCCGACTGGGAGCGGGGCATCACGCGCCTGCCGGCGCGCGGGGGAGACGTCGTGATCGTGCACGTGCTCGACCGGGAGGACGTGCACCCGACCTTCGTCGGCGACTACGACCTGATCGATCGAGAGTCCGGGGCGCGCCTGGCCGTGAGCCTCTCGCCCGAGTCGGTCGAGCAGTACGAGAAGCTGGCCGTGGCCTGGATGGACGAGGTGGCCGGCCGCTGCCGGCAGGCCGGTGCCGGCTACGTGCGGGTGTGGGCCGACGACGAGATCGAGGACATCTTGCTGCGGGGCTGGCGCCAGGAAGGGCTCCTGCGGTGAGGTTCGCGAACCCGGCCGGGTTGTGGCTGCTGGCGTTGGCCGTGCCCGTGTTGCTCTTGCACGTGCTGCGCCCGCGGCGCCAGCCGCGCGAGGTCGCGTCGACGTTCCTGTGGTCGTCGGTCGCCACCCCGGTGAGCGCCGCCTCCCCGTGGCAGAAGCTCAAGCCCAGTCTCCTGCTGCTCGTGCAGTTGCTCGTCGTGGCGCTGCTCGCCGTCGCGGTGGCCGAACCGGTGCGCCTCACCCCGGCCCCGCTCGCGCCGCACACCGTGTTCATCCTCGACGCGTCCGGATCGATGGCTGCCACCGATGGTCGACCGGACCGCCTGGCCGATGCCAAGGAGCGGGCTCGGCAGCTGCGGGCCGAGCTGCCCGCGGCGGGCAAGGCGAGCGTCATCGTGGCGAGCCCCCAGCCGCGGGTCGTGCTCACGGCGAGCCCGGACGAGCAGGCGTTCGACGAGGCGCTCGACCCGATCCGCACCACCGCCGGGGCGGCGGATTTCGCCGCGGCGTTCACGTTGGCGTCCAGCCTCGAGACACCCGACGCGCCGATCGGCTTCGTGCTGCTGTCCGACGGCGGGCTCACCGACGACGAGCAGCGCGTGCTGCCCGCAGGGCTGCGCTACGAGCGCATCGGCGAGCAGGACACGAACCGGGCGATCACCAAGCTGGTCGTCGAGCCGCGGGGGAGCGGCCTGCACGCGCTGGCCACGGTCAAGAACCTGGGCGGGCCCGCCGCGGATCAGACCATCCGCTTCGACGTCGACGGCAAGACCGTCGCGTCGACCGGCGTGTCGTTGGCACCCGGCGCCACGGTCGAGGTCGCCCAGGACCTCCCGCCCGGCGATCGGGTCGACGCCTTCCTCGAGGGCGAGGACCTGCTCGCCGCCGACAACCACGCGTACGCGATCGCGGCGCGCCGCCGGGATCTCAAGATCTTGGTGGCCGGGCCCACCAACGTGTTCCTCGATCAGCTCCTCGCCGCCACCCCGGGCGTGGTCGTGGACCACTCGGACACCGCCAAGATCGCGACGGGCTATGACCTCGCGATCTTCGATCGGGTGGACGTGCCCGATGATCCCGGGGCACCGTTCATCGCCATCGCGCCGCCCGACGGCATGACCGGGATCAAGGTCGACGGCACGGTGAACCGACCCGTCATCGCGCTCGTCCGCTCCGACGACGCGCTGCTGCGCGACGTGGATCTGGGCAACGTCGCGATCGGCACGGCCCAAAAGATCGTCGCGCCCACCGCCGAACCCCTGGTGGGCGCGGAGGGGGCGCCGCTGCTGGTGCGGGGCAAGCTCGGCACGCGGGTGTTCGTGTACCTCGCCTTCGCGCTGGCGGACAGCACCCTCCCGCTGGACATCGCCTTCCCGATCATCGGGGACCGCCTCGTGACCGACCTCGCCGGGGCGCAGCTACCGCCGACGGACCTGGTGGTGGGCGACGCCCTACCGGTCGATGCGGGCGTGCAGGTCACCGTCACCGATCCGTACGGCGCGCCGCTTGCCGTCAGCCCCGGCCATCGGGCCCCAGTGGCCAGCACGCCGGGGTTCTGGACCATCGCCCCCGACGGTGGGGCGTCCCGGCTCGTCGCCGTGAACGCCGCCGCGGGTGAGTCCCACCTGGCTCCGGCGGCCACGCTGCAGATCCCCGAGCGCACGCCGGATCCCAACGAGGTGCAACCCCTCGGCGAGCATCCGGCCCTGCTGTGGGTGCTCCTGGCCGCCATCGTGTTCGTGCTCGTCGAGCTCGTGCTGAGCCGCCGCCGCGTCGGTGTGCCGCGCCCGCAATGGCGCACCGCGGTGGGCGTGCGGATCGCGATCGTGGCGCTCCTGGTGGTGGCGCTGGTGGATCTCGGGTTCAACCGGCCGGCCGAGCGCGTCGCGACGGTGTTCCTGGTGGACGCGTCGGATTCGGTCGGTCCCGCGCGTCGGGCCGAGGAGATCTCGTTCGTGCAGGACGCGCAGCGTGACCAGCCGGCCGGCTCGCTCAGCAGCGTGGCCCTCTTCGGCGGCGACGCCCGACTCGAGACCACGATGCAGGAGGCCAACGCGCTGGCGCCGCCGACGGTCAAGGTCGACGCGACCCGCACGGATCTGGCGACCGCGCTGCGCCTCGCGGGCGCCGTGCTGCCCGCTGACGCGCGCCGCCGCGTGGTGCTCGTGTCCGACGGGCGCGCGACGCAGGGCGACGCGGAAGGGGAGGCCGCCAAGCTGACCGAGGCGGGCATCGAGGTGGACGTCCACACCGTCGGCCGCGGTGGCTCGGTCGATGCCGCCGTCGAGGTCGTGGATGCACCGCCGACGGTGCACCGGGGCGACAAGGTCGAGCTGAAGGCCCGGATCAACGCTACCGCCGCGGTGGCGGCCACGGTGAGCCTCGACGAGGAGGGTCGCACCCTCGAGACGAAGCCCGTCGACCTGCGCGCCGGTGCCAACGACGTGACCTTCAGCTTCGATGCGCCCGACGAGGGCGTGCACCGCTACCGCGTCCAGGTGCAGGCCAACGGCGACGCCGTCGCCCAGAACAACACCGGCTACGTCGCCAGTCGCATCGAGGGGCCCGCCACGGTCCTCGTCGTCGAGGGGTCACCCGGGGAGGCCACGACGCTGGTCGACGCGCTCCGTTCGGGGAAGCTGACCGTCGAGGTCGTCACGCCCGCGGCGCTGCCGCCCCTGGACAAGCTGTCGACCTACACCTCGACGGTGCTCGTGGACGTCGACGTGCACGACCTGTCGACCGATCAGGTGGCCACGCTCACGGCCGCCACCCGCGACCTCGGGCGCGGCCTCGTGACCGTCGGCGGCGAGCACGCGTATGGGCTCGGCGGCTACCGCGACAGCGAGCTCGAGAAGATCCTGCCGGTCATCAGCGAGATCACCGACCCGAAGCGCCGGCGCTCGGTCGCCCAGGTCCTCGCCATCGACACCAGCGGCTCGATGGGGGCGTGTCACTGCGCGGAGGGCAGCAACGGGGTCATGGGCGGCAACTCGGTGACCGGGGGCGTCAACAAGACCGACATCTCGCGATCGGCGGCGGCCCGTTCGATCGATGCGCTGAGCAAGGACGACGAGATCGGGCTGCTGTCGGTGAACTCCACCGAGAACTGGGTGATCGATCTGCAGAAGCTGCCGTCGGAGGACGTCATCAAGGACGGACTGAACCAGTTGCACCCGAGCGGGGGCACCGATCTCACGACGTCGCTGGTGACCGCGGCGGACAAGCTGCGCACCAGCAAGGCGAGCCTCAAGCACGTCATCTTGTTCACCGACGGGTTCACGTCGGCCTCGACGTTGCAGGGCCTGGTCGACGAGGCCGCCAAGCTGAAGGAGAGCGGCATCACCGTCTCGGTGCTCGCCACCGGCGAGGGCGCCGCGAAGCAACTGGCCGACGTCGCCAAGGCCGGCGGCGGCCGGTTCTACCCGGGTCGGGATCTCAGCCAGATCCCCCAGATCATGCAGCAGGAGGTCGTGCTCGCCTCGCGGGACTTCATCCAGGAAGGCACGTTCCTGCCTGACATCACCGGCACGGCTCCGGAGGTGCGGGACCTCACGAAGTCGCCACCGTTGCTCGGCTACGTCGCGACGACCTCGCGCCCGGCCGCCACCCAGGTCATGCGGATCGGCCCCGAGCAGGATCCGCTGCTGGCGAGCTGGCAGCAGGGCCTGGGCAAGGTCACGTCGTGGACGAGCGACGCGTCAGCCAAGTGGTCCCAGCAGTGGGCGTCGTGGGACGGCTACGTCGCGTTCTGGTCGGCCCTGGTGAAGGACACCTTCCCGGGCGGCGCCGGCAGCGGCAAGGGCGCCGTGCGCGCCCGCGTGGTGAACGGGCACATGGAGGTGCGGGTCGAGAACGAAGAGGCGTTCCCCGACGGGGCCACCGCCACCGCCCGCGTCACCGGCCCGGACCTGGTGGGCCGCGACGTCACCCTGGACCGCGTCGACGGCCAGACCTTCGCCGGCGAGGTCGCCGCGACCGCGCCCGGCACCTACGCCGTCGGGGCGCAGGTCACCGGCCCGGACGGAGTCGTCCTGTCGTCCACCGCGCTGGCGAGCGAGTCGTACTCGCCCGAGTACCTGCCCGGCGATCCGGACACGGCCGCCATGGCGACCATCTCCTCGATCACCCACGGCCGGGGCGAGATCGCGGCGACCCAGGCGTTCGACCCGGGCGATCTCGAGCCTGGCCGCACCCGGGTCGCGCTGGCGGTGTGGTTGCTGCTGATCGCGGCGCTCGCGTGGCCGCTCGCGCTCGCGCTGTCCCGCCTCTCGTTCCGCGGCACGGTCGTGAAGCAGGCCGCGTATCAGGTGAGCCGCGCCACCGGCGCCGTGAAGGACAAGCTGCCCGCCCGCCCCGCCTCCGCCGAGACCCGGGCGACCGCCGGGCGCCGCGCGGCCCGTGCGGGCCCGCCCCCGAAGCCCGAGCGGTACGTGGACCTCGAGACCGAGGAACGCCGTGCCCGCGAAGCGGCGCCCCCGCCGACGATCCGTCGCCAGCTCGACCGCAAGCGCGGCACCCCCCGACCCCCCGACGACCCCCCACCTCCTGCCTGATCCCCCCGTTCGAGCCCCACCCTTCTGGGCCACGTGGCGGCCCCGACTTCCGCGTTCTGGGCCATGTGGCGGCCCCTGTTTGCGCGTTCTGGGCCACGTGGGCGCCCCTACTTCCGCGTTCTGGGCTACGTGGGCGCCGCCCCTACTTCCGCGTTCTGGGCCATGTGGCGGCCCCTGTTTGCGCGTTCTGGGCTACGTGGGCGCCCCTCTCGGCGGATGGTCAGGGCACGGGCCGGACCACGGGCGGGGGCGTGGGGATCTGTGCGCTCCTTCGTTCCGCTCGCCGCTCCGACCAGGCGCCGCCCCCACCGAGCAGACCCCCGCCGACCAGCAAGATCCCGCCCCACCACACCAGGGGCGCGAGGGGCCGCACGTGGATGTCGACCAGGGCGTGGCCGTTGTCGTCGGCCGTGCGCAGCGCCAGCTGCACGTCGCCGAGCGGGTCGGACCACAAGGCGGTCTCGGCCAGCCGGGTGCCGAGCGTGGGGTAGCCGATGATCGCGGGGCTGAGGTCGCGCTCGGCCGAACCGCGCGCCACGTGCATCGTGGTCACGATCTTCGGCTCGTCACCGTCGTCGACCCGCACTCCGTCGTTGCGGATCGTGACGCCGCCGACGGTGGTGGTCTGCCCGGTGGCCAACAGCACGGTGCGCGACGTCGCTGCCGTCGATCCGGCGATCCCGAGCAGCAGCACCGCGAAGCCGAGATGGGCGATGTGAGGAGCGAGGCGGGTGGCGCGCGACGGTGCGCGGGTGCCTTCGGTGCGGGTGCGCCTCACCCGCACCAACTGGACGATCGCGCTGGATCCGGCCATGGCGGCGAGCCCGCCCGTGACGAGGGTGACCGCAGCAGTCCATCCGGCCCACGCGATGAGCGCGGCGGTGCCGAGACCGAGCAGCGCCGGGACGCGGCCGATCGCCACGATCTCGGCAGGTGTCGGGTTCCGAGGCAGGCCGGGCACCAAGGCGAGCAGCACGAGTCCGGCCCAGACGAGCGGGATGGTGAACGTGGCGAAGTAGGAGCCGTCGATGGCGGTCGTCTCGCCGCCGAGCATCGATCGCACCACCGGGGCGAGGGTCCCGGCCAGGACCAAGGCCGTCACGGCGAGCACCAGACCGACCTGCACCCGCAGCCCGAGCGTCCGCACCCCGGTCGCCCGCACCCCAGCGGACGTAAGTCGCGGGGTCGGGGCGCGCCTCCGGGCGCGCAGCAGCAACCAGCCGCTCAGCCCGACGAGGGCGATCACGAGCAGCAACAACGCACGACCGACGGCGGTGGCCTGGGCGAAGGCATGCACGCTCGTGGCCGCCCCGGATCGCGTGAGCAGGGTGCCGAGCACGGCGAGCAGGAACGCGAGCAGCACCAGCGCGGCGCCGAACACGTCGCTCCCCGAGCCCTCGCCCGGTGCGCCGGTGTCCCGAGTCCCCTGTACCCGGTCACTGCGGCGACCGATGCTGTGGTGCAAGAACGCGGTGACCGCCAGCCAAGGCAACAACGCGGTGTTCTCGATCGGGTCCCAGGCCCAGTACCCGCCCCAGCCCAATTCCACGTAGGCCCAGTTCGCGCCCGCCACCATGCCGATGGCGAGGAGGACCCAGGGGACGAACAGCCAGCGGCGCACGTGCGCCCGCCACGCATTGTCGAGGGCCCCGGTGCGTAGCGCCTCGATGGTGAGCGCGAACGGGGGGACGAGGGCCACGAGCCCGAGATAGAGCAGCGGCGGGTGGTAGAGCATGGCGGGGTGCTCGAGGATGGGCAGCAACCCCGCCCCGTCCGTGGCGGGGATGGCGAGGCGGCGAAACGGGTTCGCGGTGGCGAGGGTGATCACGGCGAAGGCCGCGGTGAGCGCCGCCGGCACGCCGACGAGGCTCGCGTCACGCCGCGCGTCGTCGGGGTCGGGACCCATGACCAGTCGGTTCGGTGCACCGAAGCGCCACGCCGCGACCACTGCGGTGAGCGCCAGCAGGGCGGTCCAGAACAGGAGCGAGCCCTCCATCCCGCCCCACAGCGCAGCCAGCCGGTACGGCGTCCCCATCGATCGGCGGGTCGTGTCGGCGACGTACACGATGCTGAAGTCGCCGCCGATGAGGGCCGCACCGAGCACCGCGGTGGCTCCGACGATGGCGGCGGCGGCTGCCCCGAACAAGACGAGGGGGAGGCGGCGGTGGCCGCGAAGCAGGGCCAGGATCGCCGCGGCCGCCGCCAGCGCGGCGCCGACGATCAGCAGCACCTGCCCGGTCCCGGCCATCGTCCGACCGTACCGCGGAACCCGGCGCCGACCGGGTCCGCTCGGCGCGCCGCCGTCCCGCGCGGCCATCCACTACCGTTACCGGCCATGCCGACCATCGCAGTCGTGAACCAGAAAGGCGGGGTGGGCAAGACCACCGTGGCCCTCGGGCTCGCGTCCGCCGCCGCGCACGCCGGGTACCGGGTGCTCGTGGTCGATCTGGATCCCCAGGCCAACGCCACGAGCGGCCTCGGCGTGTGGGAGCCCGAGCTCACCGTCGACCACGCGCTCGAGAGCGACCAGCCCGGGGTGATCAACAAGGTGCTCGCGCCCTCGGCGTGGAAGCTCGACATCGCGCTCGGTCAGATCGTCCCGCAGGTCGCCGCCAGCTCGCCCGCCCTGGCCCAACGCGAGCCGCAGCTCGCCAACGACCCGATCGGCGCGCAGGACCGCCTCCAGGTGGCGATGGAAGGCGTGGATCACGACCTCGTGATCATCGACTGTCCGCCGTCGCTCGGCCTTTTGACGATCAACGGCCTGTTCGCCGCCGACGCTGCGCTCGTGGTCACCGAGCCTGGCGCCTGGGCCTCCGACGGCGTGCAGCAGATCCTGCGCACGGTCAGCCGCATCTCGGCTCGCCGGCCCGAGGGCCTCGTCGTCGCGGGCATCGTCGTCAACCGGCTGGGCCGCACCCGCGATGCCCGGTACTGGTACGAGCAGCTCGTCGAGACCTACGGCGATCAGGTGCTACCTCCGATCCACCTGCGCGCCGCGATCCCCGAGTCCGCCGCGCAGTCGTTGCCGATCCACGGCCTCGGTGCCCGCGCGGGCGCGCCCGAGGCGGCGGCCGAGTTCGACGAACTGCTCGCGTACGTCTTCCCCGAGGCCGCCGAGCCCGTCGCCGCCGACGACATCGAGGTGGCCGCCCCCGCCGGGACCCTGGCGCCGTTCACGGACTCGCTCGTGCGGCCGGAGGACGGCGTGCCGACGCCTGGGTCGAGTGCCGACGAGGGCGAGGACGCGTTCGATCCGCCGGTCGCCCCTCCTGCTCCCGCCTGGGGCGCCTGATCCCACGATGATCATGACCTCGATCGCGATCGCCGACCTGTCGGCGATCCTGAACATCCCTGGAGCTCGGTGATGCCGGAGTACGACCCGCAACGATCCCGCGGCCGCAGCGAGGTGGATCCCGACCAGCCCGCCCCGGTCGACGGGCTGCTCGGGCCGGCTCCCGACGGCGACCCGGCCCCGGCCGGCAGCGGGGCTCCCGCAGGCGGAGGGTCACCGGTCGTGAAGAAGGCCGTGGCGAAGAAGGCGGTCGCGAAGAAGGCGGTCGTGAAGAAGGCCGTGGCGAAGAAGGCGGTGGCCAAGGAAGCCGTCGCGACGTCGGCCGAGACGACGGCGCCGCCGCTGACGACGACGCCCGCCGACGTGTTGATGCCAGCGCCGGCGCCGGAGCCGACCGATCAACAGCTGACCGCAAATGAGGCGGGGAGCCCCCCGCCGGCCGCCCCGAAGCCCGAACTCGTCGAGCCCGCGCTGTCGGTTGTCGATGAGCTCAATGCCGTCGCCGCCGACCCGACATCGGTTCAGGCACCGGTCGCGGCAGCTGCCGCCCCGACCGGCGGGCCAGTGCGCGAGTCGGTGGCATCGTCAGTGCCGGCCCCCGCCGCCATCGCGACCTCGGGTTCGGGGCGGGTCATCGCGATCGTCGCGGTGCTCGGCGCGATCGTCACCCTCCTCGTGCTCTGGCTTCGCCGCCGCGCACAGCGCTGATCGGCCTCGCCGCACGCACCAGACCCCGCGCCCACGCCTTTCTTTGCACTCGGTTGCGGATCACCGCCGCACAAGGCTGCAAAGAACGCGGGGTGGCCCGGGGCCCGCGGGCGCCCACGCCTTTCTTTGCACTCGGTTGCCGACCAGACCGGCGCCAGGCTGCAAAGAACGCTTGTGGCCGAACCCGCGGCGGGTTCGCCCCAGCTAGCTGCAGCTAGCTGGGGCTGCGTTGCTGGCGCAGGATCTCGGCCGCCGTGGCGGTCACGTCCTTCTCGCGCCGGAGCTTGCCGCGGCGGTCGGTGCCGTCGCGTCGCTCCTGGGTGACCTTGGACCAGTCTTGCTTCTCGCGCCGCTCGTCACCGCTGCGCCGGTCGTAGGCCTTGCGCCGCTCGCCGGTCTCGATCAGCTCGGCCACCTCGGCGAGGAGCCGCTCGAGCAGGTCGCCGTGGCCCTTGACCGCCAACTCGAACGCTCCGGCCTCCTTGGCCGCCGCCCGAGCCGAGTCGTCGAGCGCGACCAGGATCACCTCGGGGGGTTCGGTGCCCGAGTCGCCCCCGCCGATGGCCCGCAGGTCTCGGATCGCCTCGAGGCCGCTGATGCCGCCCAGCTCGAGGGACAGGACCACGAGGGCGGGGTGCAGCAGCTCGCTGAGGCGGATGACCTCGATGGCGTTGCCGACTTCGCCGACGACCGTGAAGCCCGCCGCAGCAACGAGCGGCTTGATCCCGCGCAACGACCATGCATCGGGATCGCAGATGATCGCTTCGAGTGGTGGAGCATCGGGCATGCCTGGGCCCCCTTGTCGACAAAGCCGCCACGCTCAGCTTGGCACGCCACGGCGGCGCACGCCGCGTGCCGCCCGCGGCGCGGTTCAGCCGGTCTCGTCGCCCTGCCCCGCTTCCTCGGCCGCGACCTCCTCGCGGGCCTTGGCGAGGGCCCGGGCGAGCGCGTCGGTCTGCAGCTGCGCCGCCGGCGAGGGGACAGCCGCGGGGGCCGCCGGGACGGGGAGCGTGATGCTGTGCACCCCGCCGCCGCCGTAGGCGAGCACCCGACCCGGCACGCCGACGATGTCGCGTCCCGGGAAGAACAGCTCGAGGCCACGGACGATGTCGTCGTCGGCGGCCGCGCCCGACAGCGGCACGAACACCGCGCCGTTGGCCGGGTAGCAGTTGAGGTACGGGATCACGAGCTCTTCGTCGAAGCACTCGTCGTGGGGCAGCACGTCGACCGTGGTCACCTCGATGCCATGGGCGGCGAGCTTGGTCCAGCTCTCCGCCGCCACGACCCGGTCGATGGCGCCCTCGTCGGCGGTGGACTGCAGCAGCACCTTGCCGGGCTCGACGAACATCGCCACGTTGTCGATGTGGCCGTCGGTGCCCCAATCGTTCTCGAGCCCGTTCGTGAGCCAGATGATCGTCTCGACCCCGAGGTAGGCGCGGAGCCCGTCCTCGATCTCGTCGCGCGACATCGCCCGGTTGCGGTTCGGGTTGAGCAGGCACTGCTCGGTGGTGAGCAGGGTGCCGGCGCCATCCACCGCGATCGCGCCGCCTTCGAGGATGAACGGGGCCGGGATGCGCTCGATGCCCAGATGGGCGCACAGCGGCTCGGCCACGCTGGCGTCGCGATCCCAGGGGGCCAGCTTCTCGCCCCACGCGTTGAAGTGGAAGTGGGCGGCCGCCCGGTTGCCGTCGTCGTCCACGAGGAAGATCGGTCCGCTGTCGCGCAGCCACGAGTCGTCGATCGGCAGCTCGATGACCTCCACCTCGCCCCCCATCCACCCTTCGGCGGCCCGTCCCTCGCCCTCATCGGCGACGACGAGGACCGGCTCGTACTCGTTGATGGCGCGGGCGATGATGGCGTACGTGTCCCGCGCCGCGCCGAGGTGACCCCGCCAGAAGTCCAGCCGGCGCATGGTGGGCCAGGCGATGACGCACCGCTCGTGCGGCGCGGTGGCGGCGGGCATGCGAAAGCCCCGCTCCGCTGGTGTCGCCATCACCCTGCCTTCCTCGTCGCCGATCGCCGATCAGCGTACGCGATCGAGCCGACGCGTGGCAGCAGGAGTGAACGGCGTCAACTTCTGCGACTGCACGCGGGTCGATCCCGATGTGGCACGCTGTGTCTCGAACCAGCGTCCGCTCGCCGACGAGATCGGGGGGGGAACACGTCAGGATCGGCATCGGCGGGTGACGACTCGGGCTCGTCCCGGGCCGTGTCCTGTTGTCGTTGCTCAGCCTCCGTTCGGCGTCACCGGTTCGTGTTCCACACCAGCGGCCCGGGGCCGACCGACTCAACGGACAGCGCGGAGGTGAAGCTCAGGTGACGTCGTGGAACCGCCGGCTGTCAGCCGCCTCGGGCCGTCCCACCAACGAGGGCACCCGCACGTCCCGGGCGGAGGTCCTCGCCGAGGCCATGGCGGCGGGTGTGATCGAGGACGATCAGCACGCGCTGTTCGCGATGGCCAACATCGCCCGCGACCGTCCCGGCTTCCACAAGTCGCTCGATGTGCGGGCGCTGCTCGACGGCGAGGTGCTCGACCTCGAGTTCGAGATCCTCTACGACGAGAACGGTCCCCTCGTTCGGCTGAGCGACAACATCGGCACCGAAACCGCGCTGCGCCCCGAGCCCGGCGAGCTGGTCGAGGCGGAGCCCGACGACGGCGCCGACATCGTCAACATCCTCACCGACACCCTCGTCGAGACCCCCGACCTGGTGGCGATCTTCGCCTCGGTCGGCCACGAGGCGCTGTGGGCCAACGACGCGTTCGTCACGGTCGTGCCGATCCGCGAGTCCGACAAGATCTGGTTCGTCGAGCTGCTCGACGAGTGGTCCAAGGGCCACTACGAGGTCAAGGTGCTCCCCGCGCTCGTGAAGTACGGGCGGTGGCGGGGTCGCCTGACGCTCATCACGGGTGAGGATTCGACCATGGCGGTCTCGGCGGTCATCGTCGCCCACCGCGACAAGCGGGGCGAGATCGAGGCGGTCTCGCTGGTCGCCCGGGACATGAGCGAGATCACGGGCGTCGACAGCGACCTCGTGTCCGACTCGCGCTTCGCCGCCCTCGTCGAGAACGCGGCCGATGTGATCGCGGTGCTCCGCGCCGATGGCGTCGTGGAGTACGCGAGCCCAGCGGCCGTGCGCATCCTCGGGCGGGGTGACGGCTCGCTGATCGGCACCAACGTGCTCGAGCTCATCCACCCCGATGACCGCCCCGCCGAACTGGTGGCGCTGGCCCGTCCGGACGAGCAGGGCATCGGTGAGCCCGTCGAGCTGCGCATCCAGGCGGTCGACGGATCGTGGCGCTACCTCGAGGTGGTGGTCAGCGACCTGACCGCGAACCAGAGCATCGGGGGCATCGTGCTCAACGCGCGCGACGTCACCGAGCGGGTGGCCGCCATCAACGCGCTGGCGTCGAAGGCGCTCACCGACGTCCTCACGGACCTGCCCGGTCGCGTGCGCCTGCTCGATCGCCTGGCCACGGCGCTGCAGGCGCCGCCCGGGCAGTCGGTCGTCGCGCTCCTGATCGACCTCGACCGGGTCCGCAACGTCAACGAGCACCTCGGTCGCGACGCCGGCGACGATCTCCTGCGCACGGCTGCGCACCGCCTCGGGGCCGAGATGAAGGACGACACGTTCCTCGCCCGGCTCGGCGGTGACGAGTTCGTCGTGCTCATGGCGGAGGCGGGCACGATGGACGGCGTGCGCCTGGCGCACCGGTTGCGCGACACGCTGGCCGCGCCGATGGAGCTCGCGGGCGGACCGTTCGACATCACGGCCTGCGTCGGGATCGCGTCCGCGCCCACGGGTTCGGTCGTCGAGCCCGAGGCGCTGCTCCAGGACGCCGAACGGGCCGTCGCGCAGGCCAAGGCATCGGGCCGGGATCGCATCGAGGTCTACACCGACGAGATGGCGATGCTGGCCAGCCGGCGGCGCACCGTCGAGCAGACGCTGCGCCACGCCCTCGACAACGACGGTGTGCGGGTGCACTACCAGCCGATCGTGGATCTGGCGGCGAACGAGGTGGTCGCCGCTGAGGCGCTCCTGCGGGTGACCGACGGCGGCGGAGGGTTGCTGTCGCCGGCCGAGTTCATCGAGGCCGCGGAGTCGAGCGGCCTCATCGCGCGCCTCGGGGCCCAGGTGCTCCAGGTCACCTGCGAGCAGCTCGCCGTGTGGAACGGCAGCGGCGGCACCGATGCGGCGGGGGCGAAGGTGCCGACCGAGATCTCCGTGAACATGTCACCCCGCCAGCTCGCCGACCCGGCGCTGCCGACCTACGTGGTCGAGGCGCTCAACAGCGCGGGCGTCCAACCCGAGAAGCTGTGGCTCGAGATCACCGAGAGCATCCTGATCGGCGCGCAGTCCACGATCGATGCCTCGATCTCGTACCTGCGGGCGCTCGGCGTCAAGATCGGGCTCGACGACTTCGGCGCCGGCCAGTCCTCGCTCGGGTACCTCAAGCGCTTCCCGCTCGACTTCGTGAAGATCGACCGCACGCTCATCGCGGGTCTCGGGGTCAACGAGCACGACACCGCGATCGTCCGGGCGACGGTCGAGCTGGCCCACAACCTGGGCCTCATCGTGGTCGCGGTTGGCGTCGAGACCGACGAGCAGCTCGAGTACCTCCAGCTGCTCGGCTGCGACCGCGCCCAGGGCTACTACTTCTCGCCCCCAGTGACCGCCGACGAGATGACCGCCCGCACCTCGGGGTCCTGAACCAAGACCCGCGGTCAGGACGGTGTCACCTACGTGAGGGCCTTGGGGTTCTCGATGTCGGTGGACTCGCACCCGGCCGGCGCGGTGACGGGGTTGCAGCGCGCCGGGGTGCCGCCGGGGATCGCCACCACGAAGGTCGCGCTCACCGTCGGGTCGACCACGGCGTAGTCGGTGCTGATCCACTGGGCGCCGCTCGCGAGCGCCGCCTGGGCCGAGGACATGTCGTTCTCGCGGGCTTCCTTCGTGTCGCCGTCCGAGCGGGTCCGCACGACGTAGCCCTTCTTCACCAGGTCGGTGATCTCGGCCTGCTTCTCCTTGGCGTCGTTGCGCTCCACGAAGGCCGCCTCGGGCTCGCCGGGCTCGGCGTCGGTGAACATCACCCGGCCCTGCAGCGACGGGTGGCCTTCGGCGTAGAGCTGGCGCTTGTCGCCGTTGTCCAGCGTGAACATGAGCTTGCCGCGGGACTGGCCGAGGGTCGGCCAGTTGTCGGCCAGCACGGCTTCCTCGAGCGTCTTGTACGAGCCGCGGACCTGGTCGGGCGTGATGAGCTGGGAGTCGTTGAACACCGACCGGATCTCGGTGTCGATCTGGCCGAGGCCGGCCGCATCGAAGGGCACCGGCTGGGTGAAGCTCATGATGTCGGGGAGCTTGTCCTCCTTCGCCTCGACCAGGATCATGATCGGGGCGTGGCCCGGGTTGGCGTCGGACCACTGCTTCACGGTCTGCAGGCAGGCCACGAACGTGAGGCAGTTGCTCGCGAAGTCGAGCTCTTGCACGTGGAAGACCTTCAGGCCGGGCTGCTTCATCTCCGCGGGCGCGTCAGCCGGCAGCTGGGCGAGCGGCATCGCGTGACGGGTGGCGTAGCGCCCGTCGGGATCGAGGTGCACGTCGAGCTCGATCTGGCGGACGCCGTCGTTGGTGAACTGCTGATCGAGCGGGGCGTGCTCGTAGTCCCAGAGCTTGGTCACGCCGGGCAGCAGCTTCTCGAGCGCGGCCCGGAACTCGGGCGGCGTGCGCAGGTGGTAGCTGTTGTGGCCGCCGAGCGCCTGCAGGTCGTTGAGCTTGAGCGTCGCGTCCTTCGGATACGGGTTCACCGTCGTCGTGGGCGCGGTGGTCCCACCGCCCGTCGCGGCACTGGTGCCCGGACCCGACGCGGTGGTCGACGACGAGCAGGCGGCGGCCGCGAGCACGGCCACGGCCGTGATCACGAGCGCGGAGAAGACAGTTGAGCATGACCGGCGCATCGGCATCCGTGCAGTCTGCCCCACGACGGCCTCCGCGGGGCGGCATCTGCGCGCGCTCGGTGAGAGCTCTCCCACGAGTGAGTGTTCACGAACTGTTCAGGCGCACGAGTGACCCCCGTCAGGGCGCGGCCAGCTCCATGCGGCACGATCATCACACCGCCGGGAGGTGGGATCGATCACGATCACCACTTCCCGCGAGGACTGAGCGCCGTTCCCTGTGGCGGCGCTCGAACGGGGGTCTCCGCGATGACCATCGAGATCACGAGGCCGATCCGGCACCTCCCGTTCGAGGCCTTGTTCAACGTCCGGGATCTGGGCGGGTACCAGGGCCGGGCGGGCCAGACCCTGCGGTGGCAACGCGTCTACCGCGCCGACGCGCTCGGCCGGGGCACACGAGCCGACCGCGACGCCCTCGCCGCGCTGGGCCTGCGCACGGTGATCGATCTGCGGACCGCGCGGGAGGTGGCCGCCCACCCGATGCCCGCCTTGCCTGGGTCCTACGTGCGCTACCACCACCTCCCGATGCTGCGCGAAACCTGGGACGAGCGCGAGCTGGTCCCCGACCCGGCCGCCCCGGACGCGGCGTTCCTCGCGGCGCGCTACCTCGACATGTTGGTGGAAGGTGCCCCCGCCATCGCCGACGCCCTGCGGGTCCTGGCGGATCCGGGCGGCTACCCGGTGGTGTTCCACTGCTCGGTCGGCAAGGACCGCACGGGGGTCCTGGCGGCGGTGCTGCTCGCCCTGCTCGGCGCCCACGACGAGACGATCGTCGACGACTACGCCGCGAGCGCCCCCGCGCTCACGGCGTATCGCTCCTGGCTCGACACCCACGATCCCGCAGCAGGGGCGGCCCTCGCTGCCCGTCCGCCGGCGTTCCTCGCCGCGCCTCCCGCGGCGATGGCCGCGGTGCTCGCCCAGGTGCGGGGGGAGGGCCGGTCGATGGTCGGCTACGCCCGCAGCATCGGGGTTCCCTTCGAGGTCATCGAATCCCTGCACGACCAACTGCTGCTCTGAGCGTCAGGACGACCCCCGAGTTCACGTGATGGTCATCGATTGCTGGGGGGCAGTTCGCCCGGGCCGGGTAGGGTGACCCACGTCTCTGACGGCGCGGAGACCCTCGCAGCCTGCTGGGGTTCCGGACGACCCAGCCGAGGCTTCTTCCATGGCGATTCCTGCGAAACCACGCTCGCTTCCGGTGCCCTCTATCGATGAGCGCCTCGGGCGACCGCACCCGACCGACCCGATGGGGGAGGCGGTGGCGGTGGACTACACCTTCGGGTTCGTCGACATCACCGGCTTCACCTCGTACTGCGAACGTGAGGGCGAGCACGCCGCGATCGAGCTGCTGACCCGGTTCCGCTTCATCACCCGGTCGATCGCGGTGCGCCGCGGCGTGCGGGTGGCCAAGTGGCTCGGTGACGGCGTGATGCTCGTCGCGGTCAACCAGGGACCGATGCTCGCCGCCGCCGGCGAGCTGCTGGTTCGCTGTCGGGCGGTGGGGCTCGACATCCACGTCGGGATCGCGCGCGGCCCGGTCATGTTGTTCGAGGGCGACGACTACGTGGGCCGACCGGTCAACCTGGCGGCCCGGTTGTGCGACGCGGCCGGCAAGTCCGAGATCCTGGCGTCGGGCCTCGCGGCGCCGCTGCCGGAGTGGATGAGTGCCGACTCGACCGCCCCGATCGCGCTGGCCGGCCTGGGGATGATCGACGGTGTCGTGCGCCTGGACGTCCACGCGGACGTGAGCGAGCGCTTCTCGTCGTCGGTGCCGGCCGCCTGAGAGCTGACCGCTCCGCCCGCGCTCAGGCCGATGGCGAGGCGGGCGCGGCCGGGGCCTTCCAGTCGATCTTCTTGGCCCGGTTGGCGCTGGGCCGGATGGTGCCCCGGGCCAGCATCTTCTCGATCGTCTCGAGCGGGGCCGGTTGGCTCCAGTAGTACCCCTGGGCGAGATCGCAGTTCATGCCCGCCAGCGTCGCCGCCTGCTCGGCACTGTCGACGCCCTCAGCGATCGCGACGAGGTCCAGCGCGTGAGCCATGCCGATCAGCTGCTGCACGATCGCGTAGTCGCCCTTGTTGGCGTTGATGCGGTCCACGAAGACCTTGTCGATCTTCAAGATGTCGAGCGTGAACTTCCGGATGTAGTCGAAGGTGGAGTAGCCGGTGCCGAAGTCGTCGAGCGCGAGCTGCAGCCCGGCCTCCTTCAGCAGGCGCAACGTCCGCCACACGACCTCGATGTCGACGTGCATCGCCCCTTCGGTGATCTCGAGGCACAGCCGACTCGGGTCGGCGCCGGTCTCGCCGATGATGCGCAGCACGCGATCGACGAAGTCCGGAGCCGCCAACTGGCTGGGCGCCACGTTGATCGTCGTCGCGAGATCGTTGGTCGGGTAGAGCGCCTGCCAGCGCTTGTTGTGCCGGCACGCCTCGGCCAGGACCCAGTCACCGACGGGATCGAGCAGGTCCGCCGCCGCGAGCAGGTCCAGGAACTCGCCGGGCGGGACGACGCCGCGCTCGGGGTCGGCCCACCGCAGGAGGGCCTCGGCCCCGACGATGCGGGCCTCGTCGAGGGTGACGACGGGCATGTACATCAACAAGAACTCGCCCCGATCGAGCGCTCGGCGCAGCCGCACCTCGGCGTCGAACGGGTTCACCCTCGATCGCATGGCCATCTCGAACACCGTGATGGTGCCGAGCCCGTGGCGGGTGGCGTCGCGCACCGCGGCGGTCGCATCGTCGATGACGATGTCCGGGGTCACGTGGCGCTGGTCCAGCATCACGACGCCGATGGTGGCCGAGATGCGCAGGTGATCGTGATCGATGCGGTACTGGACGCGCACGGCGTTCTGGATCTGGCCCGCCCGGGCCAGGGCGGCCTCGCGGGTGATGGCCGTGGGGGCGATGACGCAGAACTGCGGGCCGCCGAGGCGGAACATGCGCTCGTCGTGCTGCAGGCCCTTGCGGATCTGGCCGGCGGCGGCGACCATCAACTGGTCGCCGACGTCATGGCCGTAGGTGTCGTTGACCGCCGCGAACCGGTCGAGTTCGATCACCAGCACGGCGGCCCGGCCGCTCGGCGCACGGGAGGCGAGGATCTGGCTGAGCGCCGGTTGCAGGGCGACCCGGTTCGGGAGCCCGGTGAGCGGATCGTGGTTCGCCATGTCCTCGAGGTCGCGCTGCACGCGCCCGGCGGCGCGCTGGCCGAGGGCGGCGTACACGAGCGCGGCGACCGTGAGCAGGGCGAGGGGCACGACGACGAAGATCATCGAGACCGTGTCTTCCCGGACCGTCGGCCGCGATCAGGGCACGGGACGACCATCGATCGTGGGTTGGTTCGGTATCCCATGCGGTTCGCTGCCACCTCCTGGCCCGTCCGTGCCGCCACACCACGAGCCCACGCGATCACCTTTGACCGCTGGAGTGTAGTGCCCGGCTCCTGTGCCATTCGGCACGCTCGCGGGGCGTGGATGGCGGGGCTGTGAACATTTCTCTCTGTGGCGTTCGCCGCGCTCTGGGCGGTCACCTACGGGCGGGGGTTGGGCCGGGTTCTCAGGGCAGGTGCGGGAGGTGCACGACCGCGTCCAACCCGCCGCCGGCGGCGGCGTGGAGCTCGACGTCCCCGCCGTCGGCTCGGGCGAGCTGCCGCACGATGGACAGGCCCAAGCCGCTGCCGCCGAGCACGTCGGGCGCCGCGGCGCCGGCGGGCACGGGCGACGAGCCGACCGGCGCGGTGGCGGCGGTGGGCGCCCGCCAGAACCGGTCGAAGGCGCGGTCGCGCTGGTGCTCGGTCATGCCGGGCCCTTGGTCGGTGATGTGGATGGCCACGGCGGGGCTGCGCCCGAGCGGGTCCCCCCGGTCGCCGTGGTCTGCGCCCGTGGGTCGGTCCGCCGCCGTGCCCGGACCGGCCAGTTCGCTCGACAGCGTGATCGTCGAGCCCGCCGGGGACGCCTCGAGCGCGTTGGCGAGGAGGTTGTCGAGGATCTGGGTCAGCCGATCCGGGGTCGCGCGGATGCGGAACCCGGCGGGTTCCACCGAGAGCCGCACGCCCCGCTCGCTCGCGACGGGTTCCCAGACCGATGCCCGCTCGTCGATCACCTGGTCGACATCGACGACCTCGGCCCCGGCGGCGGGGTCCGCGCGGTCGGCGCGGGCGAGGGCGAGCAGGCCGTCGACGAGCCGCGACAGGCGCCGGGTCTCCGCCAAGGAGGCCTCGAGGTCCTGGGCCATGCGCGGGTTGGTGGCGCCGTGCTCCGCGAGCGCCGACTGCTGCACGAGGTTCTCCTCTTGCAGGTTCTCGATCCGGAGCCGGAGGGCGGTCAGCGGGGTGCGCAGCTGATGGGACGCATCGGCGACGAACTGCTCCTGGGCCGACACCAGGTGCTCCAGCCGGGCGGCGGTGGCGTTGAACGCTTCCGCGAGCTCGCGGACCTCCGGTGGTCCCGCCTCGGTCGGGGCGCGGGCGGCGAGATCCCCATGGCCGAAGTCCGTCGCCGCGGTGCGGACCTGTTCGAGGGGACGAGCCACCCAACGGGCGAGGGCGATGCCGACCGCGGCGGCCGCGACGAGCGAGACGGCCGCGATGCCCGCCAGGACGAGCCAGTAGTGGTGCAGGCGCTCCTGGATCTGGTCGGTCGAGTAGGTGAGGCGGACCGCGCCGTAGACGTTGCCCGACGCGATCGGCACGGTGACGTAGAGCAGGTCGGTGTCGAGCGTGTCGGAGTGGCGGGTGCCAGTGCTCACCGCCCCGCCGAGTGCGTCGGCGAACTCGGGGCTTCCCGCCCGCAGGAAGTTCTCGTTGGCCGTCGTCGGGTTCGAGTCGGCCATCGAGTCGCCGTTCTTGTCGACGATCACGACGCGCGCCTGGGTCTTGGCGGCGTAGGTGTCGGCCAACGTCTGGAGGTTGGCTCGGCCCGTGCCCTCGACGGTCTCCTCGGCGAACGCGGCGATGGCGAACGCGTCGCGTTGGAGCCGGGAGGTCAGGTCGGCCTCGAGGCGACGTTGCTCGTTGACGGCGAGCGGGATCTCGAGCGCGGCCAGGACCACCAAGGTCAGCGCGAGGTACGAGATCAGGAGGCGCCGGGTCATCGCATCAGGTGCGCAGTCGGAAGCCGACGCCGCGCACGGTCTCCACCAGTGTCGGATCGCCGAGCTTCTTGCGCAGCGACGCGACGTGCACATCGAGGGTCTTGGTGGGGCCGTACCAGTGCGCGTCCCAGACCTGTTCGAGGATCTCGTCGCGCGTGCGCGTGGCGCCGGGATCCGCGGCGAGCATCGCGAGCAGGTCGAACTCCTTGCGGGTGAGCGCGACCTCGTTCCCCTCGACGGTCACTCGGTGGGTGCGCCGATCGACCTCGAGCGGTCCCACCGTCAGGACGTCGGGCTCGCGGGCGGTGCCGGGGCCGCCGTCGGGCCCGCGGGACGGGAGGCGACGGGTCACGGCGCGGATGCGGGCCACCAGCTCGCGGAACCCGAACGGCTTCACGAGGTAGTCGTCGGCGCCGAGCTCGAGGCCCACGACGCGGTCGACCTCGTCGCCGCGGGCCGTCACCACGATGATCGGGATCTCCGAGGTGGTCCGCAGACGCCGGCACACCTCGTACCCATCGATGTCGGGCAGGCCGAGATCCAGCAGCACGAGGTCGGTGCCCACCAGGTCGGTCGCGAGAGCGGCACCGCCGGTGGCGACCCGCGTGACGGCGAACCCTTCGCGCTCGAGGCCGGTGATGAGGGGCTCGGCGATCGCGTCGTCGTCCTCGACGAGCAGTACGTGCATGGCGACAGTCTGGTGGTTGCCGATGGGCCCGATGGTCACTTTGCCAATCCTTTACCTCCCACTGACCGGTAGCTGGGGGGGCGGTGCGTACCTTCAGGGTGTCCAGTGGTGCCCGATCCGGCCCGCCGTCGCCCGTCCCCTCAGGAGTCACATCATGTTGAACCGTCACAAGGCCCTGGCCATCGCGGCCACCGTCGCCATCACGGTCTCCGCCGCCGGCGTGGCCACCGCCGTCAACGTCGGTCTGCTGTCGAGTGCCGCGAGCGAGCCGGTCGGCCAACTCGATGCGAAGAACGTGGCGTCGTTGACCGACACCGTTCCGTCGCCGACGGTGGCCTCGACCACCACGACGACCGCCGCCCCGGTTGATCCGGAGATCGTCTACCAGGACGAGTACGTGACCGCCCCGCCGGTCCCGGGAGTCACCCCCGCCCCGGCACCGAGCCACGAACAAGGTGCCCCGGAAGCGAACGAGAGCCACCCGGCGCCGACCCCCGACGGTCCCACGCCGGCGCCGGTCCGCCGTGACGACGACAGCCGGGCGAGCGCCCCGGGGGCCACACCCTCCGAGCATGTCACCACCACCGTGGCGCCGACGGCGACGACCACCGAGCCCACCACCTCGACGACCTCGACGACTCGCCCGAGCCACACCGAGGACCCGCGCGATGACCATGCCCCCGAGGTCGAGCTCGATGACTGACCCGACCCCTCGCGCCACGTCCAAGCGTTCCCCTCACGCCGCGGGCGTGGCGCGGGCGCTCGCGGCGGGCGCCAGTGCCACCGCCGCCTTCGGGATGATCACCGCGATGGCGGTCACCCAAGCTCCCCCCAAGGCCGCGTCGACCACCGCCGATGCCGGGGCCACGACCGATGCGCTGGCGCTCGATGCGGCGTCCGCCACCACGGTGCCGACGCTCCCGGCGCCCGCGCCGACGACCACGGCTGTCCCGGAGCCGACGACGACCGGTCCCCGTCCCACCATCGTCGTGAAGCGCCAGATCATCGTGCCGGCGGAAGGCTCGGCTCCTACCGCCGGGACTGCCTCATCCTCGGCGGGGCCCAGCGCCCGTCCATCAGCGGGAGGGTCCGCGTCTTCCGGGTCCTCCGCGGCGGCGGGCACCCGATCTGCGGCGGCCCCGTCCGGCGCGTCGTCCGCCGGCGGTGGCTCCACCGGCGGCGCCACACCGGCCGCACCTGCGGCCACGGCGGCGCCTGCCCCCGTCGCGGCGCCGCCGCCGACGGCCGCACCCAAGCCCGCTCCCAAGCCCCCGAGCCCTCCCGTCACGACGACCAAGGCCTCGTGAGCCCGCTGGCCGCCGCGGCCGTCACCGAGATCGTGCCGGCCGATCGGCATCCCGCCGCCGGTCTCGATCACCGGCCCCGTACCCTTGGCCCCATGACCCTCGCCCCCGTGGCCGAACGCCAGTTCCGCGCCATGGGATGTGATGTGCACCTGGTCGTGGGCGGACCCGCCGGCCTGCTCGCGCCGGCCCTGGACCAGGCCGCGGCTCGCATCGAGCAGCTCGAGGCCCGCTGGAGCCGCTTCCGGCCCACCAGCGAGCTGTGCCAGCTGAACGCCGCCGGGACGGTGTCGGGTCTCAGCGCCGATACCTACACCGTCATCGAGGAAGCGATCGAGGCCTGGCGGGCCACCGACGCCCGGTTCGATCCGACGATCGCCGACGCGCTCGTTGCGGCCGGGTACGACCGCAGCTTCGACCAGCTCGTGGACGCCGCCCCGAGCCACCACGGCGCCGGGCCGCAGGGCACGCCGCCACCGGGACCGGTGGGCATCACCTTCGAACCCGAGACCTCCACGGTCTCCCTTCCCGAGGGCGTGCACCTGGATCTGGGCGGGATCGGCAAGGGCCGCGCGGCCGACATCGTGTCTCGCGAGCTGCTCGCCCTGGGCCTGACCGGTGTGTGCGTGAACCTGGGGGGCGATGTGCGCGTCCGTGGCGTCAACCCTTACGGCGGGCCGTGGGTCGTCGCCGTCGAAGATTCCTTCGCGCCGCCCACCGACCTCACCTGCGTCGTGTTCGACGAGGGGGCGGTGGCGACGAGCTCGCGCCTGCGGCGCACCTGGGCGGTCGACGGTGCGACCCGACACCACCTGATCGACCCCGCCACCGGCGTGCCGGCATCTCGCGGCGTGGCTGCGGTCACGGTCGTCGCGGCCGACGCGCAATGGGCGGAGGTGCTGGCCAAGGCGGCGTTCGTCGCGGGTCCCGACGCGGGGGCCGAGCTGATCGCCGATGCCGGCGCCGTGGGGCTGCTGGTCGAGGACGACCGCACCGTGCGCCGCACCCCCGGGTTCGAGCGCTTCGAGCAGACGTCGTCTGTCGTCCCTACGGTGGAGGAGGAGCCATGAGCTCACAACTGTGGTGGTACGTCGCCCGGGCCAGCGGCATCGTCGCCTGGACCCTCACGGTGGCCTCGATCGTCTGGGGCCTGGCGCTGTCCACGCGGGCCCTCGGCAAGAAGCCGCGCGCCCCGTGGCTGCTCGATCTGCACCGCTTCCTCGGCGGTCTCGCGGTGGTGTTCGTCGCCGTCCACCTGACCGGGCTGTTCTTCGACTCGTACGTGCACTTCGGCCTCAGCGAGCTCTTCGTGCCGTTCGCGTCGTCGTGGAAGCCGTTGCCGGTCGCGTGGGGGATCACCGGCTTCTACGTCCTGGTCGCCATCGAGATCACGTCGTTGCTGAAGAAGCACCTGCCCAACAAGTTCTGGCACACGATCCACCTCGGCAGTTACCTCTTGTACGTCGTCGCCACGATCCACCTGCTCACCGCCGGCACCGACGCGACCAACACGCCGCTGCGCCTGGCGTGCGTCGTCTCGGTCGGCCTGATCGTCTTCTTCTCCATCTACCGGTTCATCGGGCCGGGCCGGGCGGCCTCGGTGCGCTCGGCGAGAAAACCGGTGGCGACGGCGGGCTCGACGACCTCCACCTGACTGCACGCGGGTCCGCTGACACGGTCATCAGGCACGAGTCCGCGACTTGGGCCAAAATGTCCCCGTGTATGAAAACGTGATCGTCCCCTTCGACGGAACCCAACCCGGTCGTGCCGCCCTGGCGCCGGCCGCGGACCTTGCCTGGCGGTGCGGTGCGCGCATCGTGATCGTCAACAACACCGAGGTGAACGACAACGCGTCACGCGATGCGCTCAAGAACCGGGCGATGTCGATGAGCGGCTCCGACGTCGACTTCTGGGTCGATACCAACCACGATCTGGGCGAGGCCCTCGTGGAGGCGTCGAAGTTCCGCTCGAACCCGATGATCTGCATCGCCATGAAGACCAAGGCCGGGTTGCGCAAGCGCTTCTCGCTGACCCCGCTGGCCGAGCAGGTGTTCAAGGGGGCCGAGGTCCCGGTCATGGTCATCGGCCCGAACGCCGACACGAGCCGCGGGTTGCCGATGGTCGAGATCGTCGCCTCGCTCGACGGTTCCCCGGCGTCAGAGCACATCTTGCGCATGGCCGGGGACTGGGCGCGCACCATGAAGCTCAAGCTGATCCTGGTCGGGGTCGTGGCCGACTCGACCCCGGGCCCGCACACGGGCGAGCTCGACTACCTCAAGGCCCACGCCGAGTCGCTCAAGTCCCAGATCCCCGACACGAGCTACGAGCTCATCTCGGCCCCCGACCCGATCGCCGGGCTGGTGGACTTCATGCGGGCCCACACCGACGGCGTGCTGTGCATGAGCACCCACGGCCGGTCCGGCGGCAAGGGCATCATCGGCAACGTGGCCCTCGGCGTCCTCGGGCGGTCACCGTCTGCGGTCGTGCTGGCCAAGCCGCTGGTGTGATCCGTCTGCGTCGTCGAGCGTGAGGGTCGACGACGGGCGTTCAACGCCTGGGTTCAGCGGCGCCGGCGCTCGGCGTCGATGCGCCGAGCCTTCTTGACGATCACCGAGACGCGATCGTCGATCGCACGCTCGTCGGTCGACTGGTCGAAGTTGGCGGCCATGGCCTCGAGCATCGCCGACACGCTGCAGCCGAGGTCGGCCGCCACGTTGTGCCACGTGTCGTGGGCATCGTCGCTCAGGTAGGCGTGCAGGGCGCGCCGGCTCTCGCCGGCATCGGTCTTCTCGGCGGTCATCGTCATGGTCCGAGGGTAACCGGGTCTGTTGCGAACCCACGCCTCGGGCGGCCACCGGATCTCACCAGCCACCGCTCTACGGCGTGAAGGCCAGGTTGTCGAGGACCGCCGTGGCGAGCGCGTCGTCGCCGGCGATCGTCAGACCGCCGGCCGCCACCGCCTCGGCATGGCTCCACCGGCCACCGCCGAGCGCCACGAAGCTCTCGATCGGCAGGGTCAGGGTCACCGTCGCGGGTCTGGGCGCCGTCGCGGGGTCCACCACCTGGGCGCGACCGTCGACGACGACGCAGTACGTGTGGGGCACCGGTCCCTGGACCTCGAAGCGCACCGAGGCGCCGTCGGGCGCGCCCGCCTTCTTGCCGACGACGAAGCCGAGGGCGCCCTGGATGCGGTCGAGCGCCACGTCCACCGCCGGGCCCGCGAGATGACCGGGACGGCCGACCGCCCTGCGGATGTCCTGCTCGTGCATCCACGTGTCGAACACCCGCACCTGCATGAAGACCCGGTAAGGGACCTCGCCCACGGGCGACCAGCCGACGCGGGCGAGGTCGTCGTCGGTCATGGCCATGAGCTGCGCGTCGCGGCGGGCGATGACCTCGGCCAACTCGGCGAGCACCGTGGCCGGCGTGTTACCCCGGCGGGCCTCGACCCAGGTCTCGGTGGCCGCCGCGAAGGCGTTCGCGACGTGGGCGAGGTGGCTCACATCCACGTCCGGCGCAGGATCGCCGAGCAGCATGCACTCGATGCCGATCACGTGGCTCACGTTGTCCTGCACCGACCACCCCGGGAGCGCAGTGGGCTGGGCCCACTCGTCATCACCGATCCCGGTGACGAGATCGGTGAACGACGCCCATTCGCCGCGCAGCACCTCGATGATCGGTTCGGTCACGGTGATCCCCCGTTGCGTAGGCCGGCAGTTGTGGTGCGCCGGCGTCGGTCGGTAGGTTAACCCCCGGCACCAAGTCCCTCTCCGGCCGCGGCAGGTCCGCACGGATCTGCCCGCCGGAAGGGCACCTGCCGCAGGAGCGGCCGCTCGGCGGCCGACGACCCCACGGGAGGCCACATGGTGGGCACGTCGAGCATCGAGGTCGAGCGCCCGGACTCGATCGACTTCTTCTTCGATCTGATGTGCCCGTGGGCGTACCAGACCTCGGTGTGGATCCGCGAGGTGCGCGAGCGCACGGGGCTGACCATCCGCTGGCGCTTCTTCTCGCTCGAGGCGATCAACCTCGTCGAGGGCAAGACCCATCCGGCGGACCGGGCCTGGTCCTACGGGTGGAGCCAGATGCGGATCGCGGCGCTGCTCCGCCGTCAGGGTGAGGACGTGGTCGACCGCTGGTACGAGGTCATGGGCCGGGCTTTCCACGAGGACGCCGTGCGCACCCACGACCCCGAGGTGCACCGGGGCCTGTTGGTGGAGCACGGCTTCGGGGGCGACGTGCTCGACGAGGCGCTCGCCGATCCGACCACCACCGACGAGGTGCGCGCCGATCACGACTTCATCGTGCGCGAGCACGGTGGGTTCGGTGTGCCGATCCTGTTGTTCCCCGACGACCGGTCGATCTTCGGGCCCGTCGTGGTGCCCGCGCCGCGCGGCGCCGACGCCGAGCGGCTGTGGGATGCGACGCTCGCGTTCAACGACTTCCCGCACCTCTACGAGATGCGCCACCCCAAGACCGGCGACGATCTGCGCCTCATCGCCCGCACCTTCGAGCCGTACCTCACCGCCCGCGCCTGGAACACGGTCGAGAACCCGGCCCCCTGATCAGCTGTCGGCGAGGGCGAAGGTCTCGAGGTCTTCGGCCAGGGCGGCGGCCATGACCTCGGCACGGCGGCCGCGCAGGTACTCGCGGGTCAACCGGAAGGCGGTGGGGTGCAGCGTGGCCCCGAGCTGCTTGGCGGTGGCGATGGCCTCGGCTTCGACATCGGCGAGCGGCACGACGCGATCGAGGTACCCGGCGTCGAGCGCCTCGGTCGGATCGAACACCCGGGCGTGCTGCACCGCAGCGGTGAGGTGGCGCTTGGAGAGGCGGTCGCGGGCGAGCTCGATGGCGAAGCGGGGGACGGGCATGCCGATGGCGACCTCGTTCATCCCGATCTTGTACGGGCCGTCGGCCCCGATGCGGACGTCGGCGCAGAACAGAGCGATCGCCCCCATGGCCAGCGCGTGCCCGGTGCACCCGATCACCACGGGGATGGGGCACACGTACATGGCGTGTCCGAAGTCGGCGCCGGCCTTGAGCAGCCCGCGCGCCTGGCTGGGGCCGGCCTTCATGGTGGCCAGGTCGAAGCCTGCGGAGAACTTGCCTTCGCGACCGATGATGGCGACGGCCTTGGCCTCGGTGCGGGCGGTGCGCAGCGCCTCCTGGGCGTCCGCGATGATCGCGTGCGACAAGGCGTTGGCTTTGCCGTCATCGATGCGGATAACGGCGATGTCGCCGTCCAGTTCGAGCGACACCGCGCTCGGGCTGCTGGTGCTGTCGGTCGGTCCGGTCATGGCCGAGAAGCTACCGCGTCGGCCGTCGAGACCCATGGGTGGGGGGCTGCGGTAACACCCGGCGATCGCGCCGGCATAGGGGGTGGAGCGCGTCACCGCCATCGGCGGCGCCGAGATCAGCGCTGGTGAGCGCGGCGGGGAGGACACCATGGCAGAGCGGCCCAAGGCGAGAGGGCCACGGCCGGGCCGGACCCGACAGTGGGTGATCATGGCCGCCGCCGTGGGAGCCATCGCCGTGTTCGGGCTGGCATCGGTGACGTTGCTGGGCGGAAACGGGTCGACGAAGTTCTCGTCGGTCGCCTCGGCGATCGGGAACGACAGCGGGCCGAGCCCGACGGCATCGGTGTCGGTGTCGGCCGCAGGCGTCCCCTCGTCCGAGCCACCCTCCGGGGCCACCTCGGCGGTGGCTGCGGCGGGCGTGACCGCCGGCCTCCCCCCGATGGACAGAGCCGGCGCGATCGGTGCGGGAGCCGCGGCTGGGCACACCTTCGTCTCGACGGCCACGATGACTGTGCACGTCGCGGACAGCGCGCAGGTCAACGAGAAGAAGGAGGCTGCCATCTCGCTGGTCGAGAGCAAGGGCGGCGGCCTGTTCGGCGAGGAGACCTCCTTCAACGGCGATGCCCGGGCGACGATCACGCTGAAGCTGCCCCCCGCCGAGTTCCGGTCCGTGCTCTCGGGCCTGGGCAAGCTCGGCGAGGTGCGCGACCAGCAGGTCAAGACCGACGACGTGACCCAGCAGGTCGTCGATCTCGACGCCCGCATCACCGCGGCGGAGCACGGGCTCGATCGCATGCGCGGCCTGCTCGACAAGACCTCGAACCTGGTGGACGTGGCCAACCTGGAAGCGGACGTGAACCGTCGCGAGGTGGAGGTCGAACAGCTCCGGGGTCAGCAGCAGTCGCTCAGCCAGCGCGTCGACCTGTCGACCATCGTCCTCACGGTCACCGCCGACGCGGCCGTCGCCGGCACCGCGGTGCCACCGGCTCCCGCGTCCACCGCCGGGTCGACTCCGGCCCCGCTGCCGGGTTTCGGCGACGGCCTGCAGGGCGGGTGGAAGGTGTTCACCAACGTCGGCACCGTGGTGCTGGCCGCGCTCGGCGCCTGCCTGCCGTTCGTCCCCTTCGTCATCGTCGGCGGCGTTGCGTGGCGGCTCACCCGCCGTCGTCGGGTCGGGCCCGCCCGCCCGGCGCCGGATCCCACGTGATGGCGGCCTACGCGAGGACGAGGTGCCCGTAGGTGACGCAGAGACCTGACAGGTTGATCGCGACCAGCGCGGCGATGAAGGACCAGGCCATCACTCGATGCGAGCGCTTCGTCGAGCCGTGGGCCGGCGCGGGCATGTACCAGTCGGGGAGTAGCGGGCCGGGCGCACCGTCGGCGCCGAGGAGGGCGCCGAACGGCAGGGCGTCGACCGGAATGGATTGATCGGGATCCCCCGCCGCCAGTGCTTCAGCGGCGAGCTCCGCCTCGGCGATCTCGGAGAGTTGGTCAGCGTTGGACATCACGTCGGTCGTCATCGAGGCCACGGTACCGCTCATGTAGGCCATTTGGGCCCTTCTGGCTGCGGTGACGGGAACGCCTCAGTTTGCCTCCACATCCTCCGATTGCACTCGGTCGGCCCCGCGTGGGCCATTTGCCGAGTTCCCTGGATTCGACGGTCGTGGCGAGAGCACGGTCGGCGGCCCGGGATTGAGCCGAGGTCGATCCGATGCACGATTTGAAGCGCGTTCGCGGGATGCTCGCGATGGTGACGATTCTGGCCCTGGGCGCGGCGTGCGCCGCGAACACCACCACGTCGACACCGAGTGCGGCGACCGACGGGACCATCACTCGAACTGACGAGGGCGGGAACCAGAACGATGGCGCACCGACGCACGGCGGGAAGCTCGTGTACGGGTTGCGGACCGAGTCCAACGGATGGAACCCGGGCACGAACAACTGGGCGCCGTCGGGTCTGACCGTCGCCCATGCCATCTTCGACACCCTCGCGGCATTCGACGATCAGGGCCAGTACCACCCGTACCTCGCCGCGGGATTCGACCACAACGCCGACTTCACCGAATGGACGATCCGGCTTCGGCCCGGCGTGACGCTGCACAACGGCAAACCGGTGGACAGCGAGGTCGTCCGTCGGGATCAGCAATACCTGAAGAGCTCCCCGATCACCGGCACCGCCTACATCTACGTCGAGAGCATCACCACCGACGGCCCCGACAAGGTGGTCACCAAGCTGACCCAACCGTGGGTCAACTTCCCCGCCTCGCTGGCCACCCAGATCGGCGTCGTCAGCGACCCGGATTGGCTCGAGAGCAACGATGGGAAGAGCCCGATCGGCACGGGCCCGTTCGTGCTCGACTCCTGGGAGATCGGGAACAAGCTCACGGTGAAGCGCAACGCCACCTACTGGCAGAGCGATGCGCACGGCGATCACTATCCCTACCTGGACAACATCGAGTTCCGCGTGATGACCGACGGGACCAGCCGCGCGAACGCGCTGCGGGCCGGCGACATCGACGTCGCCGAACTCGTGGAGGCCCCACCGATCTTGGACTTCACCCGCAGCCGGGGCGACTTCCAGGTGCTCGCCGCCATCAAAGGTGAGAGCCTCGAGACCTTCATCATGCTCAACAACGCGGCGCCCCCCTTCAACGACCCGGATGCCCGACGCGCCCTCGCCTATGCCACGGACCAGAAGGCCTACAACGAGGCCGACAACGAGAACTTCCTGCAGTCCGCGGACGGGCCGTTCGCACCCGGCTCGCCCTATTACGCGCCCACCGGCTACCCGTCCTTCGACCTCGCGAAGGCCCAAGCGCTGGTTTCTCAGTACAAGGTGAACCACGGCGGCGCCTTCGCGGTCACCCTGACGGTCCCCGCCGAAACCCAAGCGGCGGCCACCGCGCAGATCCTGCAGCAGCAATGGTCTGCCGCCGGCGTCGACGTGAAGATCGAGAGCATCGAGCAGGCCCCGATGATCATCCAGGTCATCCAGGGCCATTACCAGGGTGTGCTGTGGCAACAGTTCGACGCCCCCGACCCCGCTCTCGATTTCGTGTGGTGGGACCCAGCCAACGCGAAGCCGGTCCCGGAGTTCACGCTCAACTTCGCCCGGTACAACGACCCCGCCGTCGGCGAGCTGCTCAAGCACGCGCGCAGCACCCCGGACCAGCAGCTGGCGGCCAAGGACTACCAAGCCGTCGCCCGCCAGATGGGCGTCGACGTGCCGTACGTCTGGCTGAACCACGCGCAGTTCGTGCACGTCGCCGGGCCGACCGTCGTGAACCTCCTGCACTGGAAGCTGCCCGACAACGCCGTCGGGCTGCCGCTCAACCAGCAGGCACCGATGCTCCACCAGGTCTGGCTCCAGCGCTGATGCGGCCGGTTCGCCCAGCCGCGACGGGGGAGATCCGTCTGCCGTCTGTCCCGTAGTCTCGGTCGATGCGGCCCGATGAGCACCTCGCACTCGATGCGGACGTCCTGGCGCACTACGAGTCGAGCTCGCGCCCAGAGGATGAACGACTGCGATCGGGCACTGGTCGTGTCGAGTTCCTGCGCACCCAGGAGCTCGTCCGTCGATACGTCAGTGCGGACGAGCCTCGGCGCATCCTCGACATCGGCGGTGGGTCCGGCGTGCACGCCGAGTGGCTGGCCGCCGATGGCCATCACGTCCACCTCGTCGACCCGGTTCCGTCGCACGTCGAGCAGGCCACCGCTCGAGGGCGTTCCAGCGCCGCTCCGTTCACGGCGTCGATCGGCGATGCCCGTGGGCTCGACGCCGGAATTGAATCGGTCGATGCCGTGCTGCTCCTCGGACCGCTCTACCACCTCGTCGAGCGGACCGATCGCGTCCGGGCGCTCTCCGAGGCGCGCCGAGTGCTCCGGCCGGGGGGCGTGGTGCTCGCCGCCGGCATCTCGCGGTTCTCCTCGTTGCTCGACGGCGTGGCGCACGAGTGGCTCGATGACGCCGACTTCGCGGCCATCGTCGCGACCGACCTCGCCACGGGCGTCCACCGCAACCCGACGCCGCGCGATGAGTGGTTCACGACCTCGTACTTCCACGACCCGTCCGACCTCGAAGCCGAAGGCCGCGATGCCGGGCTGGCTGTCGACGGGGTCATGGCCGTGGAGGGTCCGGGCTACTGGGCAGTGCGGCGCGCAACCGGTCGCACAGGCATCATCGCCGATGATGACCTGCGCCATGTTGTCGAGGCCGCCCGGGCCGTCGAGCGGGAACCGTCGTTGCTCGGGGCGAGTCCGCACCTGCTCCTGGTCGCCCGCCGACCGGCGTGACGCCACCGTCGGCCGTTGCGCCGGCGATCAGGTGGCAGCTTCGAGCGTCGCCACCTCGTCGGCGGTGAGCTCGATGGTGGCGGCGGCCGTGTTCTCCTCGAGGTGGGCGACCGACGAGGTGCCGGGGATGGGGAGCACGACCGGGGAGTGGTGCAGCAGCCACGCCAACGCCAGCTGCGCCGGCGTCGCTCCGTGGTTCTGGGCGGCCTGGTCGAGAGGTCCGCCCGGCCGGGCGAGTTGGCCGGTGGCGACGGGGAACCACGGGATGAAGCCGATCCCGTCCTCGGTGCACGCCGCCAGCACGTCCTCGCTCTCGCGATCGGCGAGGTTGTAGCGGTTCTGCACCGACACGACCTGGGCGACGGATTGGGCCTCGCGCAGCTGGGCGACCGTCACGTTCGAGACGCCGATGTGGCGGATCTTGCCCTGCGCCTGCAGCTCGACCAGCGCCCCGAGGGACTCGGTGAGCGGCACCTGCGGGTCCACCCGGTGGAACTGGTAGAGGTCGATGCGTTCGAGCTTGAGCCGCCGCAGCGACATCTCGACGCACTGACGCAGGTACTCCGGGCGGCCCACCGCCTCCCAGACGCCCGGGCCGCTGCGGGTCAGCCCGCCCTTGGTGGCGATGACCAGGCCGGCCGGGTAGGGGTGCAGCGCTTCGGCGATGAGGTCCTCGCTGACGAACGGCCCGTACGAGTCGGCCGTGTCGATCAGGTCGATCCCGAGCTCGACCGCCCGTCGCAAGACGCGGATGGCGCCGTCGTGGTCGGCCGGTGCGCCCCAGATCCCGTCGCCCGTGATGCGCATAGCGCCGTACCCGAGTCGGTGCACGGGCAGGTCACCGCCGAGGACCAGGGTCCCCGAGGCGTGGGCGGGCTGCTCGTTCGTCGTGTCAGTCATCGATCGCTCCTCGTCGTGCGGCCGGGTCAACCTATCGGCCTGCGTTGGTATCCGGACCCAGCGGCACACAGGTCTGGGCGCACACGAGGCCGCTGTCGCCCGCGACCACATCGGTGAGCCGCGGCATCGGCGGCGGGGCATCATCTTGCACCCTGAGAAAAGGGGGCGACATGGGAACCAGCCTCGAGCTGTGATCGTCCGAACCGCAACCCACGATCACGTGGAACACGTGGATGACGTGGATGACGGTCAGGGAGAGGACCAGGCATGGGATCGATGAACGGTGCTGATGGCGCGCGCCCGTGGACACGGGTGGGCGCGGCGGCGGTGGTCGGGTTGTTGGCGATCGGGACGCTCGGATCGTGCGCGGCGTCGAAGAACGACTCGACGGCGGCGAGCGCGCCGGCGGGCGCGGTGGCCAACGGCGCCGCCCCGCAGGCTGCGCTCGGCGCGCCGGCGCTCGGCGGCGGCGGCGCCGGCGCAGGTGACTCGTCCGCACAGGGCGCGTCGTTCAAGGTCGACGCGTACGACCAGACACCGGTCCAGGGGGTCGGGTCGTTCATCTCGACCGCGACGATGACGGTGAAGGTCGACGATGTCGGCCAGGCGAAGCCCAAGGTCGTGGCCGCGACCCAGGCCGCGTCGGGCGGCCTGTTCGGCGAGAAGACCACCTTCGGGGACACCGCGACCTCGGTGATCACGGTGAAGGTCCCACCCGAGAAGTTCGCCCAGCTCCTCAACGACCTGGCCCAGCTCGGCACCCTCGCCGCGGAAGAGGTCAAGACCGACGACGTCACGAACCAGGTCGTCGATCTCGACGCACGCATCCACGCCGCGTCGTCGAGCCTGGATCGGACCCGGGCATTGCTCGACCAGGCCAAGTCCCTGACCGAGATCAGCCAGTTGGAGAACGAGGTGTCCCGCCGTCAGGCGGACCTGGAGAGCTTGAAGGGCCAGCAGGCGGCCCTCCAGGCGAAGGTCGCGCTCGCCACGATCGTGATCACCCTCGAGAGCAACGGCTCGACGCCGGCGGTCGAGAAGGCTCGCCTCGACGCCGAGGAGGCCCAACGCAAGGCCAACGAGGCCAAGCCGCTGCCGGGCTTCTCCGACGGGCTGAGCGGTGGGCTCACCGTGGCGGGCAACGTCGGCTCGGTCGTCCTCGCGGTGCTCGGCGCGCTGGTCCCGTTCCTGCCGCTCGTGGTCGTCGCCTTGGTGATCGTGCACCTCCTGCGCCGCCGGACGCGGGCGGCCGCGACCCCTGGTGCGGTGCCCGCCGGGGCGGCCGGTCGCGAGGCGAACTGATCACCGTCCGATACGGGCCCGACCACGCTCTCGAGAACGGCGACGTGACGCTGCGGGTGTCGGTGACTCGCTGGGCGGCCGGAACCGGGCAGACTTCGCCGATGATCGAGAGCGACCATGCTGAGCGCCCGGACTCGTGGTTGCGGGCGCTTGCGCACGACGTGCCGTTCAGGCCGGATGCGTCGTGCGTCACGTGCACGCCACCTGAGCTCGACCCCGACGTGATCGTGTTCACCGAGCACTGGAAGGTCGTGCTGCACCCGGACCAGACCGTGGCCGGCGCCTGCCTGATCGGCAGCCGGCGGCACGTGGCCAAGGTGAGCGAGTTGACCGCAGTCGAGGCGGCCGATCTCTTCGCGCTGTACGCCGCCGTCGAACCGATCCTGGAGCAGGTGCTGGGCGCCGACCTCGTGAACCTCTCCTGTCTGCGCAACTGGGCCTACCGGGAGATCGACCCGGAACCGCCGTGGCGCCACGGGCGCCCGAACCCCCATGTGCATTGGCACGTCGCGCCGCGCTATCGCCACCCCGTGATGATCGGCGACGAGACGTTCACCGATGTCGACTTCGGCGAGGAGCTGGTGTGGACCGGCCGGCGACTCGAGCCCCAGGCCCGACGCGAGATCATCGCCACGATCCGGCGGGCCCTCCCCGTGAGCTTCGAGTCGTAGCCGGGGCTTTCGCCACGCACGGTCTCGCGGACGAGTCGGTCTACGCGCCGGCGGTCGCGGCCGTCAGCGACCGAATGAACGCGTCGGGATCCTCGACCGCGACGCGCAGCACGTGGAGTCGTACCGGCCAGGCCAGCAGCCGGGCGCGCACGGGGGAATCGATCTCGATCCGCACGATCCCCGACGAGGACCCGTTCACCAGCCACTGGCCGCGCCACCCGTGGACGCCCCACCCCATGACGCGGTCGTGGTCGGGTGCGAACGAGCGCACAGATGCGAGCGGCACGGTGGCGGCGAAGGCCCAGGTCATCTGCACCCGGAGCGAATCGCCTTCGACCTCGACGTAGCACCGACTGGGGACGATGCCGAGCAGCACCATCGCCCGGTTGGCGCCGGTGAATCGGATGGGGAATCGTTCCACTGCCGTCGTCCGTTCTCGATGCGCGGCGGCACGCTACCAGTCGCTCCGTCGGGCAGACCCCCCTTCTTTTGCGACCGTACTGCACGATCGAATCGGCGGCACCCCGGTTGGCGGACCCTGCGGCACCACCCGTGCGAGCCCAACCACGGTGCGAGTTCTCAGGGCTTTTCGGTTGATTTCGGTGTCGTGGTTCGGTAGAGTCGAACGTATGTTCGATTCGGAGTTCGTGGGGGTGTTGCCGGGGGTGGCGGCGGGTCTCGCGACTGCCGATGTCTCGGGCGTGTTCGATGATGATCTGGCTGCCGCCGCGGTGGCGTTGGAGCGGGCGGTGAGCTTGTTGGAGGCGGCGAAGGCGCATGTGGGCGCTGAGCTCGAGGCCCGTCAGGTGTGTGATCTGGAGCACGGGTTGCGCACGGGGGCGTGGGTGGCGCGGGAGGCGGGCACGGCGCCGGCGGCGACGCGGTTGCGGGTGCGGGTCGGGGCGGTGTTGCGGCAGTGGCCGGTGATCGATGCGGCGTGGGCGGCGGGGGACCTGTCGTGGGAACACGTCCGGGTGCTCGTCTCTGCCAGCAACCCGCGGGTGATCGCGGCGATCGGCGGGATCCAGGACTCGATCGTCGCGCTCGCCGCGGGCTGCGGGTTCGTCCAGTGGCAGGGCGATGTGCGGGCGTTGATCGCGCTGGTGGACCAGGACGGCCCCGAACCCCGCGACGGCGACGGCACGAACCGCCTGGCGTGGAAGACGACGATGGACGGGGTGCTCGATGTGCAGGGCCGGTTCACCCACGACCTCGGGCTCGCGTTGCGCACGGCGGTGGACCGCCAGGCCGACGAGTTGTTCCGCCGGTACACCCGCGACCAGAAGACGTTCCCGGAACTCGTCGTGCCCGGCCGCGCCGAGCTGTGCGCCTTGGCGTTGATCGAGCTGTTGCGTGTCGCGGTCGGCGCCGACGCGGCGTCCGCCGGGCCGGCCCGGCCGGAGGTGACCCTGATCAAGCATCAGGGCAAGCTGACCGGCGCGGACGGTCACCCCATCGGCGCGGAGCTGGCCGGGGTGTGGGGCTGTGTCGGCGACGTCACCGAGGTGACGGTGAACGATGCGGGGGTCCCGCTCGACATGGGTCACGCCTACCGGTTGGCGACCGCCGCGCAACGGCGGGCCCTGGTGATCCGTGACGGCGGGTGCACGTTCCCGGGGTGTGACCTCGGGGTCAACTGGTGCGACGCCCACCACGTGATCGCCTGGAACGACGGCGGACCCACCGACCTCGCCTCGCTCGCCCTGGGTTGTCGCCGCCACCACGGCGTCGCGCAC
>JBBQHT010000004.1:0-46004 GCA_038324235.1 Acidimicrobiales bacterium
ACGGCTGCAGACCTGGTTCAGGTCTGCCATTTCGATTTCGACCAGAGGTGCGTCGCACGTTGGCATCGTGGTTGAAGGGTCGATGATGACATCACTCCCGCAGGGGATTTGCGGGCGAGACGAGGGCGACCTGGGCGGTTCCTCGCGCGACGGCCGAGTCACCGAGGTGGGGGTGACTGTCGGTGTTGAGCTCGTGCAGCCGGCGCTCATCACCGCGACGGTCATCCCCAGTAGAAGGCAGAGTCGCTTCACCGGGTCAAGCCTGCCACGAAACCATCATGCCGGTGACCCGCTCGGCAGCCGGCCGAGAACAAGAGCCAGAAGTCTCGTTGGCCAGCGTCTCAGATTGCGTAGGGAGCGGGACCTCCCCAGAGCCTTCCCGGTTCCGGTGACGATGACGACGCCAAGACCGTCCCAGATCACCAGTCCACGACGTCCCCGAAAGCGCGACGCGAACGGGCAAAACGCCGGATCCAGCACTGGTGTCGATGGTTGAGCGAGACCAGATGCGCTACTGCGCTTCGTCACCCTGCGACTCTTCTTCAAGCTCGGCGAGCACGTCAGCGGCATCCTGGTTGCCGCCGGCCACAAGGCGACGAAGCTCGTCACGATCGCCCCGCTCGCCGGCCAGCTCGACCAGCACATCCGTCGCATCGCTGCTGCCGTTGTCTGCCAGGCGTCGAAGTTCCTCGAAGTCTCCTCGCTCACCGGCGGCCTCCACGAGTTGCCCGATGGCATCGCCGTCACCCTGCGCCGCCTGCAGACGCAACTCGCTCAGATCGGGATCAGCCATGGCCCGGACCTCCAATGCCGTAGTCCTATGGACGGATGCTACCCACCCCCTGTCGCGGCAATCCGTCCCCGAACACGCCGCCAAGGTGCCCCAGATCATCGGCTCGCGATCGTGCAAATCGCCGGCTCTGCGCGTGGGATCGAGAGCTTACCCGCACGCCGGAGTGTGGAAGATCCAGGCTCTCACATGGGCGCGCGAGGCTGGGTGACTTGCCTCTGCCGGCAGCATCTCGAAGCGCCCGAGCTCGTCCATGTCGAACCCCGCTGGTTCGCTCACGCTTGCGAACTGCAACGAACCGTCGCCGGCTGTACAGGCCTCGAGCCATTGATCATCGAGTCGCAGAAACAGCAGCACCGGCTTCCTCGACGCACCGAACTGGTGCCACCCGACGACGACTTCACGCAGTTGATGACCGACTGTTAGGCGCCATCGTGGATGACCACGCGGGGGTGGGGTTGCGCCATCGGGGGTGAGGACGTGTTTGGGTGGGCGCGGGTTGGTGGTGGCGGTGGGGATGGGTCAGCGTGGGGATGTCTGTACGCGCAAGGACCCCCTCGCTCTTCTTGGCAGTTGCTCGAGGGGGCCCTTCCTGAGTGATGCCGGAGGCATCGGTGCTCATGGTAAGTGGCGATCCGGTGCGGGTCGAGTGCGAGTTGGTTGCGGGCCTGTTGCGGTGCGGCGGGTGCGGTGGCCGGTTGGTGCCGTGGGCGTACGCGAGGTGGCGGACGGTGCGGTCCGCGGGCGGCGAGCGGCGGGTGCGGCCCCGCCGGGGTCGGTGCGCGGATTGCGCGGCGACGCACGTGTTGTTGCCTGATGACCTGCTGGTGCGTCGGCGGGATGATGTGGCAGTGATCGGCTCGGCGTTGGTCGCTCATGTGGGCGGTGAGGGTCACCGCCCGATCGCGGTGAGGTTGGGGTTGCCGGCGGCGACGGTGCGGGGGTGGTTGCGCCGGTTCCGGTCGAGGGCGGCGGTCATCGCGGTGTTCTTCACGCAGTGGGCTCTGGTGTTGTCTCCGGGGGTGGATCCGCCCCGCCCGGCGGGGTCGGTGGCGGGTGACGCGGTCGAGGCCATCGGGATGGCGACGCGGGCCGCGGTGGTGCGGTTCGGTCCGGGCCGGGTGTGGTCGACCGTGGCGCGGTTGAGTGGTGGCGGGTTGTTGGCCAACACCAGTTGCCTCTGGTTGGGGCCCTCCTGAGCGGGCAGGGTCACGGGCTCTTGTCCTGAAACCCTGAGGAGGGTGTGGTGAAAGACCGTCATCAAGACATGGCGTTGTTCCGGTATTCGCTGATCCGTGAAGCGGCGGACCCGGCGTTGACCGCGGCGGAACGAGGCCAACTTGTTCGTCATCTGGCGGCCCGGGATCACCTGGGCCCGGACGGGGACCGGGTGGTGGTGTCGCGTTCCACGATCGATCGGTGGATCCGGGCGTGGCGGGCCGGCGGGTTCGCGGCGCTGGTCCCGGAGTCCCGCAACGCGGAGGCGAAGATCCCGGCGTCGTTCATGGATCTGGCCGTCGCGTTGAAACGCGAACGGCCGGCGCGCACCGCGGCGCAGGTCCGCCGGATCATCGAAGCTGACCGGGGGTGGTCCCCCTCGCGGCGCACGATCCAACGGCTGTTCGCCGCCCGCGGCTTGAACGTGCGCCCGGACGGCGCGCCGCCCGATGTGTTCGGCCGGTTCGAAGCGACGGTCAGCAACGAGCTCTGGACCGGTGACGCGTTGCATGGCCCGGTCATCGGGGGGCACAAGGCCTACTTGTTGGCGTTCATTGATGACCACAGCCGCTTGTTGACCGGCTATCGGTGGTGTCACTCCGAGGACACGGTCCGTCTCGAAGCGGCGTTGCATCACGGGCTCGCGTCCCGCGGGATCCCCGCCTCGATCTACTTGGACAATGGCAGCGCGATGGCGTCGAAACAGTTCCTGCGGGCCTGCGCAGTCCTCGGGATCCGTCTCACGCACTCCACCCCGCGCCGGCCCGAGGGCCGGGGGAAGATCGAGCGGTTCTTTCGCACGGTCCGCGATCAGTTCCTGGTCGAGACCGACACCAACCCGCCGGCCGATCTCGGCGAGATGAACCGGTTGTTCGCGGCGTGGGTCGAGAGCGTGTATCACCGCCACGTTCATTCCGAGACCGGCCAAGCGCCCCTCGACCGGTTCGACCCCGGCGTCGTGGTTCTCCCCTCGACCGACGAGCTCCACGAAGCGTTCCTGTGGTCCGAGTGGCGGGTCGTGACCAAGGTCGGGACCGTGTCATTGTTCTCGAACCACTACGAAGTCGACGCCGCCCTCGTCGGTCAACGCGTCGAGTTGGTGTTCGACCCGTTCGACCTCACCCACATCGACGTGCGCCACCACGGCCGGGCCATGGGCCCCGCGATCGCGCAGCGCATCGGCCGCCACTCCCACCCCGCGGCGCGCCCCGACCCCGTTGCCGGCCCAGTCCCGTCCACCGGGATCGACTACCTGCGCCTCGTCGAGGCCCAACGCGACCAGGGCCTCGCCGCCGCGGTCGGCATCGAGTTCCACCAGCTCCGCCTCCCAGACGAGCTGATCCCCAAGCCCAAGCCCGCCACCGATCTTGAGGACAACCAGCCATGACCATCGACCGTCTCCGCGCCCACTGGGCGTTCACCCGCATGCCGTTCAGCAAGGACCTCGCCCCCTCGATGCTCGCCAGCACCGGCGCCCACAACGAAGCCGTCGCCCGGATCAGCTGGTGCGTCACCGAAGAAGCCCTCGGGGTGGTCACCGGTGAGGTCGGTGCCGGCAAGACCGTCGCCGCCCGGGCCGCGCTCGCCGATCTCGACGGGTCCCGCCACACGATCATCTACATCGGCAACCCCGCCGTCGGCACCCGCGGGCTCTACGCCGCGATCATCACCGCGCTCGGCGGCACCCCCCGCTTCCACAAAGCATCGCTGATCCCCCAAGCCCAAGAAGCGCTCGCCGCCGAACGCGACGAACGCGGCAAACGGGTCGTCGTGGTCTTCGATGAAGCCCACCTCCTCGACCACGACCAGCTCGAAGAACTCCGCCTCCTCCTGAACTCCGAGATGGACAGCCGGTCACCATTCGCCTGCCTGCTCATCGGGCAGCCCACGCTGCGCCGCCGCATCAAGCTCGGCACCTTCGCCGCGCTCGATCAACGCATCTCGCTGCGCTACGCCATGCCCGGCATGACCCTCGAAGAAACCGGCCACTACATCAGCCATCACCTCGCCATCGCGGGGCGGTCCGACACCCTCTTCGGCGACGACGCCATCGACCTCATCCACCAAGTCAGCCGCGGGCTACCCCGCGCCGTGAACAACCTCGCCGTCGCCGCCCTCATCGCCGCCTACGCCAACAAACGCAACATCGTCGACGAAGCCTCCGCCCGCGCCGCCGTCACCGAAGTCACCGCCGAATAGCGCCAGCCTGACCACCGCCCCACGCCACGATGACCACGGCTACGCCACGGTGACCACCAACTCGTCCTCACCGACGAAGGCCAAGCCGTGGTCATCCAGCGTGGCGCTCAACATACGGTCGCCACGATGAGGCTGTCGTTCACCACAGTGAACGACGCGCTGGTCGTCGCGAAACGCACCGACGTGACGTCGGCGAACCCAGAACCCGAAATGGAGATCTGGGTGCCGCCGGCCGGTGGGCCGTTGGTGGGAGAGACGTGGCTGACGGTTGGCGCCGCGAGTCCGGCGGAGATCCGAACGATCGCGTTTGAACCGATGGACGTGAACGTGAGGGAATCGCCGGGTCCGGCGACGATGTTGCGCGGGTAGGCGATCTTGGGGTTGGTGAAGGCCGAGATCGTGCCGGTGGGAGTGATGCGGTAGACGGAGTCGGCGTGTCCGGGGCTTTGGTACCACGTGCTGGTGAACCAGAGGTTGCCGTCGGGACCCGGGACGATCGACCCCGCGTTGCCGATCGACGGATCGGAAAAGCTCGCTACCGTGCCCGTGACACTGATGCGACCGATCGTGTCCGGGTTGTAGTTGGTGAACCACAAGTTGCCGTCGGGTCCGGCGGTGATCGCCTGTGGGTGGCTGATGAGCGGGCTGGTGAAGTTGGAGACCGATCCGGCCGTGGTGATGCGGCCGATCGTGCTGTTGCCGTAGTTGGTGAACCACAGGTTGCCGTCTGGACCCCACGCCATGGCCGCCGGGACGCTGATGCTCGGGTCGCCGAAGGTCGTCACGACGCCGGACGGCGTGATCCGTCCGATCGTGTCCGTGCCCCCGCTGTGGAAGTTCGCAAACCACAAGTTGCCGTCTGGGCCTCGGGTGAGGCCGCTCACGGAGAAGATGGCAGGGTCGGCAAACTTGGAAACGACACCGCTCGGGGTGATGCGGCCGATCGTGTGATCGAACTCACCGAACCAGAGGTTGCCATCGGAGCCGAGAGCCATCGGCCCAGAGGCGGTTTGACCCGGTACTGCAAAGTTGGAGACGACGCCCGCAGCGGTGATCCGACCGATCGAGCCCGAGGCTAGGTTCACGAACCACTGGCTGCCATCGCCGCCGGACGTGATCCAGTCGGGCACGTAGATGTCGTTGCCCGAGAAGCTGGTCACAACGCCCGCGGGGGTCATCCGACCGATCGAGTCTCCGTCGGTCCCGAACCACAGGTTGCCATCGGGCCCGGCTCCGATGCCACGGAGGTTTGCCGGAGGCGTGGTGAACGAGGTGCTAACACCCGCCGTCGTGACGCGCCCCAAGGTTTGGTTGCCGTTGGTGACCCAGAGATTGCCATCCGGCCCCCCGACGATCGACACCGGCGCCTGGATGCTGGGTCCCGTAAATGTGGTGACGGTTCCACTCGGCGTCAGGCGACCGACCGCGCTGGCACCCTTGCTCGCAAACCACAGGTTCCCGTCGGCGCCGGTGGCGATGCCGCTGAGGTAGCTCATGTGGGGACCGGTGAAGTTGGAGACTGAGCCGGCCGTAGTGATGCGGCCGATTGAACTGTTGCCGACGTTGGTGAACCACAGCGCGCCGTCGGGGCCGGCGACGATCGCCTGCGGGCTGCGTATGCCGGTGCCGGTGAAGTTCGACACCACACCGCCGGGCGTGATGCTGCCGATCGTGTGGTTCTGGGCGTTGGCGAACCACAGATTTCCATCCGGTCCCGCAGCGATCCCAGAGGGCCACGCGATCCCGGAGCCCTTGAAGTTGGACACCACGCCCGATGGCGTGATCCGGCCGATGGAGTTGTTCAACACGTTCGTGAACCACAGATTGCCGTCGGGTCCGGCCGTGATGCCCTGCGGCGAGTTGATGCCGCCGCCAGTGAACATCGTGATCACGCCGCTCGGGGTGGATCGGCCGATCGAGTTGTTGCCGAGGCTGGTGAACCAGAGGTTGCCGTCAGGACCGCTCGTGATGTTCCGCGTGTCGTACATGTTGATCGCGGCGACCGAGACCGTGCCCACGGGCGCGGCAGCCATGACGGGCGTCGCAGGGCCCACGAGAACGCCAGCCGTCGCGAGAAGCGCGACAACGGCTCCCGCCCCGCATCTCCGCCTTGCTCGTGAGGCAAATTGCCGCATAGTTCCCCGCGTGCTCCATGCCAGCCTAAACGCCAAGGGCCTACGTCGGGCGCGTTCGTCGGACGGATCACCTTCCCGTGCCGGTTCGATGAACAGCACCATCCGATCAAGCCCTGTCAGCGGGGCATTCTTGATGCGTTCACGCGGCAGAGGTCAGCGCGTCAGGTGCTGGGAGGTCAGCCGATGACGGCCGCGGCCACCTGCCCGCACAGCTCCACCCGTTCGGGGATGTGGCCGTTCGCGGGCATCGCAACCGTGAAGCCGTCGACCCCGGACGCCAGCGCGTCGGTCAGCTGCTCACCCACCTCGTCGGGACCACCCCACGTGAACAGGCCGAGCATCATCGCCTGGGTGTCCTCGTCCATGGTGTCGAAGTCGAACCCGAGGGTGCGGCCGAAGGCCTTGAGCTCGTCGAGAGCCTGATCGGCCGTCTCGGCGATGCAGCACATGCGCTGCAAGGAGACCGTGATCTCGCCACGGTCCCGGCCCAGGCGCTCGCAGTGCCCGGCGAGCGCGTCGAGCTTCCGCGGCACCTCGTCGAGGGTGGCGGTCAGGTTGGACTCGTCCGCGTACTGCGCCACGAGCCGCAGCGTCTTGCGCTCACCGCTGCCGCCGATCATCACCGGGATCGTGCTCAGGGGCGCCGGCCGGTTGATGGCGTCCTGCACGCGGTAGTGGTCACCGGTGAAGGTCGGGCGCTCGTCCCTGAACATCGGCAGGATGATCTGCAGCGCCTCTTCGAGCTTCTGGAAGCGATCGGTGAAGGTCCCGAACTCGATGCCGAACGAGTCGTGCTCGAGCTCGAACCAACCGGCGCCGATGCCGAGCTGGGCGCGTCCTCCCGACACGATGTCGAGCGTGGTCACCACCTTCGCGAGCACGGCAGGGTTGCGGTAGGTGTTGCCGGTGACCAGCGCGCCGAGCCGCACGTTGGTCGTGTGCTGGGCCAGGGCGGCGAGCGTCGTGTAGCACTCCAGCATGTCCATGTCGGGCGGCCCGAGCATCGGCAGCTGGTAGAAGTGGTCCATCACCAACACGGTGTCGAAACCGGAGCGATCCGCCGCCGCGGCTTGAGCCGCCACGTTGGCGAAGAGCCCGGCCGGCTCGATGCCGGCGTAGGTGAAGTTGGGGATCTGATATCCGAGACGGGTCACGGGGCCTCCTCGAGGACGGGTCGCCGCATCATGCCCCAGTGCCGCCCGCGGCGCGTGGTCCGGGCCGCCCGTCAGATCGTGAGGGCGCGCGTCACTGCCGCGGCCGCGGCCAGCACCGCGAGGCCGAGCGGCGCGCCGAACGCGTCCGGGCCGTCACCGGCGCGCAGGTGGAACACCACGGCTCCCAAGAAGTAGAGCGTCAGCCCGATCGCCGCAGCCACACCGAGGGCGGGCAGGGCGAAGCCGAGCAGCACACCGACGGCGCCGAGGACCTCGAGGCCACCGAGCAGGGGGATCTGCGCATCGGTGACCCCGACGCCGGTGATGCCCTCGACCGCCCGGGGGACCCTGCGGAACTTGGCCATCGCCGAAGCGAGCGCGATGAGGGCGATGAGGATGGCGAGGATGGCAGCGGCGGTGGTCATGGCGGGAGGGTATCTGCGAGACAATCCGTCTCACAACCTCTCTGAGACAGATTGTCTCGGAGCAGCTAGGCTGGCCCGATGGCGGCGATCGAGCGAACCGAGGTGATGCCGACGGACTGCGCGGGCGATCCCCGCGTGCAACGAACCCGACGCGCCGTGATCGAAGCCGTACGCGAGCTCGCCCTCACCGCCGGACCTGCCGCCGTCAGCCACCAGGCCGTGGCGGAGCACGCCGGGGTCGGCCGGGCCACCCTCTACCGACACTGGCCGACGCGACAGGATCTTCTCGCCGACGCCCTGCGCCCCGATGGTCCCCTCAAACGCCACCCGCCGACGGGCGATCTGCGCACCGACCTGGTGCGTGCGCTCCGCCGTCTGCGCGTCGCGTTGCAGCGCTCCACCGGCACTCCCATGTTCCTGGTGCTGGTCGGGCACGCCGACGGCGACGCGGCGTTCGCCGACGTTCGCCGTGAGCTCATCGCCGAGGGTGAGGCCGACATGCGGGGGGTGCTGGAGGATGCGCAGGCCACCGGACGGCTGGACCGCGAGGTGCCCGTCGACATCCTCGTGGCCCAACTGGCCGGCCCGATCTTCTACCGCCGATTGGTGGGGGGTCGCCCGATCCCGCGGGCGCTCATCGACCGGGTCGTCGACGCGGTGCTGGGCCGTTCGGCTCCGTGACCCGACTGGGGATCACGGGGTGATCCACAGCTGCCCGAACCAGGCCTTGGGCTGGTAGTTGGCAAAGGGCACCTTGGCCACGGCCGCCAGCCCGTGCACCCGGGGGTCGGCCACCAACGAGTACGGCGTCCAGTACAGCCAGATGTTCACGGCGTTCGCGTTCAGCTGCTTCACCAGGTCGCTGTAGGCCGCCTTGCGGACCGCGGGATCCGCTTCCTCGCGTCCCTTGGCGAGGTCGGCGTCGATCTCGGCCGACTGGAACTGGCTGAAGTTGATGCTGATCGTGCCGGCGCCCTTCGCGGTCGTCGACGACCAGAAGTACCAGTTCTGATCGGGATCCGGCGCGGTGTAGATCGGGAACAGGGCGACCTCGTAGTTCCCGGTGATCACCCGCTGGATGAAGCCCGCGGACTCGACGTTCTCGATCGCGGAGGTGATGCCGGCCGCCTGCCACTGGGCCTGGAGCACCTGGAGCACCTGGTTGCTCTGCGAGTCGAAGGTGCCCGAGAGCCTGATCGTGAGGTCTTGGGCGCCCGCCTCCTGCTTGTAGGCCGCGACCTCGGCCTTGGCCTTGTCGAGGTCGAAGGTGGGATACCCGTTCTGATCCTCGGGCTGACCCCAGGGGTTCTCGGGGGAGAAGGGCGACGTCGGGCTCTGCACCCCCTCACCGAGCACAGCGGCGAGCGCGTGCCGGTCGGTGGCCAGGGCCAGGGCCAGGCGGGCGTGCTTGTTGGCGAGCGGGTTCGGCTTGCCGCCGAGCTCCTTGAGCGTGTTCGTGATGAGCATCGCCGGCTCGGTCGCCCAGTTGCGCACGATCTTGTAGGAGTCCTGCAGGTCGTTGGCGCTCTGGGCGCTGGTGGTGAAGTACATGTCGACGTCGTTGGCGCGCAGCGCGTTGACCTGGCTGACCGCGTCGACGAGCACGCGGAACTCGATCTGGTTCAGGTGGGGCTCGCCCTTGCGCCAGTAGTTCACGTTCTTCTTCACGCGCAGGTGCGCGTCGGGCTTCCACTCATCGAAGGTGAAGGGGCCGGTGCCGATCGGGTGCTTCTGGCCGGCGTCCTCGGCCGCGAGCATCGCCGGCGCCATCATCAGCGCCGACTGGCCGGCGAGGAAGCTGCTCGGGAACGCAGCCCACTTCTGGGTGAGGTCGACCTTGACGGTGTGGGGACCGACGACGGTCACCTGCTTGAACAGCCCAGCGAGCGCCACGCTCGTCAACGGCGCCTTGACCGCGTCGTCGATGTTCGTCTTCACCGCGGTGGCGTCGAAGGGCTCACCGTTCTGGAACGTGACGTCGTCGCGCAGTTCGAGGGTCCAGCTGTCGTAGTTGGCGTTGGGGGTGAACGACGTCGCCAGCCAGGGCTGGGCGACGGCATGGTCGTCGAGCACCGCGAGGGGCTCGAGCATCGACGATCCCACCACGCTGCCCCATTGCGCCCACTGGTTCACGTGCGGGTTCCACCCGGAGGACTCCTGGGCCACGCCGACCACGAGGGCTCCACCGTCGACCGGTGCGCTGTCGTCGGCCAGGCTCGCGGCCGTCGATGCCTGCGTCCCGGGCGTCGCGGGCCCCGACGAGGTGGTCGACGAACTGCACGCGGCGGCGATGACGGTGGTCGCCAGTGCGAGGGCGATTGCCGCCCGGGCTCGGCGCCCCGGCGACGACCGCCCGGGACCGGGAATCGGGCGCGTGGCTGCGTTGATCATCATTTTCCCCTCGATGGTGGTGAGCTCTTGGTGTTGGTTCGGGTGGCCGGCGGGCGGCGACGCGTCGACGTCGTGGTGCGGGCGCGCTCCTGGCCTTCCAGGTAGCTCGCGACCATGTCGACGAGCAGCGCGCGCTCTTGCGCGAAGTCGAAGTCGACCGGGCTCATCATCAGCGCCAGCACGAAGCCGCGCAGCGCCGCCCACACGACGTTGCGCACGGCGGCCGGCCCCGTCTCGCCGACGGTTGGGAACGCGTCGTCGAGCACCAGATGCAGGCCGCGGGCCATCTCGATGAGCTGCCCGGCGTGGGCGGGATCGTCACTTCGGTGGGCCCGGGTGTTGACGAGGATCTCGATGCTGGCCCGGCCCAGTGGCGAGGAGAACGCCTGCCACCCGACATCCACGATGGCGCCGATCCGCTCCCGGACATCGCCGGTCGGCACCTCCGCACCCTCGACGATGCCACGGAACTCGTCGTACCCGGCCTCGACGACCGCCGAGAACAGCGTGGCCCGATCCCCGAAGTGGTACTGGATCACGCCCCACGTGACGCCGCTCCGCTGCGCGATCCGGTTGGCGCTCGCAGCCGCGAAGCCCTCCTCGAGCACGCAGCGCGCCGCCTCGTCGATGATCCGGCGTCGGGTCTCGTCACCCTTCGCCGCCGGTCGCCGTCCGTCCTTCGTGCGCATGGGCTGGACGAAGCCGTCGAGCGAGGCCGCGGGCGTGGCGCGCGGCGTGGCAGTCGGTCGTGACCGCTTCTCCGCCATGGACCCCCGTCCCCGTCCTTCATGCGCGCCGCCCGCCGTGGCCGCCGTGCTCATAGAGTGCTCTATGATTACCACGCTCCCGGGGGTTTGTCATGGAGCTTCGGGGGAGAGGCGCGCGCCGTGCACTGGACAGAGGATCAGCAGCTGACCGAGGACTGGCATGCGGGCCTGCTCGGCCCCGGTGCCATGTTCGAGCTCGTGCCCGATGCGGTCTTCGGGACGATGCTGCCGGTCTTCGCCTCGCGGCCGCGCTCGTTGGTCGAGGTCCTGGAGCGGGCGACCGGTCACGGCGAGCGGACCTTCGCCACCAGCGCCACCGCCACCATCGCCTACGCCGACCTCGTGGACGCGGTCGCCACGGCCGCCGCGCAGCTCATCGAGGCCCACGGGGTGGCACCCGGGGACCGGGTGGCGGTCGCCGGCACCGTCTCGCTCGAACACCTCGTCGGGCTCCTCGCCGTGGTCTCGGCCGGCGCGATCGCGGTCACGATGAACCCCGCGTGGACCGACGCCGAGACGAACCACGCCCTCGCGCTGACCACGCCGGTGCTGCTCCTCACTGATCGCGTGCCGCCGCGGCCTGGCCAGGCCCCACAGCTCGGCGCACCGCCGGTCGTCCCCCTGGCCGACATCGCGGTGCGGCCCGCCCCCGGTCAACCCATCCCGTCGCTCCCTGCGGTCCGCATCGACGAGGACGATCCGTTCGCGATCGTGTTCACGAGCGGCACCACCGGTCGCCCGAAGGGCGCGGTCCTCACGCACCGCAACGCGATCCACTTCGCGCTCGCGGCCGCCACGACCTCCGCGGTCCACAGCATCGTCCACGCGCTGCCGAGCGGCGGCGACGGCATCCCGACCGTCATCGCGTCGGCGCCCCTGTTCCACGTGTCAGGGCTGCTCGGCCAGCTCGTGAACTCGCTCATGTGGGGCACGGGCATCGTGATCCCGCCACCGGGTCGGTGGCGGGCCGAGACCCACCTCGAGCTGACCCAACGGCACCGGGTCACCTCCTGGTCACTAGTGCCCACCCAGCTCACGCGACTGCTGGATCATCCCGCGTTCGCGTCGTTCGACCTCAGCTCCTTGCAGATGATCGGGGGCGGCGGCGCCAGCTTCGCACCCCACCTGTTGCGCCGGACCGAGGCGGCGCTCCCGCACGTGTCGATGACCGTGCGGATCGGCTACGGCATGACCGAGACCGCCGGCACCGTCTCGATGCTCCAGCCGCCGGTGCGCGCCGACCGTCACGCGTCGGTCGGGCCACCCGTCGCCGGCACGGAGATCGAGATCCGCGACGCCACGGGCACCCCGATACCCGACGGCGACGTCGGCCAGATCTGGGTGCGCGGCGCGCAGGTGTTCGCCGGCTACTGGCAGGATCCGGCAGCGACCCGGGCGTGCCTCGACGAGCACCGGTGGTACGCCACGGGCGACTTCGGGCGCAGCGACGGCGAGTACCTCTTCCTGGAGAGCCGGCTGCGCGACCTCATTATCCGGGGCGGCGAGAACATCTACCCGATCGAGATCGAGAACCGGCTGATCGAGCATCCCGCCATCGTGGCCGCCGCGGTGGTGGGTGTGCCCGACGACGATCTCGGCCAGGTGGTGAAGGCGGTGATCGTCGTCGAGGCCGGCCACCGGCTCACCGAGGCCGAGGTGCAGGCGTGGGTCGGCGACGCGCTGGCCCGGTACAAGGTCCCCGCCGTCGTGCAGACGCTCGACTCGCTGCCGATGACCGACAACGGCAAGGTCATGAAGCACCTCTTGCACTGACGACGCCGGTGGCCCGCGCGCGCTGCCCGGGCTGGCCCGGTGGTCAAGGGGCCTTCGTGGTCGTGGTCAGCGAGGGTGAGGTGCTCGTCGTGGTCGACGTGGATGAGGGAGTGGGCGTGGTCGAGGTCGGGCCCGACAGCACGGTCGTGGACGAGCGCCCGGTGACGGTCGTCGTCGGCCCCGGCGCGGTCGTGGTCGATGCGCTCGAGGTCGATGACGTCGTCGACGGCCCCGAGGTGGTCGAGGCGCCCGGCACCGTCGTGCTCGGCACGGTGTTGAGCGGGCGCGGCGTCAAGGCGGGGAAGTCCGGGACGGTGAAGGCGAGCGTGCGGGGCGGGATCGTGCCGCCCCCGGCGGGGTAGCCCAGCTCGACGGTGCCCGCACCGCCGGGGAAGAGGCCCGGGAACACGATGAGCGTGGCCGCCTCGCCGTTGGCCGGCGCCGGATCCGCGAAGAGCGTGCCCTTGGCGGCGGCGAGCTTGACCGTGGTCGTCGTTCCGCTCGTGGGCGGCGTGAACGAGACCGTGGCCGGCACTGCCGGCGCAGTGCCCTGGTCGGTGATGGCGGCGACGTACTGGACGGAACCGTCGAGGTCGCGGTGACCGAGGTTGATCGTGCCCTCGAGGCCATCGACGCTGGCCCGGACATCGCGGAGCTCGACGAAGAGCTGGGACACCGGGTACGGCGTGTCGTCGAGCCGGTAGTCGTCGAGCTTGAGGTGGTCCCCGTCGCCGATGAACACCATGTCCACGGCGTACGTGCTCGGCGGGGTGGTGGCGGGCGCCGCAGTGGTCCCCGGGGCGGCGGTCGTCGAGGTGGTCGACGCCACGGGTCCGGGGCGGAACGAGAGCTCTACGAACCCCGTTGCGGCCCAGCGGCCGTCGCTCACCTGGTCGAGCGCGTCGATCTGCACCCGCACGTTCGGGGCCGTCACCGCGGCGACCTGGTACCCCGTGTTCTTGGCGGCGCTGATGCCGTTCACGGCCTGCGCCCAGCGCACCGTCAGCAAGGCACCGCCGGAGGAGCGCGAGCTCGCCTTGTCGTAGTCGTTGACGGCTTGCGCCTCGAAGAACCCGACGGCGATGGTCTTGGCCTGGGCGATGCGGTGGTCGGCGCTCGTGGGGTCGGCGGCGGTGCCCGTCGGGGTGCTGCCGCCGGTGGCGGTCGCCGAGGGGGCGGCGGTGGGCGTGTCGTCCTTGCTGCACGCGGCCAGCGGCACGGCGAGGACGATCAGGGTGGTGAGGAGCGTGAGTCGGCCCGCGAAGCGTGGTCGATGCATGGCGCGTCCCTTTCTGGTGAAGGCCATCGGCCCGCCGGTGCGGCAGACGAGGCCGGCACGGCGAAGCACGCGCGCGCCGGGGATGAGGCGGTCGTTCCCTACCCAGGTGGTGCCCGTGTAGACGCGTGGTGCTGCGATGGCCCCGCGCGGCGCAGCCTGAGCCGACGGGTCGTGCCAAGCTGCGGTGTGGCCGTGCCGCCTGCGATCCCGAAACCAGCCGACGCCGCACTGGCGTTGCCGACACCCTGCATCGTCGTGCTCGTCGGCCCGTCCGCCGCCGGCAAGTCGACCTGGGCTGCGGCGCACTTCCGATCGACCGAGGTCGTGTCCAGTGACCACCTGCGCGCCGTCGTGGGCCACGGGGAGGACGACCTGGCGGCCAGCGACGATGCGTTCGGCCTGCTCGATGCGATCATCTTGCAGCGGGCGGCACGCCGGTTGACGACGGTCATCGACACCCTCGGTCTCGATGGCGAACGCCGAGCGGGGTACCGCGAGCTCGCCGCACGCCACGACCTGCCCTGCATCGCCATCGCGTTCGAGGTGGACCCGACGGTCTGCCGGGAGCGCAATCGGCAGCGGCCGCGGCCGATCCCCGCCGCCGCCCTGAACAGCCAGCTCGCCCGGTGGCGCCAGGTGCGCGACCACCTGGACACCGAGGGCTTCGCGATGGTCGTGCGGCCGGCCGCCGTGCGCGAGGTGCCCACCCACCTCGCCTCAGCCATCGGCCGGACCGGGACCGAGCGCCCCCGGCCGCATCCCGAGCCGGCGTCCTCGGTGCGCTTCGGCCTCCACGTCGCCGCGTTTCCCGGTGCCGACATCGCGACGACGCTGGGCGATGTGGCCATGGCCGCCGAGTCGGCGGGCTTCGACAGCTTGTGGGTCATGGATCACGTGCGCCAGATCCCGCAGGTGGGCAGGGACTGGGATCCGATGCTCGAGAGCTACACGACGCTGGCGTGGCTCGCCGCGCGCACCACGCGCGTGCAGCTCGGCGCGCTCGTCACGGCGATCACGTTCCGCAACGTGGCCCACCTGGCCAAGATCATCGCCACGCTCGACGTGCTCTCGGCGGGTCGGGCACGGTGCGGACTGGGGCTCGCCTGGTACGAACGGGAGCACCGCGGCTACGGCTGGCCGTTCCCCCCGACCGCCGATCGCTACGCGGTCTTGGAGGACGCGCTGCAGCTGCTGCCCCGGATGTGGGGACCGGGCGCCAAGCCCTACGCCGGCCGGGTGCTGCAGGTGCCCGAGACCATCTGCTACCCGCGACCCGTGCAGGACCAGATTCCCATGCTCGTGGGTGGGGGCGGCGAGCGGCGCACCCTGCGCCTCGCCGCGCGCCACGCCGACGCGATCAACATCATGGGTTCGCCCGAGGTCGTGCGGCACAAGGTCGAGGTGCTGCGCCACCACTGCGACGATGTGGGCCGGGACCCGGCCTCGGTGGCCGTGACGCACCTCGCGCCGACCCTGGTCGGCCGCGACCGTGACGAGCTCGACGCGCTCGTGGATCAGCTCCGACCCGCGCGGGTCCCGCCGGAGCAGTTCCGGGCCCGGGCCCACGCCGGGACCGTGGCCGACCAGATCGACCGCGTGCGCGAGCTGGTCGCGTGCGGGGTTGGGGAGATCATCGTGAGCTTGCCCGACCTGGCCCTGGACCCCGTCGGCGCCGTCGAGCGCTTCGCCCCGATCATCGCCGCCTACCGTCCGGCCGCCGCGCCGCCCGCAGCTCGGACCCGGTCGTCCTCGACCAGATCGTCCCCGACCTGATCGTCCCCGCCCTGATCGTGCTCGACCTGATCGGCGGGTCGCCGCATCGGGCGATCGGCGGCTGGCCGGGTCGGCGCGGCGAGGTGGCGAAGATTTCTTCTCGGCGGTTGTCGATCTCGCCGCGGCCGTTCGTCATCGGGGTGCGAGGCCGCCCCGGCGCCTCGTGAGCGCAGCAGACACTGACCAGCAGGCCGGGCCGACCGGCCGGATCCAAGGAGAACAGCGCATGGGCAAGTACGTGATCGTCTACACCGGTGGCTCGATGGCCCAGACCCCCGAGGCACAAGAAGCGAGCATGCAGGCGTGGGGCGCGTGGTTCGGCACGCTCGGCTCGGCCGTGACCGAGATCGGCAACCCGTTCGGCGCCTCGACCGCCGTCATCGCCGACGGCTCCACCGCCGCCGCGACGACCGGTCTCACCGGCTACTCGGTGATCGAGGCCGCCGACCTCAAGCTGGCCGCCAAGCTGGTCGACGGCTGCCCGATCCTGGCCGACGGCGGTTCTGTGGAGGTGTTCGAAGCGATCGAGATGTGATCGCCACGACCGTCCAGGACGGCCACGCGATATGCAGGCGGGCAGTCACCGGCGTCAGGCTGGTGACCGCCCGCCAGTCCCGCGTCGAGGGCACACCCAGGCGTGTCGGGCCGACCCAGCCCGTCAGAGCAGGCCCAGCTCGCGGGCCTCGCGTTCGAGCTCGTCCCGGAAGTCCGGGTGGGCGATGTCGATGAGCGCCCGCGCGCGGTGACGGATCGAACGGCCCCGCAGCTCGGCCACGCCCCACTCGGTGACCACGTGGTCGATCGTGTTCTTGATCGTCGTGACGATCGAGCCACGACTGAGCTGCGCGGTGATCCGGCTCACGCTGCCACCGCGGGCCACCGAGGGCAGGGCGATGAAGCCCTTGCCCTGCTCGGAGTACATCGCGCCGCGGGCGAAGTCGGCCTGTCCACCCGATCCTGACCACATGCGCCCCGACACCGTCTCGGACGCGCACTGCCCGAGCAGGTCGATCTCGGTCGTGGAGTTGATCGACACGAAGTGGCGGTCCTCCCCGATGAACCGGGGGTCGGCGACCAGATCGACGGGGAGGAGCTCGACGATGGCGTTCTCGTCGATGAAGTCGTAGACCGCTTGCGTGCCGAGGCAGAAGGTCGTGACCACCTTGCCGCGGCGATGCGTCTTGTGGATGCCGGTCGCCACACCGGCCTCGATCAGCGCCACCAGCCCGTCGGCGAGCAACTCGGTGTGCACCCCGAGGTCCCGGTGATCCGCCAGCGCCGCCAACGCCGCGTTGGGGATGGTCCCGATGCCGGCCTGGATCGTCGCGCCGTCGGGGATGCGTTCGGCCACGAGCGCGCCGATCGCGTGATCGACCGCGTCGGGCTGGGGCGGCTCGACGGTGAGCAGGGGCCGGTCGGACTCGCACCAGCCCGCGAGCTGGGACAGGTGCAGCTGGTTCCGGCCGAACGTTCGGGGCATCCGCACGTTCGCCTCCACGAAGAACGGCACCTTGCCGACGAACGAGGCGGTGTAGTCGGCGTTGGTGCCGAGCGAGACGTAGCCGTGGCGGTCCGGCGGCGACACCGTCGCGACGACCAACTTGGGTCCCGGCAAGCGGTCGAGGAGCCGGGGCACCTCGGAGAAGTGGGCCGGGACCATGTCGAGGGTGCCGGCGTGGAAGTGGGGCCGGGTGACGGGGGACAAGAAGTACGAGACGTGCTCGAGCCGGCCGGGGAAGGCGCCGGCCATCGACGGCCGGTCGATCAGCGCGTGCATCTGATGGATCGTGACGCCCTCGAGCTGGTCGGCGGACGCCTCGATGTGATCGAGGATGGTGACCGGCTCGCCGCACGCGAGCGGCACGATCACCGATGTGCCCGGCTCGATGAAGTCCAGCACGCGAGCGGCATCGGTGGGCTGGGGCAGGGGAGCGGGGCTCATGGGTGATGCGGCTCTCACTCGGCGGGCAAACAGTCTTTGTACCCTAGGCGGTGGGGCGCCCCCCGCAGTTCGCTACAGGGGACAGGAGCGGGTCCCGTGCCCGCTCCGCCGGGGGAGGCCTGCCGCCATGAAGGCCACGGATGCCGTGATGTGGAACATCGAGGTCGACCCGATCCTTCGGTCGACCGTCACGGCGGTGGCCGTGCTCGATCAGTGTCCGGATTGGGGCGAGGTGCGCCGCCGGCTCGGTGACGCGATCGCGCTCGTGCCGCGCCTCACCCAGCGCGTGGAGAACCCGCGCCTGCCCTTCGACGTGCCCCGATGGGTGGACGATCCGCAGTTCGATCTCGACTATCACCTCCGGCGGATCCGGGTGCCCGAACCGGCCACGATGCGCACCGTGCTCGACCTCGCGGGACCCATCACGATGGAGGCGTTCGACCCGGCCCGACCCCTGTGGGAGTTCACGCTCGTGGAGGGCCTCGAAGGAGGGGGCGCCGCCCTCATCCAGAAGTTCCACCACTCGATCATGGACGGCGAGGGCGCCATCGCCCTGGAGCGCGAGTTGCTCGACGGACCGGCCGACGCCGGCGGCCGCCGGAGCACCGGGCGGGGCCCGGCACCGAGTGCGGCCGTGGCGCAACGCGACGACGGTCTCGGGCTGGTGGGCCGGGCGCTCGCGCTGCCCCGCGCCGTCGCCTCGTCGGCCTGGGACGGGTTGAGCGATCCGCTCGGCACCGTGCGAGATGGTCGCCGCCTCATCGAGTCGATCGGCAAGGGGCTCGCGCCGGTACCCGAGTCCACTTCGTCGCTGCTGCGGGCCCGCAGCCTGTCCCGTCGGCTCGACACGATCGACCTCCTCCTCGCCGACCTGCGCGCCGCCGGGCATGCGTGTGACGGCACCGTGAACGACGCGTTCCTGGCGGCGGTGGTGGGCGGGCTCTCCCGCTACCACGAGCGCCACGGTGTGCAGGTCGACGAGCTCCACCTGACGATGCCCGTCAGCGTGCGGCGCGATTCCGACGACATCGCCGGCAACCGCTTCGCCCCGGTGCGCTTCTCGGTCCCCACCGACATCGTCGACCCCGCCGAACGGATCGTCCGGCTGGGGGAGTTGGCCCGGCGCTGGCAGCACGAGCCGTTCCTGCAGCACACCGACGCCATGGCCACCGTCCTGGCGCGCCTGCCCGCGCAGGTCACGGCGAACCTGTTCGGCGCGATGCTCAAGCACATCGACGCAGTGGCGACGAACGTGCCCGGGCTCAGCGCCGGCGGGTCCCTCGCCGGCGCCCGCATCGTGCGCGAGTACGCCTTCGCCCCACCGAGCGGCGCGGCGCTTAACATCGCCCTGCTCTCCCACGCCGATCGGGCGTGCATCGGGATCGTGCTCGACACCGCCGCCGTACCCGACGAGGCGTGCTTCATGGAGTCGCTCGTCGCCGGCTTCGACGAGGTCATCGCCGTGGCCGACCACCACGCCCGGCGGACCGCGTGAGCGAGGGGATGACCGACCGACGTGGCGGCGGGGGAGCCCTGCCGCCGACCGGGGCGGTGCTCGCCTCGCAGGCGGCGACCGCCCCGTCACCCGCCCCGTCCCCGGAGCGCATGACCGCGCTCGACGCGACCTTCCTCTTCGCCGAGAAGCCCTACGCCCCGCTCCACCTCGGGGCGGTCTCCATCTTCGAGGGCGCGCCCTTCTTCGACGAGCGCGGCGTGTTCCGGCTCGACGACGTGCGCCGCCGGGTGGAGGAACGCCTGCCCCTCATCCCGCGCTTCCGTCGGCGTCCCCGCTTCGTGCCGTTCCAGCTCGCCCGCCCGTTCTGGGTCGACGACGACCGGTTCGACATCGCGAACCACGTCAAGTTGATGGTGCTCCCATCGCCCGGTACCCGGGCGGAGCTCGACGACCTGTGCGGACAGTTGCACATGCGCATCCTCGATCGAGACCACCCGCTGTGGGAGCTGTGGTTCATCGGTGGTCTCGAGGACGGCAACGTCGCCATGGTCGAGAAGGTGCACCACGCCATGGTCGACGGTGTGTCGGGGGTCGAGATCGCGGCGGCGCTACTGGATCTGGATCCGAGCCCCGAACCCCAGGCGCTCACCCCGTGGATCGCCGCGCCGAGCCCCAGCGTGGCGCGACTCGCGGCCGAGAGCCTCCGGGAGGACATCGCGCAACCGCTCGACGTGCTGCGGTTGCTCCGGTCACAACTCAGCTCGCCGGCCGAGCTCGCCGCGCTCGCCACCGGACTCCCGGATCTGGCCCGGACCCTGCTCACGCGGAGCCCGGAGCCGATCCGGATGCGGCACGTCGTCGGGGCGACGCGGACCCTGCGGTCGGTGACCGCCCCGCTCGAACGGCTGAGGGACGTCAGCCACCGCTTCGACGCCACCATCAACGACATCGCGCTCGCGGCCGTCGGCGGCGGCGCGCGCGCCCTCATGGCCCACCGCGGCGACGCCTACGAGGACGCCTCGTTGCAGGTGCTCGTGCCCGTGTCGGTCCGCTCGAGCGCGGAGACCCTCGCGCTCGGTAACCGCGTCTCGACCATGGTGACGACCGTCCCGCTCGGCGATGCGGATGTGACCACCCGGCTGGCCGCGGTGCGCGCGGCGATGGCGAGGATCAAAGCCGACCGTCAGGCGGCGGGCGCCGAGATCGTCGTCGAGTCGCTCGAGTTGCTGCCGTCGTTCGTCCTGGCGGCGTTGAGCCCCGCGGTCCACAACCAACCGTTCGTCGACGTCGTGGTGACGAACATCCCCGGACCGCCCTGCCCGTTGTTCTTCCTGGGTGCCGAGATGCTCGAGTCCACGCCGGTCGTCCCGCTCGGCGGCAACCTGGCGATCGGCGTCGCGCTCCTCTCCTACAACGGCCGGCTCACCTTCGGCATCCACGCCGACCCGCACGCGTGCCCCGACATCACCCACTTCGTCGACGCCGTGCAGCATGATCTCGACGCACTGCTCGACGCGGCGCCCGGCCCCGGGTGAGCGAGCTCGCCTTTGGGACCTTGTGCCCTGGGACGGGACACGGCGCGGCCACCACAATCGCGTCACCTCGCCCGCACCACACAGGAGCCCCGCCATGGCCGACACCACCCCACCATCGCTGTACGACCAGATCGGCGGCGGTGACGGGGTCGCCGACCTCATCGACCGGTTCTACGAGTTGGTCATGGCGGATCCGTTGCTCGAACCGACCTTCGCCGCGGCGTCGATGGATCGCTTGCGGCACATGCAGATCGAGTTCGTGGGCGCGGCGCTCGGCGGCCCCGTCGAGTACACGGGGATGGATCTGGCCCACGCCCACGCCGGCCGGGGCATCACGAGCGCGCAGTACTCGGCGTTCGCCGGGCACTTCTTGGACTCGCTCGAGGAGAAGGGCCTGAAAGGCGACACGGTGCAAGCGGTGGTCGATCGCCTCTTCCTGCACGCCGACGACATCGTGGGTGGTGTCGGCGAGGAGGGCTGACGGCAGCCGAGAATCACCCTATGGGGATGATGTCCAAGCGGAGGTCGGCTGGCAGGATGGGCACCGCGCGACGAGGTCGCGCGTCCGCTCACCTCACGAACAGGAAACGCGCTGCGCCCTCATCGATCCACGGAGCGCTCCATCGTCGGCACGGAACCGATCGACGGTGGCCACCAGGCGACGCCGGAACGACGCGTTGCCCGCCAGGGTCAGGCAGCGGTCGACCACGGCGCCCACTGCCACGCGTTGCGAAGGAACCGCTCCGCGAGCAGCAGGAGCGCCTGGGCGACGAGCAGCGCAATGAACTCTTCCATCGGTTGCCTCCGAGGTGGTCAAGATCTGGCTGGCGGTCGACACGCGCCGACTCTGTGGGCGACCATACGGAACCCAGATCACACTCCTGTAACTTCCCGGGGTGCCGTAGCTGAACGTTTCGTGAACACCTGGGAGCGGTCCGCGGCGCCGTCAGGATCGCCGTCGCGATCGGGTCCCCGATGACACCGAGCCTGCCATCGGCCGCCTGGTTCAACCCCGTCACCCGCGTGCAACACGGGCTGGCGTGGCTCGGAACCGCGGACGGGCGCCATCAGCGCCGGGTGGCGGTGTCCGACGACGGCCGGGCCCACATCGAGCTGAGAGGCTCGCACCGTCCGGAGCACGCGGTCCTCGCCGCCGACGCCCGCGCCGCCCTCGAGGCACTCGAGGGCGTCCACTGGGCCGAGGTCGACGGGATCGTCGGACGCGTGATCATCGCGTTCGATCCCGAGACGCTCTCCGCCGACGATCTCGTCGAGACGCTCGAGACCGTCGAGGAGCTCCACGACGTCGCCGACGAGCGGTTCCCCCACGACCGGCCCGACCACCCCGCCGATCGCGAACCGCTGCAGCGCAACCTCTACGCGATCGTGGCCGACATCGCCGGCGTCGGCGTGGCGGCGACCGCCCAGACCCTCCACCTGTCGCGCCTGCCCACCGAGATCCCCGGGCTCATCTCCGTCGTGGACAGCCAGCCCCGCGTCCGCCGCTTCCTCGAAGGTCGCCTCGGCCGCCCGGCCACCGACGTCGTCGTGGCGACCACGAGCGCGCTGGCCCAGGCGTTCGGCCAGGGGCCGCTCGGGCTGATGGTCGACATCGCGCACCGCACGGGCACCCTCCAGGAGCAACAGGCCCGCCAAGCGGCGTGGGCCCGGCGCGAGCCTGAGCTGGTGCAGGGACGGCACAACGTCGGCCACGAAGCCCAGGCCCTGCCGCCGCGCCCGGTCGCGCTCCCGGGTGGCCCGATCGAGTCCTACGCGGACCGAGCCGCCATCGCGTCGATGGGTGCGGTCGGAATCGTGCTCGGGCTCACCCGCGATCCGCGACGAGCGTCGGACCTCCTGCTCACCGGCATCCCCAAGGCCGCCACCCTCGGCCGCGAGGCCTTCGCCGCCCGGCTCGACCAGGCGCTGGCCGGCCACGGCGTGATCACCATGGATCCCGTGGCGTTGCGCCGGCTCGACCGGATCGACACGCTCGTGATCGAAGCCGGCGTGGTGGTGTCCGAGGCGTGGGACATCGACCAGGTCGTCCCCTTCGCCGATGCCGCCGATCTCACCGAGTGCACCGTGCGGACGCGGCTGCTCTTCGATCCGACCGACCCGAAGGCCGTGCGCCAGCGGCGCGCCTGGAGCCTGGCCCCGCTGACCGCCCGGGAACACGCCTTGCCGCGCGGCGCGAAGAACCGCGGTCGCGTCCTGGGCCAAGGGGGATACCGCGTGCTGGGCCTCTGGCAGGGCGATGAGCTCCAGGCGCTGGTGTCGGTGCTCCCGCGGCCGCGGCCCCTCGTGCGCGACGTGGTCGAGGCCGGTCGCGCCGCCGACCTCGACGTCGTGCTGGTCGGGGGAACCGACGCCGTGGGACGCAGCCTCGGCATCGAGCGACGGCTCTTCGCCAACCGCATCGTGGCCGAGCTCCACGACCTGCAACGAGCGGGCCACGTCGTGGCCTTCATCGGCTCTCAGCAGCACCACGCCCTCCGGGTCGCGGACGTGGGCATCGGCGTGGCCACCGACGACGGGCGCGTCCCCTGGGGTGCCCACCTGGTGGTCGGTCCCGGGCTCGAGAACGCGTGGCGGATCGTGGACGCGATCCCCGTGGCTCGCGAGGTCAGTCGGCGCAGCGCGCTGCTCGCCCTCGGCGGCGCGTCCACAGGGGGCATCTGGGCGTTCGCGGGACCGGGGCGGTCCGCGGCCCGACGGGCGCTCCTGCCGATCAACGCGACGGCGATGCTCTCGGTGGGGCTCGGCAGCCTCGCGGGCGTGCAGGCCGGCGGGCGACCGGTGCCGGTCCCGCCACCTGGTCATCCGTGGCACGAGATGGACGCGGGCGACGCGCTCGACCACCTCGACAGCAACCCCGACGGGCTCACCCCCGCCGAGCAGCAACGCCGTCAGGCCCAGTCGACCGCGCGGGTCGCACCTCGCCCCATCGGCCTGGCCCGCGCCGCGGTCGACGAGCTCGCCAATCCGTTGACGCCGCTGCTCGTGATGGGAGCCGGTCTGTCCGCCGCCGTCGGATCCGCGACCGATGCCGTGCTGGTCGGTGGGGTCGTCGGCGTGAACGCGATGGTCGGTGCCGTTCAACGGGTGCAGACCGACCGCTCGTTGCGCCACCTCGAACAGCACGGCGACATCCGCGTCACGGTGCGCGTCGCGGGGGAGACCCGGGAGCTGCCGAGCGACACCCTCGTCATCGGTGACGTGATCGAGCTCGAGGCCGGCGAGATGGTCCCAGCGGACTGCCGGCTGCTCGAAGCGGTAGCGCTCGAGGTCGACGAATCGGGCATCACCGGCGAGTCGCTACCGGTGCGCAAGGGCGTGGACGCCACGCCCGGCGCACCCGTGCCCGAGCGCACGTCGATGCTCTTCGACGGCACCTCGATCGCGGCCGGGCGGGCCGTCGCCGTCGTGGTGGCCGTCGGCCGCGAGACCGAGGCCGGCCGCAGCGCGGCCGCCGCCACCGCCCCGCCGCCGACCGGCGTCGAGCAACGCCTCGGCCACCTGACCCGTCTCACCTTGCCGGTCAGCCTGTTCGGGGGCGCCGCCGTCACGGGCCTCGGGTTCCTCTACCGCCGGCCGACCCGGGACGCGGTGGGGGCCGGCGTCAGCCTCATGGTCGCGGCCGTGCCCGAAGGGCTTCCCGCGCTCGCGACGCTGGCGCAGGTCGCGTCCGCTCGCCGATTGGCCGGCAAGAACGCGCTGGTGAGGAACCCGCGGGCGATCGAAGCGATCGGCCGCGTCGATCAGGTGTGCTTCGACAAGACCGGCACGCTCACCCAGAACTCGATCTCGCTCGTGCTCGTGTCGAGCGATGGTGCGGACGAACCGATCGACGCGCTCACCGACGTCGGGCGGGCGGTCCTCGCGGCCGCGGCCCGGGCGACGCCCGCGGCGAATGGCGACGATGTCCTGCCGCACGCGACGGACCAGGCCATCGTCACCGGCGCTGACACCGTCGGGGTGAGCCATGCCGACGGCGTGGGCCGCTGGCGTCGGGTCGAGGAGATCCCGTTCGAGTCGCGCCGTGGCTATCACGCGGTCCTCGGCCGCAACGGCGGCGCGGACAACATCGTGTCGGTCAAGGGCGCCCCAGAGGTCGTGATCCCGCAGTGCCGCACGTGGCGTCGCTCGTCGGGGTCCGAGGTGCTCGACGCGGCCAGCCTGCGCGTGCTCGACGACGAGGTCGATCGGCTCGGTCGACGCGGCCTGCGGGTGCTGGCCGTCGCCGAGGCGCCGTCGCCGGCCGATCGCGCGCTTGATGCCGATGTCGCGCCCGACGGGCTCGAGCTGCTCGGCTTCGTCGCCTTCGCCGACCTGGTGCGTCCGACGGCCGCCGCGGCGCTCGCCGATCTCACGGCGGCCGGGGTCCACATCGCCATGATCACCGGCGACCACGCCAGCACGGCCGAGGCGATCGCCGCCGAGCTCGGCATGCTCAACGGCGGGCAGATCCTGGTCGGGGCCGATCTGGAGCAGCTCTCCGCCCCCGAGCTCGACGCCATCATCGGCGATGTCGTGGTGTTCGCCCGGGTCACCCCCATCCAGAAGGTGCGCATCGTGGAGGCGTACCAACGCATCGGGCGGTCGGTCGCGATGACCGGCGACGGCGCGAACGATGCCGCCGCGATCCGGCTCGCCGATGCGGGCATCGCACTGGGGGGACGCGGCACGGCGGCGGCCCGCGAGGTGGCCGACATCGTGGTGGTCGACGACCGCATCGAGACGATCGTCGACGCCGTGGTCGAGGGCCGGGCCATGTGGGAATCGGTCCGCGCCGCAGTCGCGATCCTCGTCGGCGGCAACCTCGGCGAGATCGGCTTCACCCTGTTCGGGGCGGCCATCACCGGTACCGCCCCGCTCAACGCCCGCCAGTTGCTGCTCGTCAACCTGCTCACCGACATGGCCCCGGCCCTGGCCATCGCCCTGCGCGAACCCCCCGACCGCACCCCCGAACGACTCCTGCACGAGGGACCGGACGCGTCGCTCGGCCCGGCGCTCGTTCGCGAGATCGCCATCCGCGCCGGGGCGACCGCGGCCGGCGCCACCATGGCGTGGGGCACTGCGCGGCTCACCGGCACACCGACGCGCGCCCGCACGGTGGGGCTCGCCGGGCTCGTCGGCACCCAGCTCGGCCAGACGCTGGTCGCCGGCGGGCGCAGCCCCATCGTCATCGGTGCGACGGCGGTGAGCGTCGGCGCGTTGGTCGTGATCATCCAGACGCCCGGGGTCAGCCAGTTCTTCGGCTGCCGACCGCTCGGTCCGGTCGGGTGGGCCACCGCCACCAACGCGGCGTTGACCGCGACGGCGGCGTCGGTGGCGCTGCCCTGGGCGGCCGAGCAGGTCGGCCACCGCATCCTGGCGCGCCCCTCGAGGTGATCAGCCAGGCCTGGCGGTGGCCGTGGCCGGGCCGGCGCCTGTGCCCGGGCCGGGCGCCCGCTCGACCTGGGTCAGCCGACTGACGAGGAGACGCCGGGCGACCCCGGGCGACCCCGGGCGACCCCGAGGCGTGGCAATGGGACCGCGGTGGGCGCGCCCGGGCTCCGGCCCACCGATTTCCCTACGCAATTCGTGCCAAGTTCGGTCGCGATGGTTGCCAGGGCGGCCCGCGTCGGGTGTGCTGGGACCGGCAGGTACGGATCACCCCGTTCCCGCACCAGATCGCACACCGGAGGAGTGGTGGTACGCGACCCCGGTCGCGCGAGCCAGTCATCGACTGGCGGGATGTGCATTCGTCGGCCGCGCCCCGCGCGGCCGGCGACGCACGCCGATCCGCCGCCGTCTCCCGGGCATGGGGCCTCCACGACCTGGCGGCTGATCGTGCGCCCGACGCGAGCTCACGCGAGGTTGGTGTTGCTGGATGTAGGGTCATAGGCCTGCGGGATGGCCGTTTCGCACGATGAGGGTGGAGCTCATGAACGGCGAGCATGCACCAGAAGACCCAGGTGGACCCCCGCCCCTGATACGAGTGGTGATCGTCGACGATCACCAGATGGTCGGCGATGGGCTCGTCGCGGTGATCGACAACGAGCCAGACATGCAGGTGGTCGGTCGGGCCAACGACGTGACGGTGGCGCGCACAGTCGTGGCGGAGGTCCGCCCTGACGTGGTCCTGATGGATTTCGCCCTGCCGTCCGGGGACGGTGTCACCTGTGCGGTCGAGCTCAAGAAGGAGCAGCCCGAGCTGCGCACGATCATCCTGACCGGGAGTGGCTCGGACGAGATCGTGCGACGGGCGATCGTCGAGGGGTGTGACGGCTTCCTGCGCAAGACCGCCACGGTCGACGATGTCGTCCGAGCGGTGCGCCGGGCCTACGACGGGGGCGCCGTGTTCAGCGACACGGACCTGCTGCGCGCCGCCGGCCATCGCCGTGATCAGGGCTCTCCCACCCAGCTCTCGGCCCGCGAGCTGGAGGTGTTGCGCCACCTGGCCGACGGTCAGACGACGGCGTCGATCGCCAAGAGCCTCTTCGTGAGCCCGCACACCGTGCGGTCCCACGTGCGGGGCATCCTCGAGAAGCTCGATGCGCACTCCAAGCTCGAGGCCGTCGCCATCGCGCTGCGCGAAGGGATCGTCTCGCTGCCCGAGACCTGAGCGGCAAGAGCCGTCGGGACCACGTCGAAGTGCCCAAACAGGTGACCTATCACCCGTTGGCCGTGCCGATATCGCGTTCGAGAACGTGCGCAATTCGGGCGACGATGACAGAGGCGGTCACTGCACCATGGGCGTAGCAACGGACAACGGACGGGTCCTGGTGATCTTCGAGGGCACCCGCGTGGCCGGGACCCCACTGCGACGGTTCTTGAGCGACGCCGGGTTCGTCGCCGCCTCGGTCCCGGTCTTCGGTGCTGCGGTCGCGGAGTGCCTCGCCCGCTTCCGCCCGGACCTCGTCCTGCTGGAGGTGTCCGACGCGATCCTCGACAAGACCATCGCTGCGCTCCACGACGACATGCCGGCCCACGATCCGGTGCCGGTCATGGTCATCACCGAGGCGTCAACGCCCGAGTCGGTCCGCCATGCACTGGAGGCCGGGGCGCGCGATGCCCTCACGACAGTCCACGATCGCACCGAGCTCGTCGTGCGGATCCGCAAGATCCTCGACGATCGCGCCGCGCGCCTCGAGCTCCAGCGTGAGAACCGCGTCCTGCGCTCGGAGATCGATCGCGAGGAGTTCGAGACCCCGATGGATCGAGCCGAGCGCAAACGCCTGACCGACCAGATCGAGGCAGTCATCGGCGGCGAGCACCTGACCGTCGTCTTCCAGCCGATCTTCGATCTGGTCTCGGGTCGCTCGATCGGCGCCGAGGCCCTCGCCCGCTTCTCGTGCACCCCGATCCAGTCGCCCGCGGCGTGGTTCAGCCAGGCGGGACGCCTCGGCCTGGCCCTGCAACTCGAGCTCGCCGCCATCCGGGCCGCGCTCGCCCAGCTGGCGAGCCTCCCGGCCGATGTCCACCTCTCGATGAACGTCTCGCCCGACGTGGCCCGGTCGCCGGCCTTCGTGACGGCCCTCGAAGGCACGCCGCTCGAGCGGATCGTGCTGGAGCTGACCGAGCACCACCACGTGACGGACTACCGGCCGCTCGTGGAAGCCCTGGCGCCGCTGCGAGCCCAAGGCGTCCGCCTGGCCATCGACGACCCGGGCAGCGGTGTCGCCGGGCTGCAGCGGATCCTGGACCTGCGTCCCGACATCGTCAAGCTCGACCGTACGCTCATCGACGGGATCCACACCGATCCCGCCCGGCGGGCCCTCATCAGCGCCTTGGTCATGTTCACGACCGAGATCGATGCCATCCTCGTGGCCGAGGGGATCGAGACCCAGGACGAGCTCGACCAGCTGCGGGAGCTCGGGGTGGAGGTCGGGCAGGGGTACTACCTGTCGCGGCCGGGGCCGTTGCCCCTCCTGCGCGAGATCGACGGAGCGACCGCAACCGCCGAGCCCGTCGCCGAGCCGCCAACCGCCGGGACCAAGCCCTTCGCGCGGTCGCACCAGTCCGTGCTGGGGGACGCGCTGCGCGCCGACGGCGAAGCCCAGGCGGCCGCCACCGCGCACCAGACCCTGACCCGGCTGCGGCTCGGCTCGTCACCCTCGCTCGAGCTCGCCCGCGCCCGCGCCGTCGCCCGCGCCAACGCCGAGCTCCCGCGCCGGTAGCCCGGTGACCCGGTACGCCCGAAAGCGGGGGAGCCCGAAAGCGGGGGAGCCCGGAAGCGGGGGAGCCCGGGACCGCGGGTCAGCGCCGCGGTCGCCTCACGGGTCGGCTTCGAGCTCGGCCACGATCTCGCTGAGCTCGGCGGCCGCCAGCTGCAGCGCGTCGAGCGTCAGGGCGAGCTCCAGCCTCGTCGCCTCGTCGGTCGTGCGCTGTTGGAGGAGCTGGACGCGCAGCGCGGCGGCGCTGACCTCCTGCATGGGCCCGTCGTGGATCGCGGAGGCCGCGGACCCGTCGGCCAGGGGCAGTCGACCCCGCTCGGCGCGCGCCGGCACCGGCACCCGCAACGCCCGCACCGCCGCCACCTGCAACGGCAGCGGCGCCGGGAGAGCCAGCAGGAAGCCCTGCCCGAAGGGGAGACCGAGCGCCCGCAGCACCTGCAGCTCCTGTTCGGTCTCGATGCCCTCGCCGATGAGCTGCGTGCCCGTCTCGGTCCCGAAGTGGACCAGCGAGGTGACCAGGGAACGCCGCACCGGATCGGTGTCGACCCCGGTGATGAGCGCGCGGTCGAGCTTGATGATGTCCGGGCCGAGCCGCAGGATGTGGTGCAGGCTCGCGAAGCCGGCGCCGGTGTCATCGACGGCGAGCCGGATGCCGCGGTCACGCAGCAGCTCGACGGCCCGACCCACGTCGTCGTAGTCGACGATCGGCTGGTGCTCGGTCAGCTCCACGACGAGTCGCCACCCGGGGACGTTGTCGAGGGCCTCGTCGAGCCCCGGTGAGAGCAAGGTCTCGGCCGAGGCGTTGACCGACAGGAAGGTGTCGTCGGGGAACTGATCGAACTGCGCTGTCGCGAGTCGGATCGCGTAGAGCTCGAGCTCCACCGTGCGGCCGACCTCGCCGGCCTCGAGGAACCACTCGTCGGGCGGTCGCGGCGGTTCGCCGGCGAAGCGCGACAGCGCCTCGGCCCCGACGATCGTGCCCTCCCGCAAGTCGACGACGGGCTGGAACAAGACGGTGAGCCCGTCGCCGGCCACGAGCGCGTCGATGCGCTCGGAGATCTCGGCGCGACGATCCCGGTCGGCTCGCTCGGCGCGGGTGCGGGTCTCGAGCTGTCGCGTGACATCGGCATCGTGGTCGCGGACCCGGGTGTGCACCGAGCCCGTGTTCAACAAGTTGCGCGAGCGGAGCAGCAGCTCGGCGTAGCGGAACGGCTTGGTCAGGAAGTCGTGGGCGCCGAGGTCGAGCGCGAGCTCACGGGTGTCATCGGTGACGTCGGCGGTGAGCACCAGGATCGGGATGATCTCGTCGGCCGCGGTCAGCGTCCGGAACTCCTTGAGCAACGCGAAGCCGTCGGGCGCCGGCATGTGGAGGTCCAGCAGGATGAGGTCGGGGGGATCCTCGGTGAACCGCCCGATGACGGCCGCCGAATCACCGATCGTCTCGATGTTGTCGTACCCGGCCCGCTGCAACATGTTCCGGAGCAGGACCAGGTTGGCCTCCTCGTCGTCGACGATGAGGATGTGCGCCTGCGCATGGGGGTTCTCGTTCATGGCCGTGCGGATGCTCCGTTCACGACTCGCTCGATCACGTCGAGCACGTGGTCGATGTCGATGGGTTTGGTCAGGTGTTCCTTGACCCCTTCGATGAGCAGTTCCGCCCGGCGGGCCGGGGAGGCGTAGGCGCTGACCACGACGATCGGGATGGTCGCGGTGGTCGGGTTGCGGCGCAACAGGCGCACCACCTGGTAGCCGTCGATGTCGGGCAGGTGCAGATCGACCATGATCACGTCGGGCTGCTCCCGACTCGCGATGTCAAGGCCGATGCGACCGCGCATGGCCGTCAACATCGCGATCGACGGACGCCGTTGCAGGACGCGCTCCATGAGCTGCACATTGGCCACGTCATCTTCGATGTAGAGCACGGTGATGGGCGGCGAGGACACCGTTGCCGGCGTCGCCTCTCGCGTCGCCGGTGCGCTGCGGACCGGCTCGGACGCCGCGGGCAGGGACAGCGTGAAGGTCGTGCCTGCGCCGGGTGTCGAGGTGACCGTCAGCGATCCGCCCATCTCCTCGGCGAGGCCGCGCGACAGGGCGAGGCCCATGCCCGTGCCTTCCACGCCCCGGTGCTCGGCGCCGAGCCGATCGAACGGTTCGAAGGCCCGCCCGAGGAGGTCGGCGTGGATGCCCGGCCCCCGATCGTGGACCGCGAGCTCCACTCGATCACGATCGGCGCTCCGCGCGGTCACCTCGACCGTCCCGGCCTCGAAGTTGTAGAGGATGGCGTTGGTGAGCGGGTTCAAGAGGATCTGCACCGTGCGCGGCCGATCCGCGAGGGCCCACACCGCCCGCCCGTCACGAGCCTGCGCCACGATGGAGATCGACCGGGCCGCCGCCGCAGGTTGCACGAGACCGATGGTGGTCACCACGAGGTCGTGGAGATCGACCGGGGGGAGCCGGACGGCCTTCTGGCCCGGGCCGACGCGGGTGAGATCGAGCACCTCGTCGATGAGGTCGAGCAGGTGCTGACCGGCCCGCACGACGTGCCCGACCCACTCCTGCTCCTCGGCCGCGAGCTCGCGTTGCTCGAGCAGCTGGCCGAAGCCGATGATCGAGTTCAGCGGCGTCCGCAGCTCGTGGCTCATCCGCGAGAGGAACGCCGTCTTCTCCTGGCTCGCGGCCAGGGCGCGGTCCCGCGCCTGCTCCGCCTGCCGGCGCGCCTCCTCGGCCTGGATCCGCGCGTCGTCGGCCTGGGCGTGGGCCTCCTCGGCGTCGAGCTGGGCCTGCTTGCGCTCGGTGACGTCGGTGTAGATCGTGCCGATGGCGTTGATGTTGCCGTGCGTGTCGCGCAGCGGGAACTTCACGCCGAGGAAGTGCCGGGGCATGCCGTCGACCGCCCGCGTGAGATCGAAGGCGACCCGTCGCCCGCTCGCCACCACCTCGTCGTCGATGTCGGGGTCGACCGATCCGTCCTCGGGCGGGAACGCATCGCCGAGCAACGAGGTCGCGCTCCGACCGAGCACCCGAGCGAGCGAGGCGTTCACCAGCAGGAAGCGGCCGGCGAGGTCCTTGACGAAGATGGTGGAACCGGCGTTGTCGACGATCTGCTGCAGGAGCGCCTCGTGCTCGCGCAGCTCGTCTTCGGCCCGACCCTGATCGAACTCGTCGAAGACGTAGCCCTGGAGCAGGCCCGGATGTTCCGGGTCCTCGTCGAGCAACGTGCGCACCCGCCGGTACACCTCGCCCTCACCCTTCATGCGGAACGACGCGGTCAGGTGGACGGGACGGGAACCGAAGGCGTCCGCCTCGGCCCGGCGGTGAGCCGCGACGTCGTCGGGGTGGATGCGCTCGGACAGCTGGGCCCGGAGCTGTTCGAGGTTGGCGGCGTGCAGCCCGAGGAACTGCTGGACGTTCGGGCTCAGGTAGGACAACGCCTGCTCGTCGGCGGCGACCAGCTGGTCGTGGTCCACCTCGGGGATGGTCCCGGCGCAGAGCACCACCGGCGACGTGGTCAGCAGCCGCCGGATGACCTCGTACTCACTCTGCACTGGCCGTTCTGCGCCCATGGGCCGCTCCCGCGCTCCCGCGGAGCATAGGGCGATTCGCGCGTCGCTGCATCCAGCCGGGAGGTTCCGGCAGCGGCGACCGCCGTCAACAAGCAGCCCGGGGATCGTTCAGAAGAGGGATTCGGCGTGCTCGACGTCGGTGTAGATCTTCTCGGTGCCATCCGGGTAGGTCGCGTGCGGGACGAGCATGCCGTCGGGCGCGTCGTGCAGGTACATCAGCGTCTCGCCGACCACGGCGTGGTCATGGCCCCGGTCCCGCCAGTGCTCGTCACCGTGCGCCGCCCGCCACGCCTCGACCGCCGCCGCCGCCTCGGGCACCGCGGCCGCGGCGCGGATCTTGCCGACCATCTCGTCGACCGCACGGGCCTCGAGCGTGATGATCTCGACCCCTTCGAGGTCCGCTTCACGGTTGCTGCCGGGGTCTGCGGTGGTCATCGGCACAGCTTGGCATGGTGCTCTCGGCACTGTCAGGTCTGCCCGGTCAGGTCCGCGCGCCGCCTGGGTCCGCGTGCCGCACAGGGGCGTCGGCGTGGTCGGCGTCCGTCAGGTGGCCAGATCGACGGGGGCCTCGCTCGGCATCCAGATCGCCTGGGCCCACGGTGTGAGGTCGTGCTGCGCGACTGGCTTCCCGCCGATCGCGAGCGCGACCGTGGGCGCCCGGCGGCCGAGCAGCCACAGCAATTGCTCGGACCGGGTGCCGGTCCAGGTGCGCGCGGCCGCCGCATCCGCCGGTGTTGCCGCATCCATCACATCCGTCACATCCGTCACATCCGTCACATCCGTCGCATCGGTCGCATCGGTGACGGACAGGCGGCCCGCGAGGCGGGCCAACTCGGGCGGGAGGAAGACATCGACGAACGCCGGGCTCAGGCGATCGGCGCCCGCCGGTTCGACAGCGAGATCGAGATCGACCCGGTGGATCTCCACCTCGCGCCAGCGTCCGAACGGGACCGTCCACGTGGGGCGCTCGCCGATCCGGCTGCTCGACAGTCGGGCCCAGGTTGACGGCGACTGCGCCGCGGCCGCCGCCAGGAACGCGGCGTGCGCGTCGGCCAGGTTCGCCTGGATCGTGGCCAGATCCCACGACTCGCCCCGCTCGATGTCGGCGGCGCGTTGCTCGTCGCCGCCGGGATACTGGGCGACGACCTCGTTGCGCAGCGCGCCGTCGAGCATGCCGACCTGGCTCTCGGCGTTGTGGACGAGGTGGCTGAGCACGTGGGCCCGCGTCCAGCCGGGCAACGCCGAGGGTGCCGTGAGATCGGGAGGCGTGAGCGCCGCCACCGTCTGTTCGAGGCGGATCTGGCTCGCCGTGACGCCGGCGAGCACCTGGGCCATCGTCGGGGGGTTCGTCATGGTCCGGAGCGTAGCGAGGACGGCCGATTTCAGCGCACGCGGGCGATGCGCAAGAATGCCAGGTCTCGACCCGAGAACGAATGAGGAGCCAATGGGCTACAACGTCTGGATTGATCAGGATCTGTGCACCGGCGACGGCATCTGCGCCGAGATCGCCCCCGAGGTGTTCACGCTGCTCGACGACGGCCTGGCCTATGTGAAGGACGGCTCGGGCGTGAAGAGCGATCCGGGTGGTCCCGGCGGCCTCGTGGCCGTGCCCGACAACCAGCTCGACGGCGTCGTCGAGTCCGCCGAGGAGTGCCCCGGCGAGTGCATCTTCATCGAGGCCTGACCGCCCGGTGATCTCGCGCGGCGGCGGATCGACGCGGTCTCGCACACGACCGCGGGTCAGCCGACGCGGTCGGCCGCACCGCCCCCTTCACGCTCAGGCGGCCGGGCGGTCCAGGACCGAGCGCAGGCCCGCTTCGAGCTGGTCGGCACCGAACGGGTAGCCGGCCGCCTCGAGCACCGTGGGCTTCACGTTGGCGCTGGTGAAGAGCAGCGCCTCGGCGAGCTCGCCCCCGAGCAGCAGCTTGGGCCCGAACGCAGGCACCGGCAGCAGGCTCGGCCGTGAGAGCACGTGGCCGAGCGTCTTGGCCAGCTCCTTGTTGCGCACCGCGTTCGGCGCCGTGAGGTTCACGGGACCCTCGATGTCGTGGTCCAGCAAGAAGACGAGCGCATCGATCTCGTCGGCGAGGGTGATCCAGCTCCACCAGTCCCGGCCGGCGCCGAACGGGCCGCCCACGCCGAACCGGAACAGGGGCAGCATCTTGGCGAGCGCCCCGCCGGCGCCGCTCAACACGATCCCGGTGCGGGCGAAGGCGACCCGGATGCCGGCGTCGATCGCCGGGGTGGCAGCGGCCTCCCACTGCACGCAGATGTCGGCCAGGAACCCCTCGCCCGCACGGCTCTGCTCGGTCACGACCTCGTCGCCGCGGTCGCCGTAGTAGCCGATCGCCGATCCGCTGATGAGCACCGCGGGCTTCTGCTCGAGGCCGGCGAGGGCCTCGGCGAGCAGCGCCGTGCCCTTCGTGCGGCTCTCGAGGATCACGCGCTTGCGCTCATCGCTCCAGCGCTTGTCACCGATGCCGGCACCGGCGAGGTGGATCACCGCCTCGATGCCCTCGAGACCGGCCCGATCGATGGTGCCGGCGTCCGGGTCCCAGGTGATCGCCCCCTGGCCAGGGGTGGTGGGCCGCCGCACGACCCTGATGACGGTGTGCCCGGCGGCTTCCAGGCGCGTGACCAGTGCGCTCCCGATGAGTCCGCTGGATCCGGTGACGGCAACACGCACAGTGATCTCCTCTGGGTTCGTCCTGTATGATCATACGGCTGTATGACTACTTCCTCCAACCAACGGCGCTCGAAGAGCCAGCGCGAGACCAGTACCCGCGACGACCTGGTGCGGGCCGCTCGCGACATCGTGCGCGATCGGGGCCTGGCGGGCGCCACCTCCCGCGACATCACCGCCGCGGCGGGCGCCAACCTCGCGGCCATCACGTATCACTTCGGGTCCAAGGAGGACCTGATCGCTCACGCGCTGTTCGACGAGTTGCGCCAGCGTCTCGAACCCGCCCTGACGGTGCTCGGCCGCGAAGGCGACCAGGTCAGCGTCATGCTCGCGGCGATCGCGCAGCTGACCGCCGACTTCGACGCCCACCGCCGTGACGCCCCGCTGTACCTCGAGGCCCTCGTGGCGGCCACCCGGCCGGGGCCCTATGCCCGCACGGCGCGGACGCTCCTCCAGAAGATCCGCCGGCTCCTGCGCACGCGCATGCAGGAGCTGGTCGACGCCGGATTCGCCCCCGCCTGGATCGATCCGGACGCGATGGCGGCCCTGATCATCGCGGTGGCCAACGGGCTGGTGCTCCAGGTGTCGATCGATCCCCGCGGACCGGGGCACGAGGCCATCGCGGCCCAGTTCGCCACGCTGTTGCTGTCCGCCGGTGGCGGGACGGTCACCCCCGACGGATGACGGCGATGCGACAAGGCCGTTCAGGTCCACCGCCGCGCGTGCCGATGCGATGACGATGAACCGCACGCGCCTGCTCGCCATCCGCCGGCTCCCGATGATCGTGCTGCCGGCGGTCCTGCTCCTCGCCGGCGTGGCCTGTCTGCCCGCGGTCGGCAACCCGGGCGGGGGCGCCACGGTGCCGGTCGAGGCCCGGGCGGTGGACACCTCGCACCCGACGCGGGTCATCGGTGACGGCACCCCCGCCAGCTGTACGTCCGCGGCCGTCGTGAGCGCCGTCGCGCTCGGGGGGATCATCACGTTCAACTGCGGCGCCAGCGCCATCACGATCACCATGAGCGCGACCGCCAAGGTCTTCAACAACACCGGCCCTGACATCGTGATCGACGGCGGCGGCAAGGTGACCCTCAGCGGCGGGGGCCAGCGCCGGATCCTGTACATGAACACCTGCGACCAGGCCCAGGTCTGGACCACGTCGCACTGCCAGGACCAGGACACGCCGCGGTTGACCGTGCAGAACCTGACGATGGTCGACGGCAACTCAACCGGCCAGACCACCGATGGTGGCGGTGGCGGCGCCATCTTCGTGCGGGGCGGCCGGTTCAAGATCGTGAGCTCCCGGTTCCTGCGCAACCGGTGCGACCTGACCGGTCCGGATGTCGGCGGCGCCGCCGTGCGAGTGCTGAGCCAATCCCAGGGACTTCCGGTGTACGTGGTCAACTCCACGTTCGGCGGCGCCCAGGGCCAGGGCAACACGTGTTCGAACGGGGGCGCGCTGAGCAGCATCGGCGTGTCGTGGGTCGTGCTCAACAGCGTCATCAGCTTCAACAGCGCCGTGGGGCACGGCGCGAACCCCGCCCGGGCCGGGACGCCCGGCGGCGGGAGCGGTGCGGGGATCTACCTCGACGGCAACGTGTTCACCTTGCGCGTCGCCGGCAGCGTGATCTCGGACAACCACGCCAACGAGGGCGGCGGCGCCATCTTCTTCGTCAGCAACAACCGCACCGGCACGATGCGCATCGAGACCTCGACGCTGGCCCGGAACCCCAACGACGGGTTCCAGACCGCCGGGTTCCCGGGCATCTTCTACCTGGGCAGCGGCCCCATCACCGTCGTCAGCTCCACCATCACCTGACCGCACCGCCACCGCGACCGCGACCTCGATCTGTCGGCCGTCAGCGCGCTATCGAGCACCAGATCCGTACAGATCTCGGACTCCCACCGCCACCGCGATCGGTCGGCCCTCAGCCGCAATGCAGCACCAGATCCGTACAGATCTCGAGATCTGGGTCGATCTACAGGAGCTCGAGGACGAGGGCCGAGCCCATGCCGCCGCCGGCGCACATCGCCACGCAGCCCGTCGTGAGCCCACGGCGGCGCAGCTCGTGGAGCATCGTCACCACCATGCGCGCACCGGTCGCCGCGATCGGGTGTCCGAGGCTGCAGCCGCTGCCGTTGACGTTCATGATCGCCGGATCGATGCCCAGCTTGCGGATGGTCGCCACGGTGACCGAGCAGAACGCCTCGTTGACCTCGAACAGGTCGACGTCGCCGAGGGTCAGACCGCCACGCTCAAGCGCTTTGGGGATCGCGAGGGTCGGCCCGAGGCCCGTGCGGGCGGGCTCGAGCCCGACCGAGGCCCACGAGACGATCCGAGCGAGGGGCGTGAGGCCGTGCGCGCCCGCGTAGTCGTCGCTCGTGAGGACCATCGCCGCTGCCGCATCGTTGAGGCCGGCCGCGTTGCCGGCGGTCACCGTGAAGCCGTCGATCTCGGGGTGCAACGGCGACAGCGCCGCCAGTGACTCGACGGTGGTGCCGCGCCGCGGATGCTCGTCGGTCGCGAACGACAACGTGGTGCCATCGGCCTGAGGGACCGCGACGGGCACGATCTCGGCGTCGAAGAACCCGCCGTCGATCGACGCGAGCGCCTGGTCCTGGGAGTAGGCGGCCCACTCGTCGCAGTCCTGGCGCGTCAGTCCCATCTCGCGAGCGGTGTTCTCGCCGACGGTGATCGACGTGTCGAACGCGGGCGCGTCGGGTGTCTCGGGATGGCTCGGGGACATCCACAGCTCGAGATCGCCCCCCGGCGCCAGGCGCTTGCGGGGCATCGGCATTCTGCTCAGGCTCTCGGTGCCGCCGGCGATCACCACGTGGTCCATACCGGCGCGGATGCCGCCCGCCGCGATCTGCACGGCACTCAGGCCGGCCGCGCAGTGCCGGTTGTCCGCCAGTCCCGGCACGCTGGGCATGCCGAGCGCGACGGCGGTGTAGCGGGCGATGACGCCCCCGCCCTGCAGCGACTCGGCGACCACGAGATCATCCACGTCGGCTGCGGGGATGCCCGACCGTTCGAACGCGGCACCGACCGCGACCTGCGCGAGTGTGAACGCATCGACGTCCTTGAGCGTGCCCTTGTGCGCGCGGCCGATCGGCGTGCGGACGGCGGAAACGATCACTGCTTCGGTCATGACGACCTTCCCCTCGTGGTAGCTGCTCGGTTCACCCCGCGAACCTGTGGGCCAAGGCGTCGTGGGAGCGACGGCGATGCCGACAGGTTGGCGGGTGGTTGTCGTTCAGGCGGTGGCCTTGCCGGCGAGCTCGCCGATGTCGACGCCCTTCTGCCGTTCGAAGCGGCCCTTGTCGCGAGCCTGGATCGACACGTCGTGCCCGACGGCTTCGGCGCGCAGCGCCGCCACCGTGCACTGCTCGCGGGTGCGCCGCGCGAACGGATCGAACGAGTACCACCGCGCCGCGTTCTCGAACGAGATCTTGTTGAGCTCGTCATCGGGCACCTCGGCCGCGACCGTGGCCAACTCCTCGGCGGCGTACGGCCACGACGAGTCCGAGTGCGGGTAGTCGCACTCCCACGCGATGTTGTCGATGCCGATGTCGCCGCGCAGCCGGATGCCGACCGGATCGGCGATGAAGCAAGTGAGGAAGTGGTCCCGGAACACCTCGCTCGGCACCTGGTCGCCGAAGTCCTGCCCGGTCCACGAGCGGTGCATCTCGTAGGTGCGGTCGAGGCGGTCGAGGAAGTACGGGATCCAGCCCGTGCCCCCCTCGGACAGCGCTATCCGGATGGCCGGGAACTCCTTGATGACCCGCGACCACAACAGGTCCGCCGCCGCGGCGCAGATGTTCATCGGCTGCAGCGTGATCATCACATCGACCGGCGCATCGGGCGCGGTGATCGCGAGCTTGCCCGATGATCCGAGGTGGATCGAGAGCACGACATCTTCATCGCAGAGGGCCTTCCACAGCGGGTCCCAGTGCGGATCGTGGAAGCTCGGGTAGCCGAGCGTGGCCGGGTTCTCGGTGAAGGTGATCGAGTGCACGCCCTTGTGCGCCAGGCGCCGCACCTCGTCCGCGGCCAGTTGGGGGTCCCACAAGATGGGCAGGCCCATCGGGATGAAGCGGCCCGGATATGCGCCGCACCACTCGTCCACGTGCCAGTCGTTGTAGGCCCGGACCACGGCCAGGGCGAGGTCCTTGTCCTCCGCCGCGGCGAAGAGCCGCCCGCTGAAGCCGGGGAAGGACGGGAAGCACATCGAACCGAGGATGCCGCCGGCGTTCATGTCCTTGATCCGCTCGTGGATGTCGTAGCAACCGGGACGGATCTCGTCGAAGGCGGTCGGCTCGATGCCGTACTCCTCCTTCGGGCGGCCGGCGACGGCGTTCAACCCGATGTTCGGGATCGTGGCGCCGTTGAACTTCCAGACGTCGGACCCGTCCTTGGTGCGCACGACCTTCGGCGCCTGGTCGCGGAAGGCGGCCGGGATGTGCGCGTCGAACATGGTGGGCGGCTCGACCAGGTGATCGTCCACACTGATCAGGATGAGGTCTTCGGCCTGCATGGGCTCGTCCTTCCGACGGGATGATCCGGCCGAGCACGAAGCTTCGAATCCAGATCCGATTCGGTGAACTATAGTTCGAAGATCTGAATGCCGTCGTCAGACGCGCGGAGATGATCGACCGCCCGGGAGGCGACATGAGCACGACCGAGCCCGCAGGCACTGGTCCGGGCGAGGTGGTCGACCGGCCGCGGGCGGCCAACTCCAAGGTCTACATCCACGAGCTGATCGACATCATCGGGCACAACCGGGCCCGCTACATGCACCACATGACCGCCAACTGGTGCCCCGCCGCGCGGGAGGAGCGCAACCAGCTCTGCTACGGCGTGTGGGGCACGGTCGGGTCCACCGGCCACTGGCCCGAGGTCGTGAACATGTGGGAGCTCGATGGCTGGGACGGACTGGTCGCGAACTTCGAGCACGAGTTCACCCACGCCACCCTCCAGGATCCCGCCCTCGCCGAGTGGTGGGCGGTCGCCGCGTCGTTGCGCCGCGGCGGCGTGGACCGGATCCTCGTGCCCGAACCCTGGACCCGCCCGATCGACGACCTGCTGGCCGACGGCGTGCGCGGGCAGCTGTACGCGCACGAGCTGGTCACGGTGCCGATCGGGCGCCGCCGCGAGTACCTCGCGTCGCTCCGCGCCGAAGGCGTCGCGGCGATGGCCGAGCTCGGCATCGAGCTCGTCGGCGCCTTCACCGTCGCCATGGTGAACGACTCCGAGTGCGTCGTGTTCTGGGCGATCCCGGACTGGCCGACCTGGGCGACGCTCGAGCAGGCATGGCTGGGTGACGGGCCCTTGGCCGGGTGGCGCATGACGGTGACGGCGATGGGGGCCGACTGGCGCCGCTCGCTGCTGGTCGAGGCGCCCTTGAGCCCGATGCGCGCCGGGCGCCAACCCCAGATCGAGGACCGCCGCCCGCTCGACGAGCTGTAAAGGGCCGCCGCGGAACTCGTGTCACCACCCATGCCTATGACCTCGTGAACACGACCGATCTGGCCGCCGTCGCCGCCGATGCATTCGGCGAGTTCGCCTTGGGACCAGCGGTTTTCGGTGCGGAGTTGGCGAATGCGTTCGCCGAGGGCCATGGGTGCTCCGGGGGGCACCCGCTGGGGGTGGCACGTGGTCGGCGGGGAGGAGGGCTTACACTTGCCGCCATGACGGTCACCGTGGTCCTCACCGACGAGCTCGCGGCGCGCGTTGAGCGGGTCGCGGCTGAGCGCGGTGTCGAGCCCGACGAGTTGGCCCGCGAAGTGTTGGCCGCGAACGTTCCCGCGCCGGCCGCTGGTCGGCATCGCTTCGGGTTCGTCGGGTTGGGCGCGTCCGGTGACGGGCATCTCTCGGAGAACTACAAGGCGATCCGCCGCGCCGAGTTCGGTTCGTGATCATCTGCGACACCGGGCCGCTCGTCGCTCTCGCCGACAGCAGCGACGTTCACCACGAGGCCTGCACCGAGTTCTTCGACGCGAGCACCGAAGCCGTCGTGGTCCCGGCCCCAGTCGTCGTGGAAGTGTGCTGGCTGATCGGCCGTCGGTTGGGGCCCGCCGCCGAGGCCGCCTTCTTGGCGTCGCTCGCGGCGGGTGATCCCACCATCGAGGAATGCACACCGGTCGACTACCAACGCGCCAGCGAGCTGGTGGAGCGCTACACGGACATGGACCTGGGCTTCGTTGACGCCGCGGTGATCGCCATGGCGGAACGACTCAAGATCACCACCGTCGCCACGATCAACCCACGCGACTTCCGCGTCGTGCGACCCGCGCACTGCGACGCCTTCACCCTCGTGCCCTGAACGGGCCTCGGACACCGCCGGGCCCGAACCTGAGACACTGGTGGGCATGACAGCCGCCGTCTCCGACGCTCAGCGAACTGCGCTGCCCCCCGCCGGCCTGACGGCCGGCGGTTCCGTCACCCGAGCGGTGGGCTCGGTCAGGCGTCGGGCTGGGACCGGGCGATGGCGTGGCCGATCGTGTTGTTGTGGAACAGCGACTCGAGGAAGTGGAGGCTGAAGCGCGACGACAGCTCCTCGAAGACCGCCACGCCCCGGGCGCTGTTGCCCTTGGCGTCGAGCGCCGGGGACCACACCGCGATCCCGGCCTGCCCCGGCAGCACCGCCACGATGCCGCCGCTCACGCCGCTCTTGGCCGGCACCCCGACCCGATAGGCCCATTCGCCGGAGTAGTCGTACATGCCGCACGACAACATGATGCTGAGCACATCCTTCACGTAGCGCTGGGCGAGAACCCGCTCGCCGGTGATCGGGTTGAGGCCGCCGTTCGCGAGCGTCGCGCCCATGACCGCCAGGTCGTGGGCGGTGACGAGCACCGAGCACTGCTGGAAGTACAGCTCGAGGAGCGGCTCGATGTCGGCATCGAGCATGCCCGAGCTCTTCATCAGGTAGGCGATCGCGCGGTTGCGATCGCCCGAGGCGCGCTCGGAGAAGAACGTGGCGCTGTCCACCTGCAGGTCCCGGCCGGCGTAGGCCCCGAAGCCGCGCAGGATGCGGTGCAGGCGCGCCACGTGGTCGTCGCCGGCGACGAGCGCCGTCGTGGCGATGGCGCCGGAGTTGATCATCGGGTTGAACGGACGGTTCGACACCTCGTCGAGCTCGATCGCGTTGAACGCCTCACCGGAGGGCTCGACCCCGACGTGCTCGAGCACCCCGTCGCGGCCATGGTCCTCGAGCGCCATCCCGTAGACGAACGGCTTGGAGATCGACTGGATGGTGAACGGCGCCGCCGTGGCGCCCACCTCGAACACCCGGCCCTGCACGCCGACGATCGCGATGCCGAACGACGCCGGATCAGCGCCGGCCAGCTCGGGGATGTAGTCGGCGACCTCGCCCTCGGTCATCGATGCGAAGCGCTCGTAGATCGCCCCGATCTCGGTCTGCACCGCGCTCGCCTGGTCGTCGCTGAGACCCGTGTTCGTCATCGGCCTGTTTTAGTGCCAACGCGGACTTGGACCCGACCTCAGAGCCGCCCGTCGATCTGCAGGTCGGGGTGCACCCACGTCGGCGAGCGGCGCCCCTTGAACGCCATGAAGCCCTCGACCGGCTCCGGACCCGCCAGGCTCGCGTCCATGGCCATGCGGTCGTAGTGGCCGTAGAACTCGTCCATCACGCGCTTCACGTCGGCACGCGCCCCGGGCGCCGCCCGGCAGCACCAGGCGAGGGCGTCGAGCGCGACCTCGAGCAGCTCGTCGTGGGGGACCACCCGTGACACCAGGCCCCAGGCCTCGGCCTCGGCGGCGGTGACCGTGCGCCCAGTCAGGAGCATGTCGCGGGCGCGGGCCGGGCCGACCTGCCGGGGGAGGATCTGGCCGTAGTTGGTGTCCGCGATGCCGCGGAACAGCTCGGGCGCCCGGAACGTCGAGCGGTCGCTCGCCACAGTCACATCCGCGAGCATCGCGATCATCAGGCCACCGCCCTGGGCGATGCCGTTGACCGCGCACACGACGGGCTTGCGCGAGTTGCGCACCGCGTCGAACGGGGTGACGTCCATGCCGAACAGCGTCGGGAAGTCGGCCCAGCCGTCGACGTTGTTGCCCCCGAGGTCGCCGCCGGGGATGAACACGTCACCGGTTCCGGTCAGCAACAGCCCCGATAACGAGTCGTCCCGGTTGACCAGATCGATGGCGTAGCGCACCCCGAAGTACATGGCCGGGGTCATCGAGTTGCGCGCCTCGGGGCGGTCCACGGTGACCACGGCCAACGGCCCCCGGCGCTCGAACAGCAGGTAGGGCGTGCCCAGCCAATCACCTTCGGGGGGCCGCGGCCCCGGCGTCGAGGCCTGATCGTCGGTCGTCGGTTCGCTCATGGGCCCCGACCGTAGCGTGCATCCTGGAGGCCGTGCGCACTGGCGTGAACGACGGTTCAATTGTGTGTAATGTGCCAACAGTGTTCACCGAACGGGGGAGTGGTCGATGAGTGAGTCGCCGGCGATCACCGACCAGGCCGTGGCGCGGTTGCGGGCCCGCATCGGCGTCGCCGAGCCCCACCCACTGCCCCCGCACTACCGCGTGCCCACCCTGGACTCGTTCCGGCACGTCGCCGAGGCCTACGGCGACGACAACCCGCTGTGGAGCGACGACACCTACGCGATGGGCACGGTGTGGGGCGGAGCCATCGCCCCGCCGCCACTGGTGGGCGGCGACACGCTCATCGGCCACGACGAGGTGGACGAGGTCGCGTCCGACAAGAAGGACCTGATGAAGGGCGATCCACTGCGCGGCGTCCACGCCTTCTACTCGGCGAGCGCCCGGGAGTGGTGGGCCCCACTGCGGCCCGGTCGCCAGATCACCCGCCGCAACGCGCTGGTCGGCGTGTTCGACAAGCCGAGCGACTTCGCTGGCCGGGCGATCCACGAGTGGACCGGCCAGGTCTTCCGCGACGCCGACGCCGCCGCCGGCGCCGGCGTGCTCGCCGCGCAGTACCGGCTGATGATCCGCACCGAACGGCAGAAGGCCCGCGAACGCAAGAAGTACGAGGCAATCGAGCTCGTGCCGTACACGGACGAGCAGATCGCCGAGATCGACGCGCAGTACGCGGCCGAGGGTCCCCGCGGCCGCGAGACGCGCTGGTGGGAGGACGTGGTCGAGGGCGACGCGGTCGGGCCGATGGTCAAGGGTCCGCTCACGATCACCGACATCATCTGCTGGCACGTCGGGATGGGCATGGGCCTCTACGGGGTGCGACCGTTGCGCCTCGGTGCCCAGAACCGCCGACGCATCCCGCGCTTCTTCCACCGCGACGATCTCAACATCCCCGACGTGATGCAACGCGTGCACTGGGACCCGGAGTTCGCGCGCCGCTCGGGCAACCCGACCACCTTCGACTACGGGCGCATGCGCGAGACGTGGCTCATCCACCTCTGCACCGACTGGATGGGCGACGACGCCTGGCTGTGGAAGCTCGACTGCCAGTTCCGCGCGTTCAACTACGTCGGCGACGTGCAGTGGCTCCGGGGCACGATCGTGCGGAAGTACCTCGCCGAGGGCGACCGGCCCGCCGTCGATGTGGACCTCGTGGCCGAGAACCAGCGAGGCGAGCTCACCACCCCCGGCCATGCCACCATCTTGTTGCCGAGCCGTGAGCACGGTGCCGTGCGCCTGCCCGACGCACCCGGCGGATCGACCGATCTGCAGGACACGCTCGACGCGATCGCCGCGGGGTTCACCGAGGGAACGGGGTTCGATCGTGGCTGACCAGGAGCAGGACGAGACCCGGGCCACGAGCGACGGCATCACGGTGACCCAGGACGGCCCGGTGCTGGCGGTGACGTTGGACCGCCCGGCCAAGCGCAACGCCATCGACGATCAGATGATGGCGGCGTTGATCGACGCGATCGACGGCGCCGGTCGGGACGAATCGGTGCGGACGATCGTGCTCTCGGGGGCGGGTGACCACTTCTGCGGGGGTGCCGACATCGTCGCCCGCAACGCCGGCGGGCCGGACGCGCCCCGGCCGCGGGTCGGCAGCATCCAGCGGCGCGTGCCGTCATTGGCGCACCGCCTCATCAGCGTCATGGCCACCGTGCAGACGCCGATCGTGTGCCGCGTGCAGGGCTGGGCCGCCGGGATCGGCTTCCAGTTGGCGCTCGCGTCGGACGTCGCGATCGTCGCCGAAGATGCGCGCCTGTGGGAGCCGTTCACCACGCGGGGCTTCACCCCCGACAGCGGCGCCACGTGGCTGTTGCCGCGGATGGTGGGCCCAGTGCGGGCCCGCCAGCTGCTACTGCTCGGCCGGCCGCTCGACGGCCGCGAAGCCGAGGCGTGGGGTGTCGTCCACCAGGCGGTGCCCGCCGCCGAGCTCGACACCGCGGTGGCCGAGGTGGTCGATCAGCTGGCGTCGGGGCCGACCGTCGCGCTCGGGCTCACCAAGTGGCTGCTCCATGCGTCGGCCACGACCACGCTCGACGAGCAGCTCCACCACGAAGCGCTCGCCCTCGAGCTGTCGTCGCGCAGCGAGGACTTCCGCGAGGGCCTCACGGCGTTCCGGGACAAGCGCGATCCGAACTTCCAAGGGCGTTGATCCGATGACGAACGTCTCGGTCGGCGCCGACCAACCGCACCCTCGGGCCGCTCCGCCGGCTCGGACCGTCGCCATCGACGCCGGCACCAGCCAGACCGACGCGGTCGCGGCGGTGCGGGCGTGGGTCGCCGAGCACGTGCCCCAGGTGTGGCGCGACGCGGCCCCGGGGGGCGCGGGCGCGATCCGGCAGGTGCGCA
>JBBQHT010000005.1:0-45294 GCA_038324235.1 Acidimicrobiales bacterium
GCGTCGTACCGCCTGGTCGATCGGTTCGACGTCGGCGAGAACGCGGCCAGGCTCGACGTGTCAACCGTCCTGAAGTCCTGACGACTCACTACCGACCCACCGCGTTCGAGAACCTCACAAGTTGTTACGCCATCCCCTTCCGATCAAGGCCAAGGGATGACGGTGAGCGAGCTGGCGCGCGGCTAAACGTCGTGGATAGGGACCGATCCGCGAACAGCGCTCACGACTTGGTTGATGTGGGCTCGATTCGATGTGACAACCGCATCATCGCGACGCATGGCTCCTTCAGCCACGGCCACATCCACGGTGTCATCGAGACCGCACTTGGCGACAAGCGCTCCCACCCGGCGTGCCTGCGCCTCGCTCAGATCCTCGACCTTGCAACCCTTGAGCACCATCGAGAGCCGATGCTGAGGTCCGCCCCGCCAGGCCTCTGCCAGCACACCCGCAGGCACCGTCGGCGGCAACCCGCGGGCGATTGCTGCACGGTGCAGGGACCACATGAGGCGATCGTCCCTCTCGGCGGCAATCAGAGCGCCCGTGTCGTACGTGAGCCCAGAGCTCACGCGCTCTTCGCCGCACGTTCATCAAGCAGCCGGTCGAGAAGGGCTTCCCCCGCCGCCCGCTCTTCAACCGTCAGTGCCCCAGCCTCGGCCTCCCACTCATGGACACCACGAAGGCCGTCACGCACGAGCAACTTGTCCTCCGCCGCACTGGAGAGCCACGCAGAGAAGGACTTGCCATCCTCGTCGGCTGCTCGCTCGACGCGGTTGGCCACGGTGTCGTCGATGGATACTGATCGCTTCGTCACGCTCATGCCGGTCACGGTACCACCATCGGTACTACCTGTCACCGCACTTCCCGCAGCAACGGCATCAGGCCACGGTTCGCGGGTTGGAGGTCTTGACCACCCGACTCGTCCCTGGACCAGATGACACGCACCGTCACGAACCTCCCCCTGCTCTGCGCGGCTCGGCCTGACACCGCCCGAGGGCCTTGGGCGACCCACCCCTGACCTCGTCAGAGCATCGGTTGCTCGACGTAGCGGCCGAACACCGTGGCGAGCGTGTTCATGACCTCGCCTTCGGTCACGTACACGCCGACGGCGTCGATCAGCGCCGGCATGAGGTTCACCTCGGGGTCGGCGGCCTCGGTGGCCAGGCGGGCCAGGGCTGCGGCGACGGCGTCGGTGTCGCGATCGGCCTTCACCTGACCGAGGCGCTTGATCTGGGTCTGTTCCTGCTCCGCGGTGATCTTGAGGATCTCGAGGCGGTCGGTGTCGTTGCCCTCGGTGAAGCCGTTCACGCCGACCACCACGCGCCGCCCCGAGTTGATGCGCTTCTCGAAGTCGAACGCGGCGTCGGCGATCTCGCCCTGGAACCAACCGTCGTCGATGCCGCGGTAGACCCCTTCGAGGATCGAACCGTGGCCCGACTGGTCGAGGTGCTCGAAGATCGCCTCGGCCTGTCGCTCCAGCTCGTCGGTGAGCTCCTCCACGAACCACGAACCACCGAGCGGATCGGCCACGTTGGTCACGCCAGTCTCGAAGGCGATCACCTGCTGCGTGCGCAGCGCGATCCGCGCCGCCTTCGGGGTTGGCAGGGCGAGGGCCTCGTCCATCGAGTTCGTGTGGAGGCTCTGCGTACCGCCGAGAACACCGGCGAGCGCCTCGATGGCGGTGCGGGCGATGTTGACGTCGGGTTGCTGCGCGGTGAGCGAGACGCCGGCGGTCTGGGTGTGGAACCGCAAGGTCATCGACCGCTCGTCGGTGGCGCCGTACCGGTCTCGCAGCCACCGGGCCCAGATGCGGCGGGCCGCGCGGTACTTGGCGATCTCCTCGAAGAAGTCGATGTGGGCGTTGAAGAAGAAGCTCAACCGCGGCGCGAACGCGTCGACCGCGAGGCCGGCCTCCTGCGCCAGCTCGACGTAGGCGAAGCCGTTGGCCAGGGTGAACGCGAGCTCCTGCGCCGCGGTCGATCCCGCTTCGCGGATGTGGTAGCCCGAGATGGAGATGGGGTGCCAGCGGGGCATCTCGGCGGCGCAGAACGCCATCGTGTCGCGCACCAGGCGCATCGAGGGGCGCGGCGGGAACACGAACTCCTTCTGGGCCTGATACTCCTTCAAGATGTCGTTCTGCAGGGTCCCACCGAGTCGCCGGCGCGCGACCCCGGTCTTCTCGGCCACCGCGATGTACATGGCGAAGATCACCGCCGCGGGCGAGTTGATGGTCATCGACGTCGTGACCTCGCCGAGGTCGATGCCCGCGTACAGGTCCTCCATGTCCGCGAGCGTGTCGACGGCGACGCCGCACTTGCCCACCTCGCCCTCGCAGGTGACGTCGTCGGAGTCGCGACCCATCAGCGTGGGCAGATCGAACGCCGTCGACAGCCCGGTCCCCCCGGCGCCGAGGATCTCGCAGAAGCGCTGGTTGGTGTCGTGCGCCGTGCCGAAGCCGGCGAACATCCGCATCGTCCAGAGCTTGGACCGGTACATCGAGGCGTAGGGCCCGCGGGTGTAGGGGAACTGCCCCGGCCAGCCGACCCGGTCGGCGAAGCCGGCCGGCTCCTCCCCGGGCGCCGGACCGTAGAGCGGTTCGAGCGCCACCCCCGACATCGTCTCGAAGTCGACGTCCCGGGCACGGGCGGCGTCGAACGCCTCCCGCCACGGATCAGGGCCACGCTCGATGGGTGCCATGGAGGCAGTCTCTCACTGACCGCACTGTCAGCGCTTCGCGCCGCCCCGCCTCAGCACTACCGCTACAGTGCCGGTGCGCGCGACGACAACGGACGCGCCGCGAACAAGGTGGTGGTGTGGTGCTCAGACGGGTGGCGTTGGTGGCTGCGTTGGTGCTGGTGGCAACGAGTTGCTACAAGACGTTCGACTTCGACAACGACAACAAGGCCGATCTCGTCTGGGTCGACGGGTCGAACGGCCAGTGGTACCAGGCCGACGGCGCCGGGGTGTCGACGCCGACGCTCGTGGCCGACGGCATCCCGGTCGCGGGTGACTACGACGGTGACGGTCGGTTCGAGGTCGCGATCACGGCGGGCAGCACGTGGAAGTCGTTCGGCGCCACGCCCCTGACGCTGACCCTCACCCGGCCCACCGGCACGGCCACCCAGATCTACCCGGTCCCGGGCATGTACGACGGCCATCACCAGACGCTGCCCGCGTTCTACCGCGACACCGACGCCACCTGGTTCATCTACGGTCACGCCCCGATCCAGTTCGGCCACGGCCCGACGAACCCGAACGGCGCCTTCGGCTCCCGGGTCACCCAAGACCAGGACTACCCCGTGCCGGGTGACTACGACGGCGACGGCATCACCGACCTCGCCACCTACTCCCCGTTCACCGCGATGTGGCACATCCGCTACAGCCACGACCTGAGCGTCACCGAGACCTCGCTCTCGGGCCCGGTCGGCATGCCGGTCCCGGCCCGCTACAACGGCGGCACCAAGGACGTTCCGGGCGTGTATTCCTTCGACGGCCACTGGATCATCGACGGTCATCCCACGCCGATCGCCTACGGCGACACCACCCCCGGCACCACGTCGTTCCCGACCCCGGCGGACTACGACGGCGACGGAGCAGCCGAGCCGGCCTACGTCACCCTGACCACCGGCGCCACCGCGCACACCGACTGGCACATCTTCACTCGAGCCAACCCCGTGACGCTGACCCCAGTGGCCAACTCGTCGGCCATTCCCGCGGAGCTCACCTTCTACCTCCCCATCCAGCAGGCGCGCCTCGCCCAAGTCGGGCGGTGCGCGTTCCCGTCCCCGCCGTCATCCTGCTGAGGTCTGACCTTCGATGAAGCACCGGATCGTCCTACTGCTGAGCATCGCGCTGGTCGCGACTGGCTGCTACAAGACCTTCGACTTCGACAACGACAACAGGGCCGACCTGATCGTGGTCGACGGCAACGGTGCGGGCTGGTTCCGCCTCGGCACTGGTGACCCGACCCTGATCTGGACGGGAGTGGGGGGCTTCCCCGCCGCCGGCGACTACGACGGCAACGGCACCTTCGAGCCAGCTGAGGCCACCGCCGCGTCGTACGTCACGAGTGGCGCGGCGGGCACCATCGCCCACCCCGTCTCCTGCGTGCGCAACGCGTCGGCGGGACAGATGATCGACCAGGTTCCCCGCGACTACGACGGCGACCACAAGACCGACCCAGCCACCTACTGCGAGTCCGACGGCACGTTCTCGATCAACGGCCAGGCGCCCGTCGCCTTCGGTTCGCCCGGCACCGGTCACCTCGACCCCGATTACCCCGTGCCCGCGGACTACGACGGCGATGGCCGGGCCGACCTGGCCACGTTCAACCCGCGCCGCGGCGTGTGGCACATCCGCAGCAGCCGGACCGGCGCCGACACCACGACCACCTTCGACGCCGCCACCGGCTCGTTCCCCGCACCCGGCGACTACGACGGTGATCACAAGGCGGACATCGCGTACTACGGCTGGGGGGACCACGCGATCCACGTCTACGGCGTCGCCACCCCGATCCCGCTGCCGGCATCGCTCCACGTGGCCTATCCCGCAGTGGCCGACTACGACGGCGACGGCCAGGACGACGCCTCCTCCTTCGAACTGCCCCCCTCGGGCACCGCAACTGGCCAGTGGCACATCCGGTCATCCTCGACCGGCACCGAGACGACGTACCCGGTCGTCGCCTCCTCGCCTGCGGACTACCGGGTCCCCGCCGAGATGCAGTTCGACCTCGTGGTCCACACGTCGTTCTGGACCACGATCATCGCGTGCCGGACCACGCCGACCGGCCCGAACTGCTGAGCGCTCACGCGGCACGTTTTCGGGCAAGCGGGCCCGGTCCACTAACGTCTCGCCATGGCAGACGAGCATCTGGTAGTCGATCGCAACCTCGCCCTCGAGATGGTGCGGGTCACCGAGTCGGCGGCACTCGCCGCCGCCCGGTGGATGGGGCGGGGCGACAAGAACGGTGCCGACGGCGCAGCCGTCGACGCCATGCGCCAGGTCCTCAACAACGTCGCGATGGACGGCGTGGTCGTGATCGGCGAAGGCGAGAAGGATGAAGCGCCGATGCTCTACAACGGCGAGCGCATCGGCGACGGTTCGCCGCCGGCGGTCGACATCGCCGTCGACCCGATCGACGGCACGACGCTCACCGCCAAGGGCCGCGGCAACGCCATCGCCGTCATCGCGCTGTCCGACCAGGGCACGATGTTCGACCCGGGTCCGTGCGTGTACATGGAGAAGATCGCCGTCGGGCCCGAGTGCGTCGGCGTCATCGACATCACCAAGTCCGCCACCGAGAACCTCATCGCCGTGGCCCGGGCCAAGGGCGAGTCCATCCACGAGGTCACCGCGGTGATCCTGGATCGGCCCCGCCACGACGAGCTCATCGCCGAGGTGCGCGAGGCCGGGGCGCGGATCTGCCTCATCCAGGACGGCGACGTCGCCGGCGCGATCTCCACGGCATGGTCCGAGTCAGGGGCCGACATCCTCCTGGGCATCGGCGGCACACCCGAGGGCGTGATCACCGCCGCGGCGCTCAAGTGCATGGGGGGCGAGATCCAGGGCCGGCTCTGGCCCCGCGACGAAGGCGAGCGGGCCGCGGCGATCGCTGCGGGCTACGACCTCGACCGCGTGCTGACCACCAACGACCTCGTCGGTGGGGAGAACGCGTTCTTCGCCGCGACCGGCATCACCGACGGCGAGCTCCTCCGCGGCGTGCGCTACGACGCCCGGGGTGCGTCGACCCAATCGCTCGTGATGCGGTCACGTTCGGGCACCGTGCGCCTCATCAGCTCGCGCCACCCGATCAACAAGGTCGCCCCTTACCACGACATCACGTTCGAGTAGCCGTTCTCCGCGCGATCAGGCGCGAGTCCGACCCGTCACGAACGGCTCCGGCGCGCGAGCTTCGTGGCCTTTCCTGAGGCCCGACCCATCAGCCACCGGCGAGCCGAGCGCGGGAACGGCGTGACGGCGGCCGCCACCGCCTTGTACCCGAGGCCTGGGATGCACAGGGCCTTGCCCGCGGCCGTCGCGGTGATCGCCGCCTCGGCCACCGCCTCGGCCGTCATCCAGACGAACGCGGGCGCGTCGTTGAACTCGCTGTCGCCGACCTTGGCCTGGAACTCGGTGCGGGTGAACCCGGGGAGCACCGCGGTCACGGAAGCACCGGTGCCGCGCACCTCCTCGTGCAACGCCTCGCTGAACATCGTGACGAACGCCTTCGAGGCGCTGTAGGTGGCCAGGCCCGGCGAGGGCTGGTAGCTCGCCATCGACGAGATGTTCATGACGGCGCCGGTCCCCCGCTCCACCATCGGGGCCAGCGCCGCCCGGCAGAGCCGCACCAGGGCCAGGACGTTCACCCGGATCTCGTGGTCTTCCCCGTCGACCGGCAAGGTGACGAACGCGCCGGAGGTCCCGAGCCCGGCGTTGTTCACGAGCAGGTCGACCGCGGGCTCGTCGCCCGGCTCGGCCAGGCGGGCCTCGACGCTCGCCAGCGCCCCCGGGTCGGCCAGGTCCGCCACGAGCACCTCGGTGGTCGTGCCGTGGTCCGCGCCGAGTTGCGCGGCCAACGTCTCGAGCCGATCCGCCCGGCGCGCGACGAGCACCAGGTGCCCGACACCCCCGGCGGCCAGCCGACGAGCCAGCGCCTCCCCGATCCCGCTCGATGCCCCGGTGACCAGCGCCGCGGACCACGGCAGCGCCACCAGCGGCCCCCGCCCGTGCGCTCCCGGCGCAGCTGGGGATCCCGATGTCGACGTCATGGACGGTCACCGTACCGGCCGGGCGTCCGACCCAACGCCCAACCGCCGAGGACGGGTGCGCGCCTCCGGCGACGGCCCGTGATCAGCCGACGAGCAGGGTCACGATCGTCACGAGCACCATCATCGTCGCGAGCGCCCACTCGAACAGCACCACACCGAACGCGATGGCCACGGCGAGCAGGAACGGCACGCTGACGAGGCGCAGCATCGAGCCGTACTCGGGCAGGTCGCCGTGGGCCTCGAGCAGGAGCTTCCCCGAGCGGAACGAGTCGCGCAGGAACCGGCCGCGGGTGCGACCGCGCGGCGTCCCCGGCCCACCCGGCACGGCGGACCAGCCGGCGAGCTTGGCCAACTCGGTGCCGTGGGTGCGGGCCAACTCAGGGGAGGTGCGCAACCAGGCCGGCAGCGCCAGCACCTCGACCAGGGCGCCGTGGAACAGCAACAAGATGAAGCCGGGTACCGCGAACGCCGCGACGAACGCGAGCAGCAGGATCACCGGCGGAGCGGTGTGCGGCGGGTTCGCGACCACGAGCGCAACCGCCATGACGCCGACGGCCACGAAGCACGACCAGGCCAGCACCCGCACGCCGGTGGCGACCCGACGAGCGATCGGGATGAGCCGCTCGAGCACCATCAGCAGCGCGTTCGCCGTGCGGGCCGCGCGCTCGAGCGTCATCTGCGCCGAGGGGGTCGATGCGGTCCGGGAGGAGAGGCTCACCGTCTCATTCTGCCCGGAAACGGCCCGGTTCATGCGGGAGCAGGCCGATGGCGGCCGATGGGGCCGCGGTGGCTCAGACCGAGACCCGCAGCTCGCGCAGGCCGCGCAGCACGACGTGCTCGCGATACTCGACGGGGTCGGTCTCGAGCTGCATGTCCGGGAAGCGACGGGCCAGGCTCCCGATCGTGACCTGGCCCTCGAGGCGGGCGAGGGCGGCGCCGAGGCAGTAGTGGATCCCGTAGGAGAACGCGAGGTGCGCGCCGTCGGCGCGGCCGATGTCGAGCCGGTCCGGGTCGGGAAACCGCTCGGGGTCCCGGTTCGCCGCGGCGACCAGCGTGACGACCTGTTCGCCCTGGCGGAACAGGTGGCCGTTGACCTCGATGTCCTCGGTCGCGATCCGGCCCGTCAGGTGGACCGGGCCGTCGAAGCGCAACAGCTCCTCGACCGCCGAACCCGCGAGGGAGGGATCGTCGTGGAGCCGCTGGAGCTGGTCGCGGTGCTGCAGCAGGGCGTACGTGCCGTTGCCGATGAGGTTCATCGTGGTCTCGTGGCCGGCGACGAACAGCAGCAACGTGTTGATGCGCAGCTCTTCCTCGGTGAGCCGATCCCCCTCCTCCTCGGCTGCGATCAGCGCGCTCAGCAGGTCGTCGCGGGGGTCTTGGCGGCGCTGCTCGATGAGCTCGCCCAGGTAGTTGATGATGGCCCCTGCACCCATGAGGCCCTTCATCGTCGTCTCCTCGTCGAGGCCGCCGTCGAGCAGCCGGGACGCATCGGAGGACCAGGGCCCGAACATGTCACGGTCCTCGACCGGCACACCGAGCATCTCGCAGATGACCGTGACCGGCACCACGTAGCCCAGGTCGGCCACAACATCGAGGCCGCCTCGCTCGGCTGCGTCATCCAGCAGGCCATCCACGATCTGTTGCACGCGCGGTCGCAGCGCCTCGACCGTGCGCGGGGTGAACGCCTTGCTCACGAGCTTGCGCAAGCGCGTGTGATCCGGCGGATCGATGAACAGCAAGACGTTGGTGCCCATGAAGCTCATGCTCGTGCGCACGTCCATGTCGCCCTCGGGCATCGGCCGGTGCGTCGGGTTGCTGCTCCACCGAGGGTCGCGCAGGACCGCCTCGCAGTCCGCGAACCGTGTGAGGATGTAGCCCTCGTCGTCCACCAGGCTCGGCAGCACGGGCTGGTTCGCCCGGAGCCAGTGATAGGTCGGATGGGGGTCGGCCCGGTGCTCGGGCGCCGTGAAGTCGAAGCTGGGCGGATCCATCTCGAGATCGGTCATCCTGCGTTTCCCCCTGTCGGCCCCCGACCCCCCTGGCCTGAGACAACCGACACTACTGAGTGTCGAAGATTGCACTCAAGGTGCAATCTGTCACAGGCGCCGCCCTCATGCCGCGAGGGCGTCTTCCGCGGGGCCCTCGAGGTCCGCGATCCGGTTGGCCGCGAGGATGTGCGGAGACGGCACCTTGAGGTCCCGGGCGATCCCGATCCAGCTGAGGGCCTTGAGGAGGTAGTACGTCGGATCCCATTCCCACCAGAAGAACCCCTGGCGCACCGACGCCTGGTAGTTGTGGTGGTTGTTGTGCCAGCCCTCGCCCATCGTGAGGATGGCGATGAACACCGAGTTGCGACTCGTGTCGGTCGTGACGTAGCGCCGGCGCCCCCACACGTGGGCCAGCGAGTTGACGGCGAAGGTGGCGTGCCAGAGCAGCACGGTGGAGGCGAAGAAGCCGATGAACAGGCCGCTCCACCCCGCGATCGCGAAGCAGGCGATCCCGAGCGCCCATGGGCCGATCCAGTCGAACCGGTTGAGGAAGCGGAGCTCGGGGTACTTGGCGAAGTCCTTGATGCGGTCGAGATCGGTGTACGCGTACTTCTCGCACAGGATCCAACCGAAGTGGCTCCACAAGAAGCCCTTGCGGGGTGAGTGGATGTCCAGATCCGTGTCGGAGTAGCGGTGGTGGTCGCGGTGATGGGCCGCCCACCACAGCGGGCCCTTCTGCACGGCCGTGGTGCCCCCGAACGCCATGAGGAACTGGGGGACCCGGGCCAGGCGGTAGCTGCGGTGGGAGAAGTAGCGGTGGTAGCCCGCCGTGATGAAGAACATGCGGTTGTAGAACAGCACGACGGCCAGGATCACGGCCCGGGCGGACACGCCCGTGAAGATGGCCAGGAACGGCAGGGCGTGGAGAGCGAAGAACGGGATCGAGGTGATCCGGTTGATCTGTTCATCCGGTCCCCGTTCGATGGCGGAGGACAGATCCTCGCGAGGGGCAACGGAGGCAAGCGCAGACAACTTCTCGGACATCCGGGACTTTCTGGGCGCGGGACAAAGCAGCGGAGCTCCTCGAGAGATGGCCGGGGTGCAGGGCCGTTGCGTCTCTCGCGGGACGCCGAACCCTAGCCGACCGACCGGTCGGTAGGCTAGCGCCCCACCCCGCCCGCGGAAGGTCGAGCCACCCGCGTGGAACCGATGCGGCGGTACCGGCGTTGTGAGGAGGTGATCCTGGGGAGGAGTCGCTCCGAGTGCCAGCTTGCGCCGCCCACGCTCTACCGTGGGACCTCGATCGCCGCCGTCCCGGCCCGCTCGACACCTGAGGCACCCTATGGCTGACACCACGTCGACAACTCCGCCCCAGAGCGCCGCCCGACCGGCCCCGCGCCGCCCGACCGTCCCACCCTGGCGAGCCCGAGCGGCCGGCGCCGTCGCAGCCGCCGTGGCCCTGGCCGTCGGCGAGTTCGTCAGCTCGTTCGGCGGCCACGAGCAATCCCTCATCGCCAGCGTCGGCAGCTCGTTCATCGATCAGTTCGCCGCCGTGTTGAAGAACATCGCCGTCGCCATCTTCGGCACGAGCGACAAGGCCGCCCTCGTGATCGGCATCGTCGTCGTCGCCATGGTGATCGGCGCCGCGCTGGGCACGGCGACCGTCCGGCGCAGCTGGGTCGGGCCCGCCGGCTTCGTCGCCTTCGGCGCGTTCGGCGTGTACGCCGGCCTCAGCGATCCACAGACCAACAAGGCCGCGGTCGTGGCCGCCGCCGTCGCGGCGACCGGGGCCGGCATCGCCACGCTCTGGATGCTGCTGCGGGTGGCGGCCGCGCCCCACCCGGTCCCGTCGACCTCCGCGGCCCGCGACGGCGGCGTGACCGAGTACCCGACCGACCCGGCGGCTTCTCGCCGCGCGTTCTTCGGGTGGGCCGGCGCCGCCGGGGTGTTCGCCATCGGCATCAGCGCCGCCGGTCGAGCCATCAGCGGACCGTCCAAGGCCGAGACCGCCAGGGGTGGGATCAAACTGCCGTCGGTCGAAGGCGCCGGCGCCGCGGGCACCACCACCGTGCCGGCGGATGCGCCGATGGGCGTCACCGGCCTCTCGCCGTACGTCGTCCCCAACGCGGACTTCTACCGGATCGACACCGCCCTCGTCGTCCCCCAGGTCGACCCGGCCAGCTGGAAGCTCAAGATCACGGGCATGGTCGACCACCCCTACGAGCTCACGCTGGACGACATCCTCGAGCTGCCGCAGATCGAGGTACCGGTGACCCTCCAGTGCGTCTCGAACGACGTCGGCGGCGACCTGGTGGGCAACGCGACCTGGCAGGGCGTACCCCTCGCGGCGATCCTCGACCGCGCCGGCGTCCAGGCCGGCGCCACCCAGATCGCCAGCACCTCGATCGACGGGTGGACCTGCGGCTTCCCGACCTCGGTCGGCCTGGACGGACGCACGGCGCTCCTGGCCATCGGCATGAACGGCGAACCGCTCCCGATCCCCCACGGCTTCCCCGCCCGGCTGGTCGTTGCGGGCCTCTACGGCTACGTCTCGGCCACCAAGTGGATCACCGAGATCCGACTCACCACCTGGGATGACTTCGACGGCTACTGGATCCCGCGGGGGTGGTCCAAGGACGGGCCGATCAAGACCGCGTCACGCATCGACGTCCCCCGGCGCGGCGCCTCGCTCGCGGCGGGTCCCACCAAGATCGCCGGTGTGGCGTGGGCTCCGAGCCGCGGGATCACCAAGGTCGAGGTGCAGGTCGACGACGGCCCGTGGCAGCAAGCTCGCCTGGGGCAGGTGGCGTCCAAGGACACGTGGGTGCAGTGGGTGCTGGACTGGGACGCCACATCGGGCGACCACAACATCCAGGTCCGCGCGACAGACGCCACCGGCGAGACCCAGACCTCGTCGTTCGCGCCCCCCGCACCCAACGGTGCGACCGGGTACGACAGCCGCGACGTCAAGGTCGACTGAGGGCGCCGAGGATCAGGCTTCGGCGGTCTGGGCGATCGCCTCGACGGGATCCTCGCCCTTCTCGATGAGGTCGACCACGGCGTCGGAGAGACCCACGCAGCGGGCGAGATCCGCGCTGAGCGCCTTGGCGCGAGCGCCCGAAGGCACCGAGCTGGCGATGCAGAGCTTCCAGCAGGCCTCGATGGCGGCGAGGGCGCTGCCTGAGGCGTTGCGGCTGGCGCCACGGAGGTGGCGGGTCTTGGCCTCGAGATCGCGACGGACCGCCTGGAGCAGATCCGCCGTGCCGTCGGCGTCGGTGGACGGGCCGATCTCGGCCAGCGCAGCCGCGGCTGCCTTGAGCGCTTCTTTGGACACACCCTGATTGGTGTCAGCGATGCCCTGCACGTGGTCACGCGTCGCGGCGGTCGCCCAGTCCAGCAGGTGCAGTCGGGCATCGTCGGTCACAGCGGCGGTCTCCTCATCAAGGACACGGGCCGTTCGTCGGCACCGGTGTCGGGGTCTCGAAGATAGTCGCCCCGGGACCAAAGAAGGAATCGGCGCTACCGGATGGTCGAACGCGGGGTCGCCGGCTGCGAGAAGATCAGGATCATGCCGATCACGAACAGGACGGTGACGACGGCGCCGAGGATGATCCCGGCGAGGGCGAGACCATCGCCCGTGAGGTAGCCGTTCGACTCCCGGATGCGCTTGCGGGCCTTCACCCCTTCGATGATCGCGGCGGGCCCCAGGATGATGCCGCAGATGAGGAAGCCGACGATCCCGAGGATCAGTGAGGTGCGCGCGCCCTTGTCCAGCTGGGGCGGTTGGTAGCCCTGGGGATAGCCCCAGCCCGGCGTGCCATAGGGCCCCTGCCCGTACGGCGCCTGGCCATACGGCGCCTGCCCGTACGGCGCCTGACCATACGGCGCCTGACCATACGGCGCCTGACCGTAGGGCGGCTGACCATCCGGCGCCTGACCATGCGGCGCCGGCCCGTCGGGCGCTTGACCGCCGGGCGTCTCGGGCACCGCCCACGACGGGGCCGACGGCCGGGTCCCCTCCGGCGCGCCGGGCCGGAACCCGGCGTCATCATCGTCCTCAGAACCCACCGGTCCGCTCAACCCCCCGAACCCACCACCAGCCATGTCCTGCTCCTTCGGTTGTCGTTGATCAGACCTGGGCGGCGCGGGACCGGGCGCGATCGCTGCGCTTGGTGGCGCGCGCCGCCGCGGCGTCGGCCTTGATCGCCGTCGCCATCTCGGCCATGCCCACGGCGAGCGGCCGCGGTTCCCATCCCAGCTCGGCGCGCAGCTTGGCGCCGGTGTACGCCGAATCATGGGTCGCGACCGCGATCGTCTCGGTCACCATCGTCGGCGATTGCCCCAGCCACCCGGCGACGGTGGCGCCCGGACCCCCGAGCGCCCGCACCACCCCGGTGGGCAGGTGCACCACGGGCGGGCGATGGCCCGCGCCGTGCGCGATGAGGGTGAGCCACTCCTTGATCGTGACCGCCTCGGCCACGGCGATGTACTCGCCGCCGTCGGTCCCGTGATCCGCCACTCGCACGATGGCGTCCGCGCAATCGTCCACGTTGACCGTGGACTGGCGGACCTCGGGGAAGTAACCGAGGGGAAGGGGCCAGAGGGCATAGGACCGGATGAGGTCGAACATCGTGCTCTGGTCGCCCGCCCCGTAGATGCCGCCCGGCATCACGATCCGCACCGCGGCCCCGTCGGCGACCAGCGACCGGGCGAACAGGTGGGCGGCACGCTTGTGACCCTCGTACGCCGCCGCCGGCGGGCCCGGGTTCCACCACGACTCGTCCTGCGGCGGTTGGTCCGCGGGGGTCTCCCCCAGCGCGGCGAGCGAGCTGACGTAGACGGCGGGGATGGATCGGGCCGCGGCGGCGCCGAGGACGTGCTCGGTGCCGCCGACGTTGACCGCGGCCATCAACGACGGATCACGCGGGCCGAACTCCACGACCGCCGCGCAGTGGACGACGAGGTCGGTGCCCTCGATGGCCCGCTCGACCGACGCCAGATCGGTCACGTCGCCGATCGCCGCCTCGACATCGACGCCGTCGAGGCGGCTGCGGTCGCTGGTGGTCCGCACGAGCACGCGCACGTTCGCGCCCCGCTCGGCGAAGCGCCGCGCGACATGAGACCCGAGGAAGCCCGTCGCCCCGGTGACGAGGACCCGCGGGGTCGACGCCACCATCAGGCGGGCTGGACCGACGAGCCGGCCCCGATCTCGGGTCTCACTGATCCGAGCCGGTGTCGGTCGAGGTCGAGTCGCCCGACGACGAACCGGAGCTGGTCGACGTGCTCGACGCGCTGTACGACGCGCACTCCTGGGGCCCGTTGTCGGACAGGAAGCCGTCGCGGAACGCCTCGGCCTGCTCGAACGCCGAGCCGGTCGCGGTGTCGCCCTTGTCGTCGGGCTTCTCGCTGAACGCGAGGAACGCCTGGATCGCCTCGTCGAGATCTCCGGGCGAGAGGCTCAACGTGCGGCCGCTCGGGTCGTTGGTCTTGTCCCCGAGCAGCGAGCGGGCCCACGCGCCGGCGAAGCAGGACTGCTGCAGGTTGCCCTGCTTCGACTCGATCTTGTCCTTGGGCTGGCCGTCCTGCACCTGGGCCGAGATGGCCCACTGCTTCGCGAGGAGCACGCCCACACCCATGTCCCCGATCTGGCTGGCGACGTCCTGCATCATCCCCTCGTCCCACACGACCTTGTTGTCATCGATGCAGAAGAAGATCGTCCCGAGCGCCTCGGCCTCGCTGTAGGTCTTCTTGCCGCATTTCGGCATGGCGGTGTCGACGGAGAAGGGCTGGATGCTCTCGACCGGCTGGAAGTCGAATCCCGCTTGCTTGCCGAGCCCGACCCAGTAGGCGTTGAGGTCCTTGGTGGCCAGATCGATGATGGTCGGGTAGTCGAGGTTTCCGCCCGAGTCGAGCTCTTCTTGCGTGGTGAACGGCAGGTTCACGACCTTGGGCGGGTTGTCGATGAAGCCGGCGCAGTGCTCGGGTCCCTGCTCGAAGCCCTCCTGGAACCCGTTGACCCGATCGAAGCCGCTGCCGTGGGCCCCTTGCGCGTTGACGTCGGCGCCTTTCGTGTCGCTGAAGCGCAACATGCCGGCCAGGGCGGACTGCAGGTCCCCGGCGGTGGCGCGGAAGCCGCCCTTGGTCGTGTTCGCGAGCGAGTGCTTGGTCCAGGCGCCGGCGAAGCAGTCGGCCTGGTTCTCGGTCAGGATCGTGGGCAGCCCCGTCCCGAGCAGCCCCATCTGGTCCTGGATCGCATGGCCCCACTCGTGGGCGAACACCATGGCGACCGAGTACTCGCCGAACTCCTTGTAGAGGCTCGGCAGCAGGTCCTGATCATCCCACGCCACGAACTTGCCCAGCCGGCAGTAGAAGGCGTTGTCGTGGACCTGGTCGTAGCTGCCCGTGCCCCCTTCGGGGGTGCACGCCGGCGCCGGCTTCTTCTCCGTGGCCGGGAAGAGCTTGCTCGCGGGGATCGTGACGTAGTCCTTGCCGTAGACCTCCGGCATCGTCTCGGTCCAGTACGACTGGATGTCGTCCATGGCGAACGCGATCGATTCCTTGTAGGACTTGGCGTCCTTGTTCCGCTTGGTCTCGGTGGGTTTGCCCTCGGCGTCGGTCGCCGTGGTGCCGGTGGTCGTGCCGCCCTTGGTCGAGCTGTCGGTGGTCGAGGCCGTGGTCGTCGTGGTCGCGCCGCTGCTGGCCTGGGCGACCGGCTGGCCGGCATCGGTCGTGCTCGTGGTGGTGCAGGCCACGGCGGTGAGCGCCAAGCCCAACATCGCGGCGCCGACTGCGCGCCTACGTGGTCCTCGGTTGCTTCGACGCGCCACGCGTCCTCCCAGTCTCAGCCGCCCCGAAGGACCGGTCGCCGTCTCGTTCGCCCACTCGCGACGACGACAGTACCGCCCGCCGACGGCTCAGTCTGTCTCCGCGGCCGGTTTTGCGGGCCGCCAGAAGACCGCCAGCAGCAGGAGCGCACCGCCGATGCCGGCGACCGCGGCGATCGCCAGGCCTTTCCAGCCGGCCAGATCGAGCCCGATGGCGTTGTCGACCGACCAGGCACCGGCGCCGATGCCCCCGAGCGCGAGGCCCGCCGCGGCGAGGTTGACGACGTACTCGTACCCCTCGCCCGGGCGGAAGATGAAGAAGCCGTTGGGCCGGTGGTTGGTCAGGAACGCGACGACCATCACGCCGACGACGCCGGCCGCCGCGAGCGGGGTCACCAAGCCGATGATCAACAGCGGCCCGCACACCAGCTCGGTGATGCTGGCCATCCACGCGTGCAGGATGCCGGGCTTGAGCCCCAGGCTCTCGAACCAGCGCGCCGTGCCCTGGATCTTGCCGCCTCCCCACACGTGGTTGTACCCGTGCAGGAACATCGTGATGCCCACGGCCAGGCGCAGGATCACCAGTGCAGCACTCACCCCGTCGTTCATGGGGGGCACCCTACTTGGAACGCCTGAATCTGACGAAGCATCAGGTTCGTTCCTAGGCTGGGGCGATGACCGACGACACGGCGGACCAGCAGCCAGCGGACAAGCCCCTCACCGAGCAGGTCCTGCACCGGGTCGAGGACGGGGTCAGCTGGATCACCCTCAACCGGCCCGAGGCCCACAACGCGATCACGCCCGACCAGCGCAACCGGGTGATCGCCCTCCTGCGTGACGCCAGCGAGGACCTCGCGGTGCGGGCGGTCGTGCTGACCGCCAACGGCAAGGGGTTCTGCACCGGCGCCGATCTGCGCGCGGGCCGCGGGGTTCCTCGTCCCCGCCCCGCCGGTGCGCCCGAGCGCGCCGCGGGCGAGGTGGCCCGCATGATCCGCGACGGCGCGCAGCAGCTCATCGCGGCCGTGCTCGACTGCGAGAAGCCCGTCATCGGCGCCATCAACGGAACCGCGGCCGGCATCGGCGCGCACCTGGCGTTCGCCTGCGACCTCGTGCTCGCGGCGGAGAGCGCGAAGTTCATCGAGGTGTTCGTCCGCCGCGGCCTCGTACCCGATGGCGGTGGCGCGTACCTGCTGCCTCGACTCATCGGGGTGCAACGCACCAAGGAGCTCATGTTCTTCGGCGACAGCCTGTCGGTGCACGACGCCGCGTCGATCGGGCTGGTGAACCGGGTGGTCCCCGACGACGAGCTGATCGGCACCGCCACCGAGTGGGCCGCTCGCCTGGCCGCGGGTCCGACGCGGTCGATCTCGCTCACCAAGTGGCTGGTGAACCGGTCGCTCGAGTCCGATCGGGCCGGTGCGTTCCACGACGAGGCGATCGCCCAGGACCTGAACATGACCACCCACGACGCCCAGGAAGGCGTGGCGTCGTTCGTCGAGCGCCGCGATCCCGACTACCTCGGTTGGTGATCAGCGGCTGACCGACAGCTCGGCGATCCAGGTCTTGGCGCCCACCGTCGCGATGGAACCGTTCGCGGCGGGATAGATGCCCCCGACGCGCGGATTGGCGGCGACCATCCACACCTCCTGGCCGAGCCACACGAAGGGCACCTGGTCGGCGAAGATGCGGTTGACCTTCTCGTAGGCCTGCGCGCGGACGGCCGGATCGGTCGTGGCGATCGCCTGGTCGACCGCCGTGTCCACGTCGGGGTTGGCGTAGCGCGGGAAGTTCAGCGAGATGACCGGAGTGATCGACGACGTGCGGTAGAAGTGCACATCGGCGTCGGGGTTCGGCTGCGCGAAGACCCGGAACTGGCTCAGCTGGTACCCGCCGAAGGCCACGCTCGCCAGGAGGCTGATCTGGGGCTTGGCCTCGATCGTCACCTTCATGCCGGCGGCCTCGAGGTTGCCGACCATCGTCTGGCCGACCGCCATGTTGCTCGGATCGTCCACGACGAGGAACGAGAAGGCGAGTGGTCCGCCTGACTCCGTCTCGTACTGCTTGACGAGCTTCTTGGCCTCGTCGAGGTTGAACGACGGGAATCCGTTGTCGGCGAGGTATCCCGGCTGGCCCGGGCCGAAGGGGCTGTTGGCCGGCGTCGCGATGTCGCCCTGCACCTCACGCCGCCACCGGGCGGCGTCGGTCGCGTAGGCGACGGCGCGCCGCGCCGTGACCGAGTCGAACGGCGGCTTCGAGGTGTTGAGGGTCAAGAAGCCCTTGTCGCCGTAGCGGTTCTCGACCAGCTTGTCGGCGGTGGTGCGCAGGTCCACGACCTGTGGCCCCGTGTTCGTCTGGATCACGTCGAGGTCGTTGGTGCGCAGGCGGTTGTTCCGCTCCACCGGATCGGCCACCGGCACGAAGTCGATCCCATCGAGGTGGGGCAGCCCCTTGCGCCGGTAGGTCGGGTTCTTCCGCAACGACCACAGCTTGCCGTCGACGTGGTTGTCGAAGACGAACGGCCCGGTGCCGATCGGCTTCTTCGCCAGGTCCTGGTCGGTGAGCATGGCCGGGGCGATCATGTACCCGGCCTGGGTCGTCAGCAACGCCGGGAAGTCGGCGAGCGCGTGGTTCAGCTTGACCACGACGTGGGTGGGATCCTGCGCCTCGAAGCTGTCGACCGCGACGAGCGCGGCGCCGTCGATCGCGGACACCTTGTAGGCCCGCAACACCGCCACCGCGGCAGCGGCGTCGAACGGGGTGCCGTCGTGGAAGGTCACACCCGCCGGCAGCACGATCGTCCACGTCTTGTTGTCGGCGCTGTGATCGAACCCGGTGGCCAGGTACGGGACCGCCGCACCTTGCGCGTCGAGCGTCGCGAGCGGCTCGAAGACCGCGGAGGCGACGGCGTGGCCGGCCTGGGAGAAGGCGAAGCGCGACGGGTCGAGACCCTCGGGCTCGGCATCGATGCCGTACACGATCTTCCCGCCGTCGACGACGGGCCCGTCGGCGGGTCCCGCGATGATCCCGCCCACCTTGTTCACCGTCGGTGGCGCGGGCGGGGCATCGGCCGAGCTCGTCGTCGTGGTCGACGCACAGCCGAGCGTCAGCGCGGTCACCAACCCGACCGCGGCGAGCGACAGGGCCCGGCCGCGGACGCGAGGCCATCGCGTGCTGCATCCGCCCCCGCCGCCGTTCGACGCCCCGCCCCTGCCCCGCGACTGGCCCTGCTCGTCCGTCATCGACTTCTCCCCCGCAACAGCGAAGCGGCCGGGAGCATCGCGCCCCCTTCCCCCGCGCACGAGGTCACCGCCTACCCTTGGCTATCGACGCCCTTTGACGCGATCTGGAGAGAAACCCCCTGTCCGATGTGGTGCCGGGTCAGACGCGGAGCCTCCGGTCGTGCTGGTCGGTCAACCCGCGGCAGCGCGGCGCAGGCGGTCGAGCACCGCGATGCCCACGCCCTCGGCGCGCGGAGGGACCACGAGCAGCACCTCGAGACTCAGGCGATCCGCCTGGCGCAGGCGGTCGTACACGACCCGCGCGTACGACGCCGGGCCACCGGCCGGTTCGAGCTCGATCACCTCGGGCGGCAGGGCGTCGGTGACCGTCGGCGCGAGCACACCGACGGCATGGCCGGCGTCGACCTCGACGCCGGCCCGGGCGGCGACACCTGCCGCGTCCACCAGCACGACGCGGGCCTTCGGCGAGTAGTGAGCCGTGAGCATCCCCGGGGCGCGAGCCGGACCATCACCGCCCCACAGACGGGGCGCGACGCCGAGCAGCTCGGTGAGCCGATCGACCGGGACGCCGCCGGGTCGCAGGATCTCGGGCTCGGCCCCGGAGAGGTCGATGATGGTCGACTCGACCCCCACCAGGGCCGGTTCGCCGTCGAGGATGAGCTCCACGGCGTCGCCCAGATCGGCGCGCACGTGGGCCGCGGTCGTCGGACTCACCTGGCCGAAGCGGTTGGCCGACGGCGCCGCCACCCCGCCGCCGAACTCGGTCAGCAGCGCCTGCGCCACGGGATGGTCGGGCACCCGCAGGCCGACGGTTGGGCGCCCACCCGTGACGACGTCGGGCACCTGCGGGGAGCGCGACAGGATCATCGTCAGCGGGCCGGGCCAGCACGCCGCCGCGAGCAGACGGGCCGCATCCGGGATGTCACAGGCCCACTCGTCGAGCGCCGCCGCTGTGGCCAGGTGGACGATGAGCGGATGGCCCGACGGCCGTCCCTTCACGGTGAAGATGCGGCCGACGGCGATCGGGTTGCTCGCATCGGCCCCGAGGCCGTACACGGTCTCGGTCGGGAACGCCACGAGCCCACCGTCGCGCAACACCTCGGCCGCGCGACGGATCTCGGGAGCAGGCGACATGCCGCGATGGTGCCCCGATCGGTGCTCGACGCGCCAGACCGCGACCGCCGCCGCCGACGCGACCACCACCGCGACTCGCCGAGACGGTGTGGGTCAGTGGGAGGACTCGGTGGCGACGAGCAGCACGGCATCGTCGAGCCCGAGGGGCAGGGGTGGCCCGCCCCCGGCCGGCGCGAGGGCCCGGCGCAGCCCGGCCAGCGATGCCGCGCCCGCCGGGCTCACCTTCACCCCTGCCCGGTCGAGCCTCGCGACAGCGTCGAGCGCCTCTCGATCGTCGACCGCCACGAACGCATCGAAGGTGGCCATCACCGCGTCCCACGCCGCGGGCGAGGGCAGGCCCCGCGCGAGGCCGGCCATCACGGACGGTCCCGGGTGCGGAAGCGATACCCGGGCGCCCGTCGGGACCGAATCGCTGAAGCACGGCGCCTCGACGGGTTCCAGCCCCACCAGCGTGAGGTCCGGGCCGAAGCGCTCGACGCGGAAGTACGCACCGGCGCACGCCGCGAGCGCGCCGGCGCCGAGCGGTACGAACACGGCGGTGGGTGCCGCTCCTTCGCGCCGGTCGATCTCGTCGATGGCCTCCTCGAACACCGTCGCGTAGCCCTCGGTGACCCACGCCGGGATCTCCTCGAAGCCCCCGAACGACGAGTCGCTCACGATGACCGTGTCGGCACCGGTCTCGAGCGCGGCCGCCGCCAGCGCGGCGTCGTAGCCGCCGGCCACGGCCACGACCTCGGCACCTTCGGCCTCGATCGCCGCGACGCGCGCCGGATCCATCTCGGCGGGCACGTAGATCGCCGCGGTGAACCCGAGGAGCCGGGCGGCCCGCGCGGTGGCCACCCCGAGCTCGTCGTCGCTCACCGCGACGATCCGCAGCGCCCCGACCGGTTCGATCCCCGCCACGAGCTCATCGATCGATGCCCATCGGACGCGGCGTTGCAGACGGCCGAGCACCTCGCGGTAGAGGGCCCAGGCCGTGCCGAGCAGCTCGTAGCCGTGCATCTGGAACCGGCACGACTCGTCCTTGAGCCAGATGTGGCCCACGCCGAGCTCGGCGGCCAGGTCGGCCAGATCCAGCAGCGGGGTGGGCGCGTAGTCGGGCAGGCGGACGTGGAACGCCCGGGGGAAGTTCACCCGGTTGCTGTCGAGGACGTGGCCGCGGTGCGGGTTCCGGGTCAGGCGCGAGGTCATGGCGGGCGACGCTACCGACCCGATGGGCCCGACGCCGCCGGGGCCCCGGCCGCCAGCGACAAACGTCACATCCGAGACGGTTGCGTTTCGTATATAGGACCCGTACCGTCAGGGAGTACCGATACGTTCCCGTCTCGATAAACCCGATCCCGCCAGGAGTGCGCCCCATGGCCACCATCGCCCCGCCCCCACCGGCGGCCCCCACCACCACCGCCACCGCCGCCACGGGCCGCTCCTACGACCGCCGGTGGCTCACCCTCGCCGTGATGTGCATGAGCCTGGTCGTCATCGGCATCGACAACACGATCCTCAACGTGGCGCTTCCGACCCTCGTGCGGGATCTGAGCGCCACCACGAGCCAGCTCCAGTGGATCGTCGACGGCTACACCCTGGTGTTCGCCGGCCTGCTGCTCACCGCCGGCAGCTTGGGCGACAAGTACGGGCGGCGGTCGGCGCTGGCGGTCGGCCTCGTGATCTTCGGCATCGGCTCGGGCCTGTCGGCCCTCGCCGGGACGCCGACCCAGCTCATCGCCACCCGCTGCCTCATGGGCGTCGGCGGCGCGCTGATCATGCCCGCCACCCTGTCGATCGTCACCAACGTGTTCACGGTCCCCGCCGAACGCGCGCGAGCGATCGCGATCTGGGCCGGGTGCTCGGCCCTGGGCATCGCCCTCGGGCCCCTCACGGGCGGGTACCTGCTCGAGCACTTCTTCTGGGGGTCGGTCTTCCTGGTCAACATCCCCTTCGTGATCATCGCCCTCATCGGCGGCCGGCTCTTCGTCCCCAACTCCAAGGACGAGCACGCCCAAAAGCTGGACCTCGTCGGCGCCGCCCTGTCGATCGTGGGCCTCACCGCGATGCTGTGGGCCATCATCCAGGCGCCGTCCGAGGGCTGGACGTCGACCCCGATCCTCGGGGCGCTGGCCCTCGCTGTCGCCGTCCTCGTGAGCTTCGTCCTGTGGGAACGCCACGTCGACCACCCGATGCTCGACGTCCGCTTCTTCGAGAACGCACGCTTCACCGCGGCCAGCGTGGCCGTCACCCTGACGTTCTTCGCACTGTTCGGCTCGCTCTTCCTGGTGACCCAGTACCGCCAGTTCGTCCTGGGCTTCAGCGCCTTGGCGTCTGGCGTACGCATCCTGCCCTTCGCCATCACGATGATGATCGTGGCCCCCCTCAGCGCCAAGCTCGTCGAGCGGGTCGGCACCAAGGTGATCGTGAGCGCCGGCCTCGCCATCACCGCGGGCGGCCTCTACGCCGTGACCTTCGCCGGGCCGACCGACGGTGACCAGCTGGTCATCTTCGCGACGATGATCATGGCGCTCGGCATGGGCCTCACGATGGCCCCCGCGACCGAGTCGATCATGGGCTCGCTCCCCCGCCAGAAGGCCGGCGTCGGCTCGGCGGTCAACGACACGACCCGCCAGGTCGGCGGCGCGCTCGGTGTCGCCGTGATCGGCAGCATCTTCTCCTCGGTCTACGCCTCGAAGATGACCGACGCGCTCGCCGCGTCCAAGCTGCCGGTGCCCGCTGAGGCCGCCGCCGCCATCAAGGACTCGGTCGGCGCCGCGATGCAGATCTCGGCCAAGGTCGGCGGACCCGCGGGCGACGCCCTGGCCGACGCCGCGCGCCGCGCCTTCGTCGATGGCATGCACCAGGGTGTGATCCTCGGCGCGGTGATCGCCCTGCTCGGCGCGGTGATCGCGCTGGTCTTCCTGCCCGCCCGGGCCGGCCACGAGGCCGTGGAGCTCGACGACGGCAGCGTGAGCTTCTCCGACGACGGGGCGTGACAAGATGCCCGTCGTGAGCGCAGCCGCCGATGTCGAGACGACGCTCGGCTCCGAGCCCACGCTGCACGACGCCCTCAGGGCCGGACTCGCCCAGCGATCGGCGACCGAGCCCAAGGGCCGAGGTCGCCCCCGATCCGCAGCCGCCCACGAGGCGATCCTGGCGGCCACGCTCGACCTGCTGGCCGCCCACGGCTTCGACGGCCTCACCATCGACGCGGTCGCCGCCCGGGCCCGGGTCGGCAAGGCCACGGTGTACCGCCGGTGGGCGAGCAAGTTCGATCTGGTCGTCGAGCTGCTCCAGACCGTCGCCTCCGCGACCCCGACGCCCGACACGGGCGACACCCGCGAAGACCTGCGCCAGTTGGTGCGCAACATGGTCCAGGGCTTCTCGCACGAGCAGTACGCGCAGGTGCTGAGCGGCATGGCCTCCGAGCTCAGCCGCAACGACACGATGGCCGAGACGTTCCGCACCAACTTCCTCCAACCGCGCCGGCAGGCCGCGATCACGATCCTGCAGCGCGGGATCGAGCGCGGCGACCTCCGCCCCGACACCGACGTCGACGTCGTCCTCGACTGCCTGGTGGCGCCGATGTACTACCGGCGCATGATCAGCGGTCGGCCGATCACCCCCGAGCTCGGCGACGCCCTCGTCGACCAGGTGCTCCGCGGCGTCCTCGCGTCACCCTCCTGACCGCGCTCGGGCCCCACGGATCAGGGCCGGTAGGCCAGCAGGTCGAGGCGGACGTAGGTCTGGTCGTAGGTCCCGTCGGGGCGGGCGAGCTCGTCCACCCGATCCGTGACCGCCTGACGGAAGGCCTCGCGCCGCTCGGGCGCGACCCCGATCGCGTACGCCTCGATCGCCTGGCTGGTCAACCAGCCGAGCATGGACGCACGGTCAAAGGCGCGGTGCTGGGCCACGGTGTGCACGTAGCCCGGCACCTCTCGCACCGCCCCGAGGTCGAAGCCGGCCGCTTCGACCAGCTCGAGCGCCCGGCCCGCATCGGTGAAGTTCCAGGGCGCCGACGGGCCACCGAACTCGGCACTGATCGCGTCGAGCACGCGCACGACGGCGGGGACGTTGCCCGCGCCGCCGCACTCCACTCGCAACCACCCACCCGGTCGGATCAGGCTCGCCGCCGCCGCGAACACGCCCGGATGATCGGCGCTCGGCACCCAGTGCAGCACCGACCGGCTCATCACCACGTCGAACGTCTCGTCGTGGGCCGGGGTGGGGAACAACCGGTCCAGGTCCTGCACCGCGCCGAGCCGGAACGACTGGTTGGCCCCGTCACCCGCGACCGCACGGGCCTCGTCCAGCATCGTGGCCTGCGCGTCGATCCCGACCACGTGGCCGTCGGGCACCATCGCGGCGACCGTCCGCGTGAAGTCTCCCGAACCGCAGCCGAGATCGAGCACGCGGTCGCCGGCTCGCACCGGGAAGGCCCGGAGGAACCACTCGTCGTGCACGCGGTGGTGGCTGGTGTTGGCGGCATAGGCGGCGCCGTCCCAGTCCGGCACCCAGGGCTCGTCGATCGTCGGTGTGGCTCCCATAGCTCCTGCTTCCTCGTTCCGTCCCACTAGATGAGACATTAATCTCGTTTGATGAGACGACGATAGCAGCTGGCGCGGGCGACACCACCCGCGTTCTCGCCGCTCACGCGAGACCGAGGCGCACGAGCTGATCGTCGGGGGCGTCGATCATCACCAGCGCCGCGCGGAGACGCTCGGCCAGGTCCCGCTCGACCGATCCCGGCGTGGCGTCCACCGGCGCCGCCAGGTCGTCGACCTGGTCGGGGTCCTCGATCGTGTCCCACAGGCGGTGGCCGCGGAACCCCGACCACGCCCAGAACGGCAGGGTGTCGCTCGCGTCCCACGGTTGGCGGATGACCGGGATCGTCGAGCCCGGCATGTGGTCGAGGAACGCCCGCGCGTCAGGGTGCGGCAACGCCTGTTCGTTGGCCAGCACGTGGGTCGGCATGGTGGACCAGCGGTTGGACCACATCGAGATCGGAGCGTTGTGGCCGACCGGCGCGCGGGCGTAGGTGTGGCGGCCGTCGACGTAGTGCACCTCTCTCCCCCACACGCCGGTGAGCAACCAGTCGCGCACCGCATCGACCCGACCATCGAGCAACGGCACGAGCGATCGGCCGTGCGTGCGTTGGCGAACCGCACCCGTCACGCCGAACTGATCGGCAAGGGTCGCGTGCAGATCCACGCTCGTGGTGAGCGCGTCGCAGGTGGGCGACGCGCCCGGACCATCGGTCACGCCTGGCCAGTGGATCATCAGCGGGATGTGCCCGAGCGTGTCGTAGACCGGCACCGCCGGCTTGCCCCAGCGGTCGCCTTCACCGAGGTAGTGACCGTGGTCGGTGCAGACGATCACGGCGGTCGTCGACCAGAGGTCCTGGCGGTCGAGCGCGTCGAGGACCCGGCCGAACCACGCGTCGATCATGGTGAGCTTGCCGCCGTACTGCGCGCGGATCTGCCGGCCCTGCCGCTCGTCGATGATCCCCTGCTTCATCGCCGCCTTCGCGTACGGCGGCCAGATCAGGTGCGGACCTTCCCAATCCGGGTCGTACATCGAGGCGTACGGCTCGGGTGTGTCGAAGGGCTCGTGCGGATCGAACTCGTCGACGAACAGCAGGAACCGATCGTGCGCGCCGGCGTTGTCGTCGAGCCAGTCCGCCGCGGCCTGCATCGTGCGCGGGCCGGGGAAGTCCTGCTCGCCGCGGAACCACCCGCGGGAGCGGTCATACGCGATGCCCTCGCGACCGAACGACATCGGCACACCCATCCAACTCGGATCGGGACGGGTCTTCCACGGGTCGCCCTCGTGCCCGCGCTGGTAGTCCCACGCGGTGAAGTCGACGTGCAGGTTCTCGCCGCCCATCTCGAAGAGGTGCGGATGATCCGAGACCAGCATCGTCGTCACCCCCGCCGCGCGCAGCGGGACCGTCAGCGCGTCCTCCCAGAGCTCGATCGATCCCCACGGCTTCCAGAGGAAGTCCCACGCGCCGCAGAGGATGTCGTGGCGGGCGGGCAGGCACGGCAGCGAGCCGGTGTGGTGGTTCGTGAACCGGCGCGACCGGGCGGCGAACGCATCGAGGTTCGGCGTCGCGAACTCGTCCGAGCCGTAGGCGCCGAGGAGGTGTCGGTTCAACGAATCCAGCAGGATCACCACGGCATTGGCCGGGACGGGCATGGCAGGCCTCGGTTCGCTCGACGACTGGTGTGCGCTCGCTCCATCGAACTACACGCGGACTTCGCGGGAGCGCCGCGGCGGAAACCTCTACCCTGGGTCCCCGTCACCCATGGCCGCAGACGGCGCCCCGGCGCCGCGGCGCCGTGGCCTCGCAGCGCCGAGAACGGGAGCCCATCGATGTCCTACGCCGCGTTCCTCGCATCCGTCCCCCGTGACTCGGTCGCGGCGTTCCGCAACGCAACCGGGACCAAAGGCGATGGTGACGCCGGCAGCCCTGGCGAGGGCGGCCGCGCCGGGGGCGTGACGACCCCGGCGTTGGTGGCGAGCCGCGTGGAGCAGTGCCCCCACGATCTGACGGCGGTCGACATCCAACCGCTCGGCACCGTGCTCGCGGAGGCGATCGACATCGGCCAACCGTTGCGCAACGACGGCTGGCACCCGCTGCGGGCGCCGGTGGTCGTCGATCCCGAGACGGTCATGGCCCGGTCGATGAAGCTCGAGGCGGCGTGGGTCGAGGCCGAGCCCGAACTGGGCGGCATGATGGCCGACGTGCTCGGCCCGGACATCGACCGGGTCCGCAGCCTGTACGCGCACGCGAGCGCCCGGGGCGAGTCGGTCGTGAGCTACCTGTCGGCGCCCGACGACGCGGACAAGGCAGCCCGCACCCTGCTGCCCACCGTGGTCATCGCCTGATCCGCTCCTGCTCGCCGGGCGTCAGCCCCAGCGGGTCCCCAGCGGATGCCCGGATCAGGAGAAGCGGGGATCGTGGACCCGGTACGCAGCATCGAGCAGCGCCCGTGCTGCGCCCGTCGGATCCACCGTCGCCGGCGCGTAGACGTCGACGGCGGCGGCCGAGTCGCCCAGTGCTGCGATTGCGCGCGCGTGGCCGGCGCCGGCCGACCCTTGCTCGTAGCCGTCGAACGCCGGGGCCCCGATGCCGTGGCGATCGTGGAGATCGGCTGCCGCTGTCTCGAACAGCGCCGTCAGGTCACCGACACGCGCCAGGAACGACTCGGTGTAGCTGACGAAGTCGACCGTCACCGAGCCATCCCCGCTCGTGTGGCGCGCCACCACCGCGTCGTCGCGCGTGAAGGTCTGCGCCGAGCCGAAGACGAGAGCGGCCAGGCCCGGGATCGGCGCGAAGAACGCGCCGATCAGCTCGGCGGGGACCCAGTCCTGGGGTTCGAGCGCGTTGAAGAACCAGTCGTCCGGCGTGGCCCGCGCCAGGTCGGCGAGCAGCGCGGCGTCCGGGACCGAGATCGCGTCGGCGCCGGGAGGGGGCGGGGCGCCGGTGGACGACGAAGGGGCGGTGGCGTCGCTCACGGCCTTGCTCACGCCGTCGACCGTGTCCGAGACCGCCTTGGTGACCTTGTCGAGGAATCCCATCGGCGCAACGTACCAAGCACCAGCCCACCCCGAGATCACCCTGAGCGATCCCCCACCGCAACCTCCCGCTTCTCGGCTCCACCACCGCCCCACCCCACCCGTTCTCGGCTCCACCACCGCCCCACCCCACCCCTTCTTGGCTCCACCACCGCCCCACCCCAACCGTCATTGGCTCCACCACGGCCTCCCATCGGCCAAAGCAGTCCATGCGCGCGCCCCGGTCGCTGCCCAGGGGCCGCCACATAGCCAAGAACGCGACCGTTGGCACAACGAGGGGCCACCACGTAGCCAAGAACACGACCGTTGACACCCACCAGGGGCCGCCACGTAGCCACGAACACGACCGTTGACACCCACAAGGGGCCACCACATAGCCAAGAACGCGACCGTTGACACCCACCAGGGGCCGCCACATAGCCAAGAACGCGATCGTTGGCGCCCCGGGTGGCGTGGTGGTGGGCGGCGCGACCGCGGACGCGGGTTAGGCAGCGCTACCCGGGGATGCGGGAGCAGCGAGCGTCAGCGGGCGAGGGCCTTGGTGAGTCCGGCGGCGGAGCAGATGATGTCGTCGCCGTCGCGCATCGTGGTGATCGGCAGATCGACCACCAGGACCATGCCCGGCTCGCCGCCGACCGCCTCCATGCGCTTGGCCAGCATCTGCCCGCGCTGGCGGCTGCGGCGCACGCTGCGGTCGGTCAGGATCTTGTCCGCCGCCGTGCCCTCCGCGACCGACGCGCCGACGATGACGCGGATGCGCCCGTCTGGCGTCGCCCACACGCACGACCCCGCGGTCGGCGCCGGCAGCAGCTGCGCGCCGTTGCGCTTCAGCAGCGCCATCGCCGATTGCGGTGGGCTCTGCGGCGGGGTGACCTGCTGGTTCGAGAACTCCGCCATCAGCGCGCCGAGGCCGCAGCCGATGAGCGCGGCGAACGGCCAATGGAAGTCCACGATGCCCGAGACACCGATGACCGTGACGACCACCCCGAAGACCACGAGCCCGATGGCGACCATGCGGCCCTTGTCTGCGAGCGGCGCCTTGCCCATCGTGACGGCGAGACCGGTGCCGAGGCCGACGGCCAGACCGAGCACCCCGATCCACGTGCCGCTCAGGCGGAACGCCACGATGCACCCGATGACCAGCAGGGCAGTCACCACACCGGCGGCGATGAGGATCAGCCGCATGCGATCGGTGTTCGGGGCGACGGGTTCGGCGACGCGGCCCGATCGGCGCATCTGCCGGTTCGGGTTGTTCTCGACCGGCGCGTCGCCGCGCCCGGTCTTGGCATCGGCCTCGGGCCCCTTCGGGCGCTTGACGGGGGGCTTGGTGCCCTTCGCGGTGGTCCGGCCACCGCCCTTGTTCTGTGCCTTGCTCGCCACGTGCGTGCTCCTCGTTCGTGGGGTGCCCTCGCACCGTGCGGTGGGCGCCGTGGCCCGACCGTACGCCGTCAGCCATGCCGCGCGCACCCTGAGCGTCGACCGGCACCCGGCCCGCCCCCGACGGGGTGGTCCGATCGGCCCTCTTGTCAGGTCCATCCGACAAATCGTATTGTCACTTCATGTCCTCCACGGATCCCCTGCCGCACGTGCCGGTCCGACCCGCCCAACGGGTCGGCATCACCGGTGGGGGCGGGTTCATCGGCCGGGCGTTCGCCGACCGGCTCGCGGCCGCGGGCCACGAGGTGCGCGGGTTCGATCTGGATGATCGCGCCGCCGCGCACTACGACACCCTTGGGGCCGAGCTCGTGGTGGGCGACATCTGCGATCCCGCGGCGGCCCGCGCGTTCTGTGCCGGGCTCGACGTCATCATCCACACCGCCGCCATCGTGGAGGAGAGCGGATCGTGGCAGGCGTTCGAGCGCGTCAACGTCGGCGGCACCGCCACGATCGTCGACGCCGCCCGCCGCGCGGGCGCCCGCACCTTCATCCACTTCTCGTCGGTGATGGTCTACGGCTTCGACTACCCGGACCAGGTGACCGAGGCGGCTCCGCTCGACGGGGCGCAGAACCCGTACTGCACCACCAAGATCACGTCCGAACAGGTGGCATTGCTCGCCGCAGACCTCGGCGTGTTCGACGTGTTCGTCATCCGGCCCGGCGATGTGTACGGCCCCGGGTCGATCCCGTGGCTGCTCCGCCCGATCGCTCAGATGCAGCGTTCCCGATTCGCCTTCATCGATCCCCGCACGAGCGTGCTGAACCACGTCTACATCGACAACCTCATCGACGGGGTCGAGCTCGTGTGGGCCCGAGGCACCAGCGGCGAGGCCTACTGCATCACCGACGGCCGCCGCACGCTTGCGCAGGAGTTCTTCGGCTACCTGCAGCGCTTCTGTGGCATCGAGAAGGTGCCCAGCGTCCCGGGCCCGGTCGCACTCGCCGCGGCGACGCTGCTGGGGTCACACGGCCACCGCCTCGGCGTCGACCGTGAGACGGTTCGCTACCTTCGCCGGCGGCACACCTACTCGATCGCCAAGGTCGCCGCGCTCGGCTACGTCCCGGCGATCGGCCTGGACGAGGGCATGCAGCGCTGCCATCGGTGGCTCCTCGACGAGGGCCTCGTGCCCGGCCCGAACCGGAGCGCCGCGTGAGCCCGCCCCGGAGCGACACCGAAGCGCTCGGCGAGCCCGATCGCGGCGCGGACGCCAAGCCCGCCGAGCGGCGCTACGGCGGACGCACCGCCGACGAGCGGCGCGCCGAACGCCGCGGGCGCCTGCTGGCGTCGGCCCTCGAGCTGTTCGGCGGCGAGGGGTATGCCCGCACCGGCATCGAACGCCTCTGCGCGCACGCCGGGGTGACCGCCCGCCACTTCTACGAGGAGTTCGGCAGCCGGGAGGGTCTCCTGCGGGCGCTGTACGACGAGGTCGTCACGTACTGCGTCGATGCCGTGGCCCAGGCCGTGGCCGACGCTCCTGACGAGGCCGAGCCGATGATCCGAGCCGGCCTCGACGCATTCGTCCACGCGATGCTCGACGATCCCCGCCGCGCCCGGATCTCGTGCCTCGAGGTCGTGGGGGTGAGTCCCGCGCTCGAAGCGCACCGCCGTGACGTCCTGCGCCTCTACGCGGATCTGGTCCGGGATCGGGCTGCCGCCACCGGCCTCGGCATCCACGCCACCTGGCGCCAGCAGACCGCGGCGGCGTTCGTCCTGGTCGGCGGCACCAACGAACTGGTCATCGAGGCGCTCACCGAGGGAGGCACGTACCACGCCTCGATCGACGAGATGATCGACGACCTGCTGCGCATGTACCTCGCGGTCGGCCGGTCCTCCGACTGAACGGACGCGATCCCGGACCGACGCGACCCCGGGTCGACGCGATCCGGCGCGACCCGACGAACCGCAGCGCAGCGTGGCCGTTCCCGCCGTTTCCGCCACCATCTGCGGTCTCATCAACGTCCTGCTGACAAAAGCCTGACTTCGGTGCCCGCGAGGCTCAAGGCAGCCACCGGGGTGACCGATGGCTTGGGGTCGCCGCAGTCGAGTGGTGACGCGTCCCGGCGAGCATCGCTCCCGCGGCGGCCTCTGGAGCACCTCGCGGCACCGCTGCGTCGCGCAGCCTCACCCCGGTCTCACCGAACGGACTTTTGCATGTCGTCGTCGACCCGTCAGAGCTTGCCCGCGCGTTCCCGCCGTCGCTCGGCGTCGGTGATCCTCACCACGGTGGTGGTGCTCGCGGCCACTGTGTCAGCCGGCCTGTCGTTGGGCGCCCGGCCCGCGGAGGCGGCGGTCTCCACGATCACCGGACCGGACATCTCCAACTACAACCACACCGGCCCGATGGACCTCTATGCGATGAAGGCGAGCGGTCAGTCCTTCGTGTTCGTGAAGGCCACCGAGGGCGCCGGCCCGTCGGCGTACGTGAACCCCTACTTCAAGAACGACTTCGCCAACGCGGCCGGCGCCGGCCTCTACCGCGGCGCCTATGACTTCGCGCGACCGCAGCTGCCGTTGTCCTCCGCGGCGGACCAGGCGAACTTCTTCGCGGACAAGGTCGGCTCGATCCACAGCGCGATGGACCTTCCCCCGGTCGTCGACCTCGAGGTGAGCGGCGGGCTCAGCCCGGCGGATCTCACGCTGTGGCTCCAGGTGTGGCTGAACACCGCGCACGCCCGCTTCGGGCGGGTGCCGATGATCTACTCCGGCCCGGGGTTCTGGGCGTCGGCGATGGCGGGGACGACCCAGTTCGCCTCGTACCCGTTGTGGGAGGCCGAGTGGACCACCGCGGGCGCCCCGGACCCGATGGGCGGCTGGCGGAAGGCCACGTTCTGGCAGTTCACCAACAACGCGGCGCTGACCGGCATCACGGGACGGGTCGACAACAACCGGTTCCAGGGCTCCGCCGCCGACCTCGTGGCCCTCGCCGCGGAGCGGCCGTCGACGAGCCCGTACCCCGATGGCACCTTCATCGTGTCGAGCAGCACCGGGGCGGTCTACCGCACCGCGGGTGGGGCGCCGCTCTACGTCTCGACCTGGGCCGCGTTCCCTCCCGGCCAGCCGATCCGGATGGTCGACCAGGCCATCATCGACTCGCTGCCCCCGGTTCCCGCCGACGGCACCGTGCTGGTGGGCTCGCAACGCGGCGAGTGGTACATCGTGGCCGGCGGCGCACCGCTCTACACCTCGACCTTCGCCCCGATCCCGGCGGGCACCAACGCGGTCGTGGTCGATCAGAACGCCATCGACGCAGCCGGTGCGCCGGGGGTCTACAGCCACCTGCGCCAGCGCCCCCTCGATGGCACCTACGTGGTGGGCGCCCAGCGCGGTGAGTGGTACGTGATCGCCGGGGGCGCCCCGATCTACGTCACGACCTTCGCCGCGGTCCCGCCGGGCTCGCGGGGCACGATCGTGGACCAGAGCGCCATCGACGGCGCCGGCGCGGGTGGCCTGTGGAACCACCTGCGCGCCCAACCCGCCGACGGCACCGTGCTCATCGGTCAGCCGCGGGGCGAGCTCTACGTGGTCGCGGGCGGCGCCCCGATCTACAGCTCGACCTACGACGTGGTGCCCGCGAACGCCACGTTGACCTGGACCGACCAGAACGCCATCGACGGCGCCGGCGCCGGCGGTCTCTGGAACCACCTGCGCGCCCAACCCGCCGACGGCACTGTGCTGGTCGCCCAGCAGCGGGGCGCGGTGTACATCGTCGCCGGCGGCGCGCCGCTCTACACCGGAACGACCCAGCCGATCACGCCGAACCGGGTCTGGGTCACCGTCGATGCGGGATCGATCGACAACGCCGGTGCGACCCGCTACTGGTCGCACCTGCAGGCCCGACCGGCCGACGGGACCGTCCTCATCGGCGCGCAGCGCGGCGAGTGGTACATCGTCGCCGGCGGCGCGCCGCTCTACACCTCCACCACCTCGCCGGTGCCCGCCGGCCGGTTGGCGGTCCGCGTCGACCAGGGCGCGCTCGACGGCGCGGGCGCGGGCCCCTGGACCGGGCACCTCGATGCCAAGCCGGCCAACGGCACGGTCCTGATCGGCCAGCAGCGCGGCGAGTGGTACATCGTCGCGGGTGGCGCGCCCATCTACACCTCGACCTTCGCCCCGGTCCCGGCGCACGCCCGGCCGATCGTCGTCGACATCAACGCGATGGACAACGCGGGCTCCGGCTCGCCGTGGAACCACATGACCATGCACCCGGCACTGTCGACGCTCATCCGCGCCGTCCCGACCCAGACCCTCTACCGGATCAATTCGCTCGGGCAACCGACCGTGTACGTCGCGCCGGCCAACGCGACCACTGACGCGGCGCTGATCACCCTGCAGGACAAGGCCGCCATCGACAACGCCGGTGGGCCCCGACCCTGGAACCACCTCGTGCGCTGACGCGACCCACGCAGGCGGGCCGATCCCCGCGCTCAGTCGACGTGCACCGCGCTCGTCAGCCGCCGGTCTTCTCCCACCACCCGCGACGGGCCGACGACCTCGAACGAACCCTCGAGTCGGATGTCCGCGCTGGACGATCCGATCTTGACCTTGACCGCTCCCGGCTCGACGATGCGGACCAGATCGAGGCCGGTGAACGAGATCAGGTCGACCGGCACGGTGAAGGTCACGCGGGCCGAGGTGCCGGCGGCGAGCGGCACCCGGGCGAAGCCAGCCAGTTGCTGCACCGGTCGCGTGATCGACGCGTACGGATCGTGGAGGTAGAGCTGCACGATCTCGTCACCGGCCCGGGCCCCGGTGTTGGTCACCGTGCACGCGATCTGCACCTCGCCGTCGTTCGCCACCGCCGAGGGTCCGATGGTGAGCTGGTCGTAGGCGAAGGTGGTGTAGCTGAGCCCGTGACCGAACGGGTACACGAACTCGTACTCGCGTTGCCGGGGGAAGCCGGGGGCCTGGAACTTGTGGTTGTAGAACATCGGCTGCGCGCCCGCGGTGCGCGTGAAGCTCACCGTCGTCTTGCCCCCAGGGTTGGCCTCACCGAGCAGCACATCGGCGATGGCCGCCGCGCCGGCCTGGCCCGGGAACCACGCTTCGACGATCGCCGCGGCTGACGTGGCGATCGCCCCGAGGGCGAAGGGCCGGCCGTTGAGCAGCACCACGACGGTGGGCGTGCCGGTCGCGATGACCGCCTCGACCAGCGCGTGCTGCGCTCCGGGCAGGGCCAGATCCGTGGTGTCGGTGCCCTCGCCGACCGTGCCGATCTGGAAGTGGCCCGCCTTGTCACCGACCACGACGAGCGCGACCTCGGCGGCGGCCGCCGCGGCGACGGCCTCGGCGAATCCGGATCGATCGTCGCTCATCACCTCACACCCCCTGGCGAAGGTCACGCGCGCCGCGCCGAGGCGGCGCTCGAGCTCCTCGCGCACCGTCGGCGCGGCCACGACGTCGCGCGCGTTCGGGAAGTGCGTGGACACGATGTGGTTCTCGAACGAGTAGTTGCCGAACAACGCCATGACCTCGTCGGCGTTCGGACCGATCACGGCCACGTCGGCCAGCGCGTCCGCCTCGAGCGGGAGCACCCCCTCGTTGCGCAACAGGATGAGGGACCGGCTCGCGACCTCCGCGGCGAGCGCCTGATCGGCTGGGTTGTCGAGCGCCACCTGGTCCACATCGACGAACGGATCATCGAACAGGCCGAGGCGGAACTTCAGCGCCAACACCCGGCGCACCGCGAGATCGACGGTGTCCACGGTGAGCAGGCCGCGCTCGATCGCGTCGGGAACACCGCCCGGGAAGTCCGCGGGACTGGGCAGCTCGACATCGAGGCCGGCGCGCAGCGCCATCGCCGCGGCTTCGGCCGAGTCGCCGGCGACCCGGTGGAAGAGGTGGAGGAACGAGACCGCGCCGTAGTCGGCGACCGTGAATCCCTCGAACCCCCACCGGTCGCGCAGCACCTCGGTGAGCAGGAACCGCGACGCCGCCGGCGCTTCCCCGTCGAGCTCCTGGTAGCTGTTCATCACGGACAGCGCACCTGCGTCCTTGATCGCCATCTCGAACGGGAGCAGGAACGTGTCCTCGAGCTCACGGCGACCGACATGGGCGGGGGCGAAGTTCCGACCGCCCTCGCTGAACGAGTAGCCGCAGAAGTGCTTGAGCGTCGCGATGACCCCGTCACGCATGTCCTCGCGCGCGGGGCCGCCCTGCAGGCCGCGCACGTACGCGCTGACCATGAGCCCGACGAGGTACGGGTCCTCGCCCAGCGTCTCCTCGACCCGACCCCAACGTGCGTCGCGGGCCACGTCTGCGACCGGCGCGAGGCCCTGGTGGGTGCCCACCGAGCGCATCTGCCGGCGGATCACGTCGCCGACCCGCTGCACGAGGTCAGGATCCCAGGTGGACGCGAAGTTGAGCGGCGCCGGGAACGAGGTGGCGCCCTGGGCCATGAGCCCGGTGAGGCACTCCTCGTGGCAGATGGCCGGGATGCCCAGGCGGGTCTGCTCGATGAGGCGACGCTGGATGCCGTTGATCATCTCGGCGCCCACGACCGGATCGATGGGTTGGCTGCCGAGCGGCCGGGTGATCTGCCCGACGCCACGATCGAGCGCGTCCTCGGGGGTCCACACGTTGTCGCCACCGAAGCTGAGCGCGCTCGGCGCGAACTCGCCCGCGTCGGGATCGAGGGTGAGCCAGACCGACGTGAGCTGCGCGACCTTCTCGTCGAGCGTCATCTGGGCGAGGAGCGCGTCGACACGCTCGGCCACCGACCGGTCCGGGTCGCGGAACACGGTGTCGTCGGGCGCGGCACCGGCGCCACCGGTTGGATCAACGGTCGTCATGGGTCCCCCTGCGATCAGCACCAATCGAAGCCGGAGGGTTGACGCCCGGCGCCCGTCCATTCAAACTCACATTAGTTTAGAAAGTCAACGAACTGCCCCGCCCGCGTCAGGAGCACGCCATGCCCGAGTTCGTCCCCACCCCTGCCGACCGCTTCACCTTCGGGCTCTGGACGGTCGGGAACCCCGGCCGCGATCCATTCGGCCACGAGACCCGTACCCCGCCCGACGCGGTCGAGATCGTGCACCGCCTGGCCGAGCTCGGCGCCTACGGGGTGAACTTCCACGACGACGACCTCGTGCCCCCCGGCTCGACTGCCGCCGAGCGCGAGGCCATCGTGAAGCGGTTCCGCCGGGCCCTCGACGAGACCGGCCTGCAGGTCCCGATGGCGACGACCAACCTGTTCTCCCAGCCGGTGTTCAAGGAAGGTGCCTTCACCGCCAACGATCCCGAGGTGCGCCGCGCCGCGCTGGCCAAGGCCCTCGACGCGATCGACCTCGGCGTCGAGCTCGGCGCGCGGATCTTCGTCATGTGGGGCGGACGCGAGGGCGTCGAAGCCGACGCCGCGAAGGACATCCGCCTCGCACTCGACCGCTACGCGGAGGCTGTCGACCTGTGCTGCGCCTACGTGCGGGATCGCGGCTACGACCTGCGCTTCGCGCTGGAGCCCAAGCCGAACGAGCCGCGCGGCGACATCCTGCTCCCGACCGTCGGCCACGCCCTCGCGTTCATCAACGAGCTCGAGTGGCCCGACATGGTCGGGCTCAACCCCGAGTTCGCCCACGAGACGATGTCGGGCCTGTCGTTCCACCAGGGCGTGGCCCAGACCATGTGGCACGGCAAGTTGTTCCACATCGATCTCAACGCGCAGCGCATCGGCAAGTACGACCAGGACTTCCGCTTCGGGAGCGAGGGCATCCGCGATGCGTTCTACCTCGTCAAGCTGCTCGAGGACGCGGGCTACGAGGGGCCCCTGCACTTCGACGCCCACGCCTACCGCACCGAGAGCGCCGACGGCGTGTGGGACTTCGCCCTCGGCTGCATGCGCACGTACCTGATCCTGCAGGACAAGGTCGCCCGGTTCCACGCCGACGCCGAGATCCAGGACGCGCTCGAGACCGCCAGAGCCGCGGAGCTGGCCGTGCCGACTTGCCCCGACGGCCTCGATCCGGCAGCCATCGATGCGCTCCGCCGGACACCCCGGGACATCCCGGCGCTCGCCGCGCAGGGGTACGGCCACGAGCGCCTCGACCAGCTCGTGACCGAGCTCCTCCTCGGCGTGCGCTGAGCCCCGACCCGCGTGACCGACGATCCGCGATCCCAGCCCGCCGGCGGTGGCCTCGGCACCGGGCCTGCCGGCGTGCGGCGCCACAACCTGTCGACGGTGTTGCGCATCCTGCTCGACGACGGACCCCGCTCCCGCGCCGCGCTCGCGGAGGCGACCGGCCTGACCAAGGCCACGGTCTCCAAGCTCGTCAGCGAGCTCGAGGGGCGGGGCCTCGTGGGCGAGACCGTGACCGTCCAGGGCCCGTCCGGCCGGCCGGCCACGCTGGTGGCCGCGTCACCAGACCGCGTGACCGCGCTGGCCCTGCTCGTCGATGTCGATGGTCTCGCCGTGGCGGCCGTCGACCTGACCGGCCACGCGCACCACGTCGAGCAGGTGCCGTTCGGCAACCGACAGGTCACCCCGGGCCGGGTGATCCGCCGCCTCGGCCTGCTCGGGGCGCGGGTGCTGCGCGAGCTCGAGGGCGAGGGTCGGATCGTCACCGGCACCTCGCTCGCCGTGCCCGGACTGGTGTCGGGCGGGCGTGTGCTCGTCGCCCCGAACCTCGGCTGGCACGACGTCGACGCGGCGGCACGGCTCGCCGCGCAGCTGGGTCCCGGCGCCGGTCCCGTGCTGGTCGACAACGAGGCCAACCTGGCCGCGCGGGCCGAGGCGCGACTCCGCCACACCGCCGATGCCGCCGATGGGGCCGGCACCGAGCAGACCTTCATCCACGTCTCGGCCGGCGTCGGCGTCGGGGCCGGCGTCGTCATCGACGGAACGCTCTTCCGCGGCGCCCACGGATTCGGCGGCGAGTTCGGGCACCTGGTGATCGACCCGGCCGGCGCGCCGTGCCGGTGCGGCAACCGGGGCTGCCTCGAGACGATCGTCGGCAAGGAGCACGTGGTGGCACGCACCGGTATCGACGGACCCGGCGACACCTGGATCGAGCGGACCCGCGCCGCCGCAGCCGATGGAGACGAGCGGGTGCTCTCCACCATCCGGGCAGTCGGCGGCGCGCTGGCGTCCGGCCTCGCCGCCGCCGTGAGCCTGTTCGATCCCGAGGCCATCGTGCTCGGCGGCTACCTCACGACCCTGACGCCCTGGCTCGCCCCCGACCTCGAAGCCGAGCTCGCGGCGCGGGTGCTCGGGGCCCGCTTCGTGGGGTACCCCGTCCAGCCGTCCCGGCTCGGCGCGCTCGGCCCCCTCGTCGGCGCCGGGCTGCAGAGCCTCCACGCCGTGATCGCCGACCCGACCCTGATCCCCGCCCCCTGATCGCACGGGCGCTCGGGCCGTGGTCGCGGCCCGAGCGCCCGTGCAGGAGGTCCGCCGCCGATCAGATGACCGAGAACCCGACCGCCTTCTGGCCGTAGTGCGTCGAGCCGGTGTTCGAGTTGAGGATCGTGCGATCCCAGGCCTCGAGCATCAGCGTGTACCCGCACTTGTCCAGCAGGCTCGTGTCGATCTCCCACGTCTCGGCCCCCGGACCCGTGTCGGCGAGCGAGAGCGAGGAGCGCCGATCGGGCACGGCCGTCACCCCATGGGTGTGCGTCGTCGGCTGCAGCGTCAGGGTGGCGACGCCGAAGTGCAGATCGACCGCCCGCAGGTGGCCGTGGATGATCTCGCCCCCGGAGTGGCTGCCCAGGTACTGGTGGCAGTCCCCTCCGTCGATCACCAGATCCAGATCGAACGACGGGTTGATCACCGCCGCCGGCATTGGGTTCACCGTGAAGTCGTCGTTGTCGAGCGTGAGCGCGACCGTCGCCGAGTAGTCGATGTTGCCCGGTGCCGGCGGGGACATCGGATCGCTCGTGAACGCGAGGCGGAGCTCCCAGTCGCCGTTGAGCGGGAAGGTGTTCCACGTGCCGAGGTAGGCGTTCTTCTCGAGGATCGCGGGGAACGAGTTGAGGTCCTCGCGGTAGGGCAGCCAGCCGTCGGCCGACGACGAGGGCACCGCGATCTCGGGGAAGAGCGGGTCCGACGGATCGGGATGGGCCAGCACCGCGGTCGTCGACGTGAACGCCGGGGTCCAGGCGTTGGCGCCGAGCGGGGAGACCTGCACCTGATAGCGGATCGTCCCCACCGGACCGGCATCGTAGATGCGGCCCTGCACGCTCACGCCCAGGCCGAACGGGCGGTTGTTCGAGAGCTCGGTCCCCGCCACGGGAGGCACGGCCGACGGGAAGGCCAGGTGGGTCGCGGGGTCGATGTCAGCCGGGGCGACGCCTCCCACCGCGTACAGCAGCACGTAGGGGCCGTGGTGACCGGCGCGCTCGCGCACCCGGACCACGACCGTGCGCCGGTTGCCCCAGACGTTGAGCGCATCGGGATCGGTCGTGGAGGGCGGCACCGCCCACGACAGCACCGCGCGGATGCGCACCATGTTCGGTGCGTCGCATCCCTTGAGGCGGTCCTTCAGGTTCACGGGCAGGCTCACCGCGTAGTCCGCGCCGTGGGCGGGGAGGTGGTGCAGGTCGTGCACGCGGATCGCCGCCGTGCCCAGGTACTCGTCGAAGTGGCCGTCGTTGTCCCAGTCCGCCCAGAACGCGACGTACTCGACCGAGCCCGACGAGCACAGCGGCCCGCCGTACCCGGAGCGACGCTTGAGGTGGATGACCGCACCGACGGTGTCGGCGTCGGTGTCGAGCCCGACGCAGGTGATCTCCTCGAACCCGGTGTCGCTCGCCTTGTCGCCCTGCTCCTTCAGCTTGGCGAGCAGGGCCGCCAGCTCCTTGGACAGGGCCGGCAGCTCGAGGCCGAGGTCCTGACCGGGCGCCCAGAGGTCAGGCTGGAACGCGGCTCGGCGCCGCATCGGCTCGCCGGTGAGCGCCGGCAGGAGCGCGGGGTACACCAGCCGCAGATCGGGGACCTTCGCCTCGCGGTACTCCTCGAGCAGCGCATGCCAGGCGACGGGGGGCGCCTCGACGGGCAGGCCGATGAACGGCGCGGGATCACCCGGGTCGATCACGGGCGGGTTGACCTCGATCGGCACATCGACATCAGGCAGATCGTGGTGCCCGTAGCCCGGATGGACGCGGCACTTGCGAGGATCGGGTTCGACCTGCACGGTCGCCTCGACGCGGTTGCCGAACACGGGCGTGTCGTTCGGGTTCGTCGACGGGAGGGTCGACCACGACAGCACCGCGCGCACGACCGGGAGGACCTCGGTCGAGCAGCACCGGCGGTGCTTGGCGTCGGGCAACGGGAGGCGCACGAGCTCGTGCCACGGGTGCTGCGGGCCCGGCGGCGCCTCGGAGATGTCGGCGACCTTGAACCCGGTCACCCCCACGTCCTGGAAGCCCAGCCCGTCATGCCAGTCGATGAAGAAGCGCACGTACTCGCGCGAGCCGCCCTTGCACAGGGTGCCGCCGTAGCCGCTCTCCTGCTTGATGACGACCACCGCCTCGAGCATGTTGGCGTACGGGTCGAGACCGACACAGGTGAGCTCTTCCCAGGTCGTGTTGCCGTCGCCCGCACCGAGCAACGGGAGGCCGACCTGGGCCTGCAGCAGGCGCTCGGTCGCGAACTGCGCCCGTTGAGCGGCGAGCGCCGCCGTGACCTTCGGGCGCTTGAGCACGATCGAGTCGGGCGGGATGGCCGGCCGGGAAGCGGCGCGTGCGGTGGTCTTGTCAGGCATGAGGGGTCCTCCGGTGAGCGGTCGGCCCACGATGAGCCGGCCCGATCCGCCGAGCCGGTCCTGCCCGGCGCGGCGACCCGCTCACCGTGCTCCGGGTCCCTTGCGGGACCCTTGCGCCGCCCATGCCCGCGTCATGCCGCACCACGCGCCGGTGAACCGGCGGGCCGGTTGCGGCACTAGGCTGGCCGCTCTGGTGTGCCGGGAAGTCTGGTCGGCGTGGCTCTGTCGACCCCGACCCGAAAGCGGCCCATGGCTCTGGCCCCCCGTTCCACCCTCCCTCCCGATGAGACCGTCTACGGACGGCGGCTCCCGCGACCCCTGCGGGACTTCCTCGAGACCGAGAGCGCGAGCGGCATCCTGCTGATCGCCGCCACGGTCGTCGCCCTCGTCTGGGTGAACTCGCCGTGGGCCTCGAGCTACACGACGCTGTGGGCCACCCACATCGACGTGCAGGTCGGGTCGTTCTCGTTCTCGACCGAGCTCGGTCACCTGGTGAACGAGGGGCTCATGGCGCTCTTCTTCTTCATGGTCGGCCTCGAGATCAAGTACGAGTTCGTGGCCGGCGATCTCCGGCAGTGGAAGACCGCATCGCTCCCCGTGATCAGCGCGATCGGCGGCGTCGTCGTCCCTGCCCTGATCTTCGTGATCCTCAACGCCGGGCACCCGGGCGCCAACGGGTGGGGCATCCCGATGGCCACCGACATCGCCTTCGCGGTCGGCGTCGTGACGGTGCTCGCCAGCCGGGTACCGCCGTCGCTCAAGCTCTTCCTGCTGACGCTCGCGGTCGTCGACGACCTGATCGCCATCATCGTGATCGGCGTCTTCTACTCGAGCGGGGTGTCGCTCGGCCCGCTGCTGGTCGCGGTTGCCCTGCTCGTGGTGATCCTGCTCCTGCGCCTGGCCCACGTCCACTGGTGGCCCGCGTTCGTGGTGCCCGGCGTGGCCGTCTGGTTCGCGATCCATGCCTCGGGGGCCAGCGCCACGATCGCCGGCGTCCTGCTGGCGTTGCTCGTGCCGGCCCGCCCCCGGGCCCCGGGCGAGATCCTCCGGGACTGGGAGCTCGATCTCTCCGACGACCTGACCCCCGAGGACGTCCGCCTGCTCCACGACTACGCGAAGACGGCGGTCTCCACCGCCGAGCGCGTGATCCACGACATGCACCCGACGGTGTCCTTCGTGATCCTGCCGATCTTCGCGCTCGCCAATGCCGGCGTGGTGTTGTCGCTCGACGTCTTCGACGCCCCGGGCGCGCCGCGCCTGGCCCTCGGCATCGGCATCGGCCTCGTCGTCGGCAAGCTGCTCGGCATCTCGCTGTTCGGCGCGCTGGCCATCCGGGTCGGGGTGGCCAACCTGCCTCGGGACTCGACGTGGGCCCAGTTCTTCGGGCTGGCCGCGGTCGGCGGGATCGGCTTCACCGTCTCGTTGTTCATCACGACCATGGCCTTCACCGATCCGCGGCTCATCCAGGCCGGGAAGCTCGCGATCCTCGTCGCCTCGCTCGCCGCCGCCGGGCTCGGCGCGATCGTGCTGATCATCGCGGCCCGTCGCGCCACGCCGCCGCCAGGAGCCTGACGCCGGCTCGCAGCACCTCGGGAGGCGGGCTGAAGGACAGGCGCAGGCGATCCGGCGCGACCTCGGTCGGACACAGGGCGCGGGGACCGGCGACCGCGACGCCGAGCGACGCGGCCCGCCGCATGAACGTCTCGGCGTCGCCCCCGGGGAGGCGCACCCACAACGAGAGGCCGCCCCGGGGGACCGACCACGACCAGCTCGGCAGCCGGCGGCCGAGCTCGCCCGTCAGCACGTCGCACCGCGAGGCCAGCTCGGCCTGGCGCGCCGCCACGAAGTCAGTCGGAGCCTCATCGAGCAGACGGCGCGCCAGGACCTGGCCCACGACCGACGAACCGAGATCCTGGGTGGCCTTCACCCGCGCGAGGCGCAGCGCGACCGGCGGCGGCGCGACGGCGAAGCCGACGCGCAACCCGCCCCAGAAGACCTTGGACAGCGAGCCGACCACCGCGATCGACGCGGATGCCGGGGCCCGGGTCGCGATCGGCGCGGGCAGGCGCTCCCACGCGAGGTCCGCCAACGCCAGGTCCTCCACGAGCGGCACCCGGGCGTCGGCGAGCAACGTCGCGATCTCGGTGCGCCGGCGGTCGGCCAGGATCGTGCCCGTGGGGCTGTGGGGCCCCGACTGCAGGTACACGAGCGCCGGGTGGTGCTCGAGGAGCCGGCGCAGCTCGCCCACCACCACGCCGTGGCGGTCCATCGGGATCCCGAGGACCTCGGCGCCGGCCTGGCGATACGCGGCGAGCGCACCCGGATAGGTCTGCTCCTCGGTGAGCACGATGTCGCCGGGGCGCACCCAGCACGCCGCGGTCATGCTGATGGCCTGTTGCGCCCCGGTCGTGACGACGATCTGCTCGGGTGGCACGTCGAGACCCCAACGCGACACATGCCGGGCGAGCGCGGCGCGCAACGGCGCCAGCCCCCACGGGCTGTAGCCGGTATCGGGCACGACCGAGGCGAGGTCGCGGGCGCGCACCGAGACGCCGGCGAGCCCCCCGAGGTCGTGGAGGACCGACAGCGAGAGGTCGATGGCGATCGGGCTCGTCGAGCTCTGATCGACCAACCGGTGCACGAGCGCCGATCCCTCCCGATCACGCGGCAAGCCCCCGGCGGCGCGCGATGCGCCGTCGCCGTCCCTCGTGACCGCCCCGACCCACGTCTCGCCGAGGACGAAGGACCCACTCCCCCGCCGGCGCTCGACCAGGCCATCGGCCACGAGCACATCGTACGCAGCGACCGCCGTCCCCCGGCTGATCGCCAGCGCCTGGGCGAGCGTGCGTTCGGACGGGAGGCGCGTGCCCGCCGCGAGCGCCCCGCGCTCGACGCTGCGGGTGATGGCCCGCGCGAGCTGGCGATACACGGGGCCCGGGCCGGTCGCCCACGACGCGAGCTCATCGAGGAGGGCCGCCACCGCCGAGATCCGGTCCACTTTGGCCGAAGTGGCCCTGTTCACCATGTGCCACTTATCGCACACTGCGAAGCCATGGTCCAGACCGCGATCGTCGCCACCGCCCCGCCCGCACCGTCGACCGCTGCGGGTGACGCCACCGTGGGGACGCGGGCGGATCGCCCCGGCGCCGCGGCCCGAGTGGGTTCGTCGGCCATCCGCGACCTGCTCGAGCTCACCGAGCGGCCCGAGATCATCTCCTTCGCCGGCGGCCTCCCGGACCCGGCCACCTTCCCGGCCGATGCGATCGCCGCGGCCACGGCCCGCGTGCTCGAGACCGATCCCGGCGCGGCGTTGCAGTACTCCACGACCGAGGGCCACCCTGGCCTGCGGGCCTGGATCGCCGACCGGCGCGGCGCCGCCACCGGCGCGGTGCTCATCACCCACGGCTCGCAGCAGGCGCTCGATCTCGTGGCCCGCACGCTGCTCGAGCCCGGCGACGCCGTGGTGCTGGCGGACCCGGCCTACGTCGGCGCCCTCCAGGTGCTGCGCCTCGCGCAGGCGGACCTCATCGGGGTGCCGAGCGACGAGGACGGCCTGCGGGTCGACCTGCTCGCCCGCCGCTTGGCCGCCGGTCTGCGCCCCCGTCTGGTGTACGTCGTGGCGACCTTCGACAACCCCAGCGGGTCGACGCTGTCGGCGGCCCGGCGCGCCGCTCTGGCCGACCTCGCCGACCGCTACGGCTTCTGGATCGTCGACGACGACCCCTACGGCGAGCTGCACTGGCCCGGACCCGACGGCGCCGCCGCCCCGGCGGGGCCGTCCCTGCGCCAGCTGTCGGACCGGGTCATCACCCTGGGCAGCTTCTCGAAGATCCTCAGCCCCGGCCTGCGCCTCGGCTACCTGGTCGCGCCCGAGGCGCTCACCCGCGAGCTCGCCATCAACAAGCAGGCCACCGACCTGCACACCTCCACGCTGAGCCAGCGCGTGGTGCACGAGATCGTCGCCGAACCCGGCTTCCTCGACGCCCACCTCGACCGGATCCGAGCCGTCTACGCCACCCGGTCCGCCGCCCTGGCCGACGCCCTCGTCGCGGAGCTCGGCGAGCACCTGCGGTTCGCGCGACCCCGCGGCGGCATGTTCGTCTGGGCCCGCGTCGAGGGCGGGGGCCCGGTCGACACTCAGGCCCGCTTGTCCGTCGCGCTGGCCCACGGCGTCGCGTACGTGCCCGGCGCGGCCTTCGCGGTCGACCGAGCGGCCACCGCCCCCCTCCCGACCCTGCGCCTCTCCTTCGCCGGCGCCCCCGTCGAGGCGTTCGCCGAAGGCGCCCGGCGCCTCCGCGCGGCGCTCGTCCCCTGATCGTCGGCCCGGCCCCCCGGCCGCCCAGCCGCCCAGCCGCCCAGCCGCCCGGCCCGTCCCGTTCTTTGCACTGATCTGCCGTTCCCGTCCGCAGCCGGGAGCAAAGAAGGCGAGCGGCCGCCGTGATCGGCCGCCGCCGCGTTCGGTCCGCCCCGGTGGCCTGACGCCGGTGGCGTGACACAACGAACCCCGATCCTGACGGATCGGGGTTCGTTGACGTTCTTTCCGGTGGAGGTGATGGGAGTCGAACCCACGACCTCCTCGATGCGACCGAGGCGCTCTAGCCAGCTGAGCTACACCCCCAGAAAGGCTTCGACACCATAGCGCCTCCCGCGCGGG
>JBBQHT010000006.1:0-41416 GCA_038324235.1 Acidimicrobiales bacterium
GCGGCAGACCACACGTCCATCTACAAGTTCCGGGCGCTCCAGACGCTCGACGAGTTCTTCGGCAGTCCGGATGCGGCGACGCGGGACCGTCACTACGACGCCGCGCTGGAGCGGCTCCACGACCCCGGCTTCGACATCCTCGGACCGACCGTGGCCGACATCGAGTCCGCCCCGATCAGCACCGGCAGTCGGGCCCACCTCGACCACTTCGAGGCGCACTGGCTCTCGGGCCAGGCGTTCCCCGCGGTCGAGCGCGCGACGGTCGCAGACACGATCCGCCACGGCTTCCGCGACGCCATCGAGGACGCGAGGAAGGCCGCGCTGCCCCTCAACGCGGTCTGGATCGCCTCGGGCACCGATGCCAAGGACAGCACCTTCCGCGTGGACCACGTGGTCGGCCCCACGTGCGTGACCGTGGCGATCATCACGCCGTCACCCTCCAACCGCTGACCGCCTCCCGCTTACCGGGTGCCGTGCCGACCGGCGTGCGTTCACACCGGCGCGCGCTGATCGAGGTCCAGGCGGTCCTCGATGGCGGCCATCGCGGTCAGGACCTCGACGTCTTGGCGGTGGCGACCGACCACCTGGAGCCCGACCGGCATGCCGTCGGCCGTGAAGCCCGCGTTCACGGACCCCGCGGGATGCCGGGTCATGTTGAAGCCGTAGGTGAACCGGACCCACACGAGCGACTCCACCCCGTCGACCGTTCCCGGGTGGCCGCTCACCGGGGTCTGCCCGGCGACGGTGGGGCACAGCAGCAGTGGCGCCCGCGCGAGGCACTCCTCGACCTCCGCGCTGTAGCGATAGCAGTCATCGAGCGCGCGCGGGAAGGAGTCCGGGCCGAGGTGGTCGCGGGCGAACTCGAGTTGCTCGCGCAACCCCGGATCGATCGACTTCCACGCCGGCGTGCCGTGGTGGTGCCCGAGCAGGCGCAACTGCATCACCGACCAGATCGTGAGGAAGCTCATGAGCGGATCGTCCGAGAACGGGGAGCCGATCTCGATGACCTCGGTGCCCTGGTCCTCGAGGCGCGCCACCGCAGCCCGGCAGACCGCGAGGACCTCGGCGTCCACCTCGTAGCCCATCGTGGGCGCCCAGAGCACGCGGGCGGGAGCCGGCACCTGACCCGGCGGCGGGAGCTGAGGCGCCCAGGGTGCGGCGGGCGCCGGCAGCGAGAACGGATCGAGGGGATCAGGGCCGACCACCGTGTCGAGCGCCAGGGCCACGTCCCGGATCTGCGTGGCCATCGGCGCCTTCACGCCGAGCAACCCTGAACCGGGGGCTCGGCGACCGCCGTTGGGGACCCGCCCCGCCGACGGCTTGAACACCGACAGGCCGCACAACGCCGCGGGGATCCGGATCGACCCTCCGCCGTCGGAGCCCGTGGCGAGCGGCACCAGGCCCGCCGCGATCGCCGCGGCGGTCCCACCCGACGAACCCCCAGGTGACCGGGCGACCGACCACGGGTTGCGGGTGGCGCCGAACGGCTCGTTGATCGTCTCCGAGGTCCAGCCGTGCTCCGGGGTGTTGGTCTTGCCGAGGATCACACACCCGGCGGCCCGCAGTCGGGCGACCTGGGTGGCATCGACCGACGCCGGTGCGTCGCCGGCGTGCAGGGCGGACCCGAAGGACGTGACGAAGCCGGCGACGTCCTCGAGGTCCTTGACCCCGATCGGGATGCCACCGAGCGGACCGACGGCGTCGCCGCGCACGCGGTGCTCATCGATGTCGGTCGCGGCCGCGAGCGCCGCCTCGGCGTCGAGCGCCACGAAGGCGTTGAGGGACGGGTTCAACGCATCGATGCGAGCGAGCGCGTGCTCCGTGAGCTCCCGGGCGGACACCGATCGAGCCTCGAGTTGCGCCACGAGTTCGGTCACCGTCGTCGTCCGGAAGTCCATCCGGGTGACTGTAGTGACCAACGCTGCTGACCCGCCCGCTTGGTCAGGCGTCCATGAGGCAGAGCGATTCGCGCAGCTCGACGAGCAGCAAGGCCCGGCTGCCGCTCGGGCACGACTTCGGGAAGCTCTCCCGGGAGGCGACCCGACCGACGTTGGCAGCCGAGCAGGGCACCGAGACGGCGATCTGGCGGGCCTGCTCGCCGGCCACGGCGGTGCCGAGCGCCTCGTCGGAGGCGACCGTGACGCAGGTGCCCACGGCGAATGCCTCGACGGTCTGCACGCGGATGGCGTTGTTCGGCCGATGGGCGCCGAAGGCCACCGACATCAGGATCAGGACGAGCACCGACCCGCCGAGCAGCACCGGACCCCAGGTGAAGAACCGGGGGGTGCGAACCGGCTCCGCGGCGCTGGCGGGTTGCAGGTCGGCGACCTCGTCGGGCTCGCGCCCGAAGCGAGCGTCTTCACGACGCGGCGCCACCCGGGTGACCCCGGCCGAGCCCGCCGACGCGACGCCCGCCGCCACCAGCTCATCGGCGCGCAGCTCGTCGTCGTAGCTCGCTCGGGCCGACGGGTTGCGCAGCACCGCCCACGCGGCGTTGATCTCGCGCATCCGGAACTCGGCCCGTTCGCGGGCAGCCGGGGTGGCGTCACGTTGGCGGTCCGGGTGGAACCGCAGGGCGCGGGCGAGGAAGGCGCGCTTGACCTCGTCATGGCTCGCGGCCCTCGCCACACCCAGGATCTCGTAGTGCGTAGCCGTGGCCGCTTCCCTCCTTGCGACGCCAGTGGTGCTCAAAGGAGAACTTCGTCCGAATCGGCGCAGAGGTGTAGCAACTCTTCGCGATTCTCAACCCGAGGTCTCGCGTGACGAGCGCGACCTCAACGAGCGCGCTGACCCAGGACGTCGCGGCGCGCAGGCGTCCGCCGTGCTCAGGCGTTCGCGGCGCTCAGAAGGCCGCGGTGCTCAGGCGGCGCGGCGCTTGCGGACCGCGAGCACGAGCAAGCCGCCCGCCGCGATCAGCACGACGCCGAACCGCGTGAGCGGGAGCGTCGAGTCTGCGCCGGTGACCGGCAGCGGCGCGGGCGTCGTGGTCGTCGGTGCCGCGATCACGGTCAGGATGCTGGACACGAGCGTGACCCCGCAGGTGGCCGTGACCGGATACTGGCCTGGGGTCAGCGGGGCCGGGAACGAGGCCTGGAAGCTGCCCTTGCCGTCGTTGAGCGAGGTCGTGGTGGCTACGACCTGGCCGTTGATCGAGATCTGCACGGTCTGGTTGGGTCCGCAGCCGAAGCCGATAGCCGTGACGTTCGAGCCCGGCGTCGTCGTTGAAGGGGTCAGCACGATGCCTGGCTGGCCAGGCTGGTACTGCGCACCGGCGGCGGACGCGAAGGACACCACGCCCATCATGACAACCGCCAGGAACACAACTTTCCGGATCACGCTTGACTCCTCCGCCCGAGGCGATTGGAGAGACAGTACCTGTCCATCGGTCGTTGGCCGCTCGGCTTGAGATCGCCGCCGAGACGAACGACACGACTGAGCGCAGACTCTAGCCCTTCAGCACCGCTTCATGGTGATTCGGCGTCATGGTCGGGCCATCGCGGCGTCGAGGCGGAGGCTTTCGTGCGGTTGCACGACCACCGCCGCCGAGGAACCACCCGACTCGACGTGGAGCGAGTCGCTCGCGACGATCTCCCAGTCCGAGGCCGGCCGCACGTGCACCCGCACCTCGTCGGGGTTGACCAACGGCTGGCTGGCGATCTGCAGGCGGTAGGTGCTCCCGGCATCGAGGTGCCCGAAGAGCGACAACTCGAGCGTGACGGTCTGGCCGGCCGGGACCTCGAGGTAGGTCGAGTACACCGAGAACCCGAGCTCGTGCTGGAACTCGAGCGATGACGGCGCATCGCGCACCTTCGCGCCCCGCAACCCGAGCGGGCTGTAGATCGACACGTAGGACCGGTTCGTGCCCGGGGCCAGACCCTGGTCGTTGCTCCCGATGATGCTCGGCGGGAGGCCCTCGGACGGCGCGCCGTTGCGCAGCGTGATCGTCGCGGTGGCATCGACATCGCCCGTGCCGGCGTCGTAGTGGGCGTCGTAGTCGATCTGGCGGTGGAGGAACATGTCGATCTTGTTGTTCGCGTTGTTCTGCGTGACCACCTGCAAGAAGTCGGCCGGTCCCGCCGCGGGGAACGACCCGTCGGCGCCGAGCCGGGCCAGCAGCGCCTGTTCGGTCGGCCGCGTCGGGAAGAACGCCAGGCGGCGTTGGGCGACGACCGGGCCGAGCACCTCGGACACCTTCTTGGGGCTCGGCAGGGAGCCGTGCACCAACGCCTCGAACGTCGCGCGGGACGCCGCCTCGAGCAGATCGACGCGCGCCGCATCCGAGGCGGTGTTCAGGTACTGGTCCTTCAGGAGGAGCTGCGCCGCGTTCTCGGCGCTCAGCGGCTGCTCGAGGCCCTCGACCTTGACGCTTCCGGTGAGCTGGAGCAACGCGGCCAGCGCGTACGGGTCGACCACCATGACCCCGTCCACCTGATCGTGGCCGGTCTGGGCGTAGATCTGCGCGGCGGCTGCCGCCACGCTCGGCAGATCCGGGGACAGGGTGACGTCCTGGAAGTAGTAGCCGGGCCGGAACCGCCCGTACCGATCGACGTAGTCCTGGGGGGCAGGCGGGGCGGTGACAGCCCGCTCATCGCGCCCGGGCGTCTCGTTCAGGTCCGCCGCGCGGCCGCTGGTCGAGATCGTCAGCGACCCGTCGGTGGCGCTGATCTCGGCCCAGTTGCCGACGAAGCCGCCGAGGCCGCGCGATTCGGAGGGTTGGGTGAACAGCACCAGGTAGCGACGGGTCCCGGATCCGCCGAGCAGCTCGGGTCCGGATCGGGCCGCGTCGGCGGCGAGCTGGATCTCGGGCAGGCTCTCGCGCAGCTCCCGGTCGACGTCGCCGACCCGGTCGGCGAGCGGTCCCACGAGCCAGGACGATTGGACGTCGTGCACGCGCCCCGAGGCCTGCTCGATCGCCGCCGCCGTCTCGTGCAGGGGCTGTTGCAGCTGCCGCAACCGCTCGAGGTCGATGTGCCCGTCGGTGTAGCGGAGCTGTTGGATGTCGGCCTGCTCGGCGGTCCCGGCGGCCGCTTCGGCCACGGCGGCACCCTCACCGGTCACGACCTCGATGGCGTGGAGCTGGGGCGCCAGACCCGGCACGGCGCCGACCGGGCGCGCCCACCAGGCGTCGACCGCGTCGTGGGCGGTGTGGAACGAGGCGGCCGCCTCGCGGAGATCGCCGGCAGCCACCTCGCTGTGCCCGTCTCGCACCGCGGCCAGGCCGGACTGGGAGGCACGGGCCGCGGACTGGGTGGACGAGTACGCCCGGGCGATCGCGATCGCGAACAGCAGCCCCGCCACGACGAGGATCCCCGCGCCCGCAGCGAGCGCCCAGTGGACCCGTCGCCGGACGCGCCGAGGCGCCACGGCGTAGGCCGAACACAGGACCGGGAGCACCCCGACGAGCACCAGGACCGCGGAGTAGCGGCCCGATCCCACGACCGTGTAGCGCAACACACCCTGGGCGGCCGTCGCGCCCACGATGGCGCCGAACAGGCGCCGGCGGGGGAACAGCGTCGTGACGAACGCGAACACGAGCCCCGCGCCGGTCACGGCCAGCCACAACCCTGACGGCGCGCCGACCGCGGCCAGGCCCGCCAGGACGAGCCACGTCCACCGTCGGGCGCGCGAGGTCGCCAGCGTCAACACGGCGGCGGTGGCCCCCCGGAGCACGACGTTGACCACGGGGAACAGGGTGGGTTCGCCGGTCGAGAACGCGCCGACGACGGCGGCGATCGCCGCGATCACGACGATCGCGGTCCGCTCCCGGGGGCTCGTCTGATGCCCGCGCGCCCGATCGAGCTTCGGTGGCCGGTGCACCCGGGGTGGCAGGGCGCGGGGCGCGTCCGCCGCTCCCCCGCTGCTGGCCTCGCTCGTCGTCAACCCCACCGCGCAGCAGGGTAGTTCTCAGGTGACCTCATGGCTGGTCACGCAGGGCCATTCGGCCCACGGCCCGGGCCGCCAACGTCACCTTCCCAGGCAGTAGCATCTCGGCCTGGCTTGGCCTGCGCCCCACGTGGCCGGCCCCTCCGTTCCATGGAAGCGACGTGTTGATGGCGGACCGCGAAGACGACCTCCCCGAGCACAACCATGGGTTCGTCGGTCGCTTCGGCCGCGCGCTCGAACGTCACCGCCTGGCCTTCCAGCTGACCGTCGACGTCCTCGCCTGGGCCATCGGCATCGTGACCGCGATCGTGTTGCGGTACGAGTTCACGATCGACCCGAACGAGTGGGGGCCGTTCACCGCACAGAGCGTGCTCGCGGCGATCGTGCTGGCCGCCGCGCTCCAGATGACCGCGGGCCTCGCCAGCGGCTTGTACCGCGGGCGCTACCGGTTCGGCAGCTTCGACGAGGTGCTGCACCTCGTGCGGTCGGTCCTCGTCGCGTTCGCAGGGCTGGCGGTCATCAACCAGTTCCTCCCCCGCCACCTCGTGCCGCTCAGCGTCACCGTGGTCGGCGCGCTGTTCGCCCTGCTGCTCATGGCGGGCATCCGCTACCTGTGGCGGCTGCTGCTCGAACGCAGCCTGCGGCCGGCATCCACCGCGACCAGGGTCATCGTGTTCGGCGCGGGCGAAGGCGGCGTGCAGTTGATCACGGCGATGCTGCGCAACCCCGCCAGTCCGTATCTGCCGGTCGCGCTGGTCGACGACGACGCGGGCAAGCGGAACCTGCGGGTCATGGGCGTCCCCGTGGTCGGCGGTCGCGAGGCCCTGACGCGTGAGGCCAAGCGCCTCGACGCGAAGTACCTCGTCATCGCGATCCCGAGTGCGGGGCCCGAGCTGCTGCGCGAGGTCAGCGACCTGGCGCTCAGCGCTCGCCTGCAGGTGCGCGCGGTGCCGCCGCTGGCCGAGCTGTTCGGGACGGCGATCGGGGTCAGCGACGTGCGCCCGCTCACCGAAGCCGACCTGTTGGGCCGCCACGAGATCGACACCGACATCGACGCCATCGCCGACTACCTCACGGGGCGACGGGTGCTGGTGACCGGAGCCGGCGGTTCGATCGGCAGCGAGCTGTGCCGCCAGATCTCGCGCTTCGCTCCGGCCGAGCTCGTGATGCTCGACCGCGACGAATCCGCGCTCCACGGCGTGCAGCTCCTCCTCGACGGCCGGGCCCTGCTCGACAGCCGCAATCTGGTCGTGTGCGACATCCGCGACCTCGAGCGGCTCCATGACGTGTTCACCGAGCAGCAACCCGATGTCGTTTTCCACGCCGCGGCGCTCAAGCACCTCCCGTTGCTCGAGATGCATCCGAGCGAGGCGCTCAAGACCAACGTCTACGGCACCGCCAACGTGATCGCCGCCGCTCGCGCCTCGGGTGTGCACCGGTTCGTCAACATCTCGACCGACAAGGCCGCGGACCCCACAAGCGTCCTCGGGTACACCAAGCGGATCGCCGAGAAGCTCACGGCGCACGCCGCGCACCACTCAGCGGGCACCTACCTCAGCGTCCGCTTCGGCAACGTGCTCGGCAGCCGCGGTTCGGTGCTCACCTCGTTCCGCTCCCAGGTCGTCGCCGGTGGTCCGGTCACGGTGACCGACCCCGAGGTCACCCGCTACTTCATGACCGTCGAGGAAGCCGTCCAACTCGTCATACAAGCGGGTGCGGTCGGCGGCGACGGCGAGGCGCTCGTGCTCGACATGGGCCACCCCGTGAAGATCGACGACGTGGCGCGGCGGCTCGCGGCGGAGTCCGATCGTCCGATCGAGATCGTCTACACCGGGCTGCGGCCCGGCGAGAAGCTCCACGAGGTGCTGCTCGGCGCCGACGAGATCGACCGCCGGCCCGCCCACCCGCTGATCTCGCATGTGAGCGTGCCCACCGTGGACGTGGACACGGTGCGCGCCGAGGTGGGTGACGTGGGCGAGCCCGAGCTGTTCGCCATCCTCGAGCGCCTGGCCGTCGCGGGCACGCCGAACGACACCCGAGTGGACCCGCACCTCCACCCTGGCCAGCACCGCCCCGCGGAGGGCGACTCCCGCTGACCGCCGCGCTGGGCGTCGCGGGGCTGCACCTCGATCTCGCGCTGATCGGCGCCGGCACCGGCGTGCTCGTCGCGGTCGTCGGCACCTTCCGCCACGGGCACGCGTCCGGTCACGCGCTGGCCCCGATCCCGCTGCTGGCCTCGGCCGCGACCGCCACGGTCTACCTGTCGGTCCCCGACACCGAGGCCAGCGTGCTGCTCGGCGCCGCGTTGGTCCCGATCACCGCGGCGGCCATCCTCGCCCGCTGGCGCGGGCCGTGGATCGCCGTCGCCGGCTGGGCCGTCGTCCTCGGCGCCGCGACCGTGGCGGTCACGCGCCGGGCGAGGCCGGGGCCCTGGGCCTGGGGCGGGTGGTGGGTACCGAAGATCGGGCTCGCGGTCGTCGCCCTCGTGGCGGTCGGCTGGATCCTGGTGGACTGGGTGATCAGGCGCGACCAACCCGACCGGCCGGCACCCCCGCCACCGTGACGCCGGGTTCGACGTCCGCCGCCACCACCGCGCCGGCGCCGACGATGGCATCCGCGCCGACCTGGCGGCCGGGGAGCACGATCGCGCCGGTCCCGAGGAACGCGCGGTCCCCGATCGTCACGTTGCCGTTGACGAGGACGCCCGGGCTCAGCGTGACGGCGTCGCCCACCGTGCAGTCGTGGGACACCACCGCGTTGACGTTGAGGTGCGTGTGCCGGCCGAGGGTGACGTTGGTGGTGACGCGGGCACCCGCCGCGAGCAGCACGCCGGCGCCGAGCCGCACATCGCCCCCGACGCTCGCGAGCGGATGGACCAGGGTGATCGCGTGCGCCCCGAGACCCTCGGCCTCGAGCTCCGCGTCCATCCTCGCCCGCACCCCGCTCGTCCCGATCGCGAGGTGGTACCCGGCGTCGTGTGCGCGCAGCACGGCGCTGACCTCGTCCGCGGGACCCAGGTGCACGGCGCCGCGCCGGCCGAGCAGCTCGGGGTCGGCCGCGTCGGCGACAAAACCCACGAAGACGAACGTGGGGTCGAGCTCGTTGATCGCCTCGACGACGTCGAGGGTCTCGCGACCATGCCCTCCTGCGCCGACGATCACCAACGGTTGCATGCGCTCAGCTTGGCTCGGACAGCGTCACGGCAAGCGGATCATCGGTGGGGTGACCCTCGGCGCCCTCGCCGCCGACCACCACTCGAAGCGTGCCGACGAGGATCCGGATGTCGGCGCGCACCGACTGGGTCTGCACGTACTCGATGTCGTGCTCGATGCGCTCGTCCCACCCGAGGGCGTTGCGGCCCCGGATCTGGGCGAGGCCGGTGAGGCCGGGGCGCACGCACAGCCGGAGGCGCTGGCGATCGGTGTACCGCTCGACCTGGTACGCCAACGTGGGGCGCGGGCCCACGATGCTCATCTCGCCGCGGGCCACGTTGATGAGCTGCGGGAGCTCGTCGAGCGAGAACCGGCGCAACCAGCGACCGACCGACGTGATCCGCGAGGCATCCGGGAAGATCGGGTTGTCCCCGGCGAGCATCGTGCGGAACTTCACGACGGTGAACTCCACGCCATCCCGGCCAACGCGCGGCTGGTAGAAGAGGACCGGACCGCGCGAGGTCACGGCGATGGCGAGCGCGCACACCGCGCCGATCGCGATCGCGGGCACGGCCACGATCGCCAGGACGACCAGATCGACCAGGCGCTTCCCGCGGTAGGGAGGAAACGCCGATGCCCGGACGCGGCGCACGTTCAGGCCGGCCCTGCGCTCAGCGTGCGGAACCAGTCGACCGTGCGGGCGAGCCCGACCTCCAACGCCACCGGCTCGATCGCCGGGAAGAGCGCCTGCAGCGCCGAGGAGTCGGCCTGGGAGTGGCGCACGTCGCCGACCCGCGGCTCGACGTGGTCGATCGCCAGCGGATGACCGATCAACGGCTCGAGGGCAGCCACCACGTCGAGCAGGTCATGGCGCGAGCCGAACGCGAGGTTCACCGGATCAGGCGAGGTGACGCGCCGCACGACGGCGTCGGTGATCACCGCGGTGACCGTGTCCACGAAGGTGAAGTCCCGGGACTGATGCCCGTCGCCGTGGATGACGAGCGGGCGTCCCGCCAACGCGGCGTCGACGAACGCCGGCACCACTGCCGCGTAGGCATGGCCCGCCGCCTGGAGGGGACCGAAGACGTTGAAGAAGCGGAAGGCCAGGGTCGGCAGCGAGAACGAGTGCTGGTAGGCCAGCAGGTACGCCTCGGCCGCGAGCTTGCTGGCGGCGTACGGACTCATGGGCCGCGTGGCGAGGTCTTCGCGCTTGGGCAGGGCCTGGTTGGCGCCGTAGACCGACGACGAGGACGCGGCGATCACGTGCAGGCCACCGGCCCGCCGGGCGGCTTCGAGGACCTCGACGGTCCCGGTCGCGTTGGCGAGGTGCGAGGCCATCGGGTCGGCGATCGAGCGCGGGACCGACGGCCGCGCCGCGAGGTGCACGACGGCGTGGGCATCGGCGAAGGTGGCGTCGAGCGCGTCGCGGTCGAGGATCGAGCCCACGACGAGCGTCGCCTCGACGCGATCGAGGTTGCTCGCCGCACCGGTCGACAGGTCATCGAGGGCGACGACCTCGCGGATGGCGTCGGCGGCGGCGAGCGCACCGCACAGGTTCGCCCCGATGAACCCTGCGCCGCCGGTGACCACGACCTTCACGCTGCTGTTCCTCCCTGCGCCGGCCCGAGTCGGCCGAGACGGCGAGGGTACTCGGCGCTCCGCCCCGCTCTCGCCGCGGCCCACCGGCGTGGGGGCCGGCGGCACCGAGTACCGTGACCGGTCCGTGACCCGCATCTACCTCTCCCCGCCCGACGTCGGCGCCGACGAGCGGGCGCTCCTGCTCGAGGCGTTCGATTCCAACTGGATCGCCCCGGTGGGCCCTGACCTGGATGCGTTCGAGGCGGAGATCGCCACGTGGGCCGGCGTGGCGCACGCGGCGGCGGTCACGTCGGGCACCGCGGCGTTGCACCTCGCGCTGCTCCTGCTCGGCGTGGGGCCCGGTGACGAGGTCCTGATCCCGACGCTCACGTTCGTCGCGACGGCGAACCCGGTCCGCTACGTCGGGGCGGAACCCGCTTTCATCGACGTCGACCTCGCCACCTGGTGCGTGGATCCGGCGCTGCTCACCGATGAGCTGGCGGCTCGCGCCCGCGTCGGGCGCCTGCCCAAGGCCGTGATCACCGTGGACCTCTACGGCCAGTGCGCGGACTACGACGCCATCCTGGCGGTGTGCGACCGGTACGACGTACCCGTGATCGAGGATGCGGCCGAGGCCCTGGGCGCGACCTACCGCGGTCGGCCGGCGGGGTCGTTCGGGCGCATGGCCGTGCTCTCGTTCAACGGCAACAAGATCATCACCACCAGCGGGGGCGGGATGTTGGTGTCCAATGACGGCGACCTCGTCGCCCGCGCCCGCTACCTCGCCACCCAGGCCCGCGAGCCGGAGGTCTACTACGAGCACACCGCGCTCGGGTACAACTACCGCCTCAGCAACCTGCTCGCGGCGTTGGGACGCGGCCAATTGCGGAACCTGCCCGCCAAGTTGGCCCGCCGGCGCGCGATCAACGAGCGCTACCGCGAGGCGTTCGCCGGCGCGGACGGCATCGGCTTCCTGCCCGAAGCCGGGTACGGCGTGGCGAACCACTGGCTCACCGTCGTGACGATCGATCCCGAGCGCTTCGGCACCGACCCCTTCGCGATCAGCGCGACTCTCGGAGCCGCCGGCATCGAGGCCCGACCGGCCTGGAAGCCGATGCACCGCCAACCGCTCTATCGGGACGCGCCCATGCGCGGGGGCGCCGCCGCCGATCACATCTTCGCCACCGGCCTGTGCCTGCCCTCGGGATCGACCCTCACGGGGGCCGAACAGGACGAGGTCGTGGCCGCGGTGCTCGCCATGCGGGATGCCGGCCCGGCGCCGAGATGATCGACCCACCGGCCGCGCCGGTCCGTGTCCTCTGGCTGATCAAGGGCCTCGGCCCGGGTGGGGCCGAGCGCCTGCTCGTGAACCAGGCCGCCGTGCGCGATCGGGACGGGCTGACCTATGAGGCGGCGTACCTCGTACCAGCGAAGGACCACCTGACCGGCGAGCTCGAGGCCCTCGGCGTGCCCACCATGTCGCTCGACGGGCCCCGCGAGTGGGATCTGCGCTGGGCGCTGACCCTGCGGCGCCGGCTGCGGCGCTCCCCCGTCGACGTCATCCACGGTCACTCGCCCTACGTCGCCGCGGTGACTCGCCTGCTCATCCGCACGCTCCCCCGCCGCGACCGCCCGGCCCACGTCTACACCGAGCACAACCGCTGGCCCCGGCACCGACCGACCACGCGTGCGCTCAACCGACTGACCTTCGGCCTCGACGATGCCCAGTTCGCGGTCTCCGAGGACGTGCGTTCGACCCTGCCGATGCGCCGGCAGGCGTCGGTCACCGTGCTCGCCCACGGCGTGGACGTGGCCGGTGGTCGGGCCCTGCGCCAGGAGCGGGACGCGGTGCGCGCCGAGCTCGGGTTCGCGCCGGACGACCTGGTGATCGGGATCGTCGCCAACTTCCGCCGCGAGAAGGGCTACGACACGTTGCTCGATGCCGCGGCCCAGGTGGCGACGGCGACGGCGGAGGCGACGTGGCGCGGGCCGGTCGTGCGGTTCGTGTCGGTGGGACAAGGTCCGCTCGACGCCGAGATCCGGGATCGCCACGCCGCGCTCGGCCTCGGATCGTCGTTCACGCTGCTCGGCTACCGCGCCGACGCCCGGCGGGTCATGGCGGCGTTCGACATCTTCACGCTGACCTCGCGCCACGAAGGTCTCCCGGTCGCGCTCATGGACGCGCTCGTGCTCGGCCTGCCCGTGGTCGCGACGAACGTCGGGGGGATCCCCGAGGCGATCACCACCGGCCGCGAAGGCGTCCTGGTCCCGGTCGACGATCCGACGACGCTCGCCTCCGCCTACCTCGATCTGGCGGGTGAACCGGCTCGGCGGGAGCGGCTGGGTGCGGCGGCCGCGACGCGCGGTGCCGCCTTCGACATCGCCCGGGCCACGGCCGTGCTCGAGCAGTGCTACCGGGATGTGGCGCCGAGCAGGCGTTCGTAGGTCGCGAGCGTGATGTCGATCACGCGCTGCTGGTCGAAGTCGCGCCTCGCCCGGACCCGGGCCGCCTCGGCCATGCCGGCGCGCCGGGCCGGGTCCGTGGCCAGCAGGCGGATCGCCTCCGCCAGCGCCACCGGGTCGCGCACCGGCACCAGCAAGCCGTTCTCACCGTCGCGCACGACCTGCCGGCACCCGCGGATGTCGGTGGTGACGATGGGCAGTCCCATCGCCGCGGCCTCCATGGCGGACCGGGGGAACCCCTCGCGCCACGACGCGAGGACGTAGAGGTCCATGGCGGTGTAGAGCCCGTCCACATCGGCGCGGGAACCGGTGAAGGCGATCCCGCCGGATCGGCCCGCGTCCTCGAGCTCTTCGTGGGTGATCGCGTCCGCCTTGTCCGGGTCCGCTGGTCCCACGACCAGGAACCGGATCTCGGGATGACGGCGCCGCAGCATCGTCGCGGCGGCGAACACCTCGCGGTAGCCCTTCTCCGCGACCATGCGGCCCACCAGCCCGACCACCACGTCGTCATCGGCGAAGCCCCACTCGGCCCGGTGCCGCGCCCGCACCCCGGGGTCGACGCTCGCCGGGTCGAACCGCGTCAGATCCACCCCGTTGCCGAGGAGCGTCAGCTTGGCCCGCGGCACGCCGAGGCGGACGAGGGTCTCGATGTCTTCGGGGTTCTGCACCAGCTCGGCGTGCGAGCAGGCGCCCGCGAGGCGCTCCAGCGCGTAGACGACCGCCCGCTTGGCCCACCGGTCCTCGGGCAGCGCGTACAACCCGTGCACCGTGTTGACCACGACCGGAACGTGGGTCGCGCGGGCGGCGAGTCGTCCGTAGACCCCGGGTTTCGGGTTGTGCGTGTGGACGATGTCGGGGGCCAGATCGGCGAAGATCCCGCGGATCTCGGCGAGCGCCCGCACGTCCGCGCCGAGCGCCATGGACCGGGTGGCGTGGTGCACCGGCACATGCCGGATGCCCGCCGCCTCGAGGGCGGGCACATGGGGCCCGGGCGCCGACACCCCGATGACCTCGTACCCGGCCGCGGCGAAGGCGCGCAGTTGCGGGCCGAGCAGCCAGTCCAAGCTCATGTCCGTGGTGGTCACGTGGACCAGCCGCGGTCGCGAGCGCGCCAACCTCGTCATCGGATCGGGCTCATCGGGTCGGGCTCATCGGGTCGCCGTCGCGTAGCGCCGCTGGTCCAGCCGGGCGCGCAGCGCCCCTTCGAGGCGCAGGCCGCCGCGCGCCTTGCGGGCGAACCAACCGAGCCCGTCAGCGACCACGATCGGGCTGCGGGCCAGGCGCCCGAGGTCGGTGCGGCCGAAGCGGTTGGTGCCCCCGCCGGCCAACGCCGCGGACACGAACCGGGCCCGGACCACGGCGTCGATCGTCTCGGTGGGGGCGAGCGCCTTGGGGTAGGCGAAGTGACGCGCCTCCACCGCGAGCTGCTCACCGATCAGCCCGATGGAACGGTCCAGGTCCGCGGCCGCACTGGTGGCACCGACGCGGTCGAGCAGGATGTGACCGTGGGTGTGCGAGCCGATGGAGATCAACCCGGTGCTCTGGGCGTCGCGCAGCGCCGCCCAGGACAGCACCGTGCCGTCGTCCCAGAACGACCGGCCCTGCTCGACGAACTCGGTGGCGAGGTAGAGGGTCGCGGGCAGGTCGTGCTTCACGAGGATCGGCACGGCGTGCTCGACGAAGTCCGCGGTGCCGTCGTCGAACGTGATCGCCACCAGATCGGGTGACGGCGCCGATGCGTCGAGCGCGGCGGTCGCGTGATCGAGCGACACCACGCGACCCGCGCCGACGCGAGATGCGAGGTAGGCCATCTGCTCGTCGAACAACGAGATCGGCAGGTTGACCGCGCCGGTCCCGGGCGCCCCCACCTGGTGGTAGCTGAGCACGACGACCCCCGGGCCGGGCCGCACGACCACATCGGCGGCGGCGGCAGCCACCTTGACCGCCTGGCCGGCGAGTCGCGACATCGAGCTCACCGGGCCACCTTGGGCACGAACGCGCTGGCCGACGCGGCGATCGCCCGCGCCTGCTCCGCGAAGCGCCGCTCGATGGGCGCCCAATCGAACTCCTGGTCGAAGCGATCGGCGCCGTGGCGCACGAGGGCGGCCCGCAGGTCCGGTTCGCCCAGCACCCGGGCGATGGCGGCTGCGATCTCGACCTCCGTGTCGGCCACCAGCAGGTCGCGCCCGTCGATGGCGTCGAATCCCTCGGCCCCCACCGTCGTCGCCACGACGGGCAGGTGGTGGGCCCAGGCCTCGAGGATCTTGATGCGCGTGCCGCTGCCCTGGCGCAACGGGACCACCACGAGATCCGCCGCGGCGAGCTCGGCCTCCAGGTCCTCCACGTAGCCCCGCACCTCGACGCCCTCGAGCGCGGCCAACGCCTCGACGGCCGGGGTGGGCCGACCCAAGATCACCAGGCGGGCTGTGGGGAACCCGGAGCGGACGAGGGGCCACACCGACGCGGCGAACCAGCACGCCCCGTCCTCGTTGGGCCCGTAGGTCATCTGCCCGGCGAAGAGCAGCACGGGGTCCGCACCGACCTCGACCCGGCCGCTAGGTCGGGCCGGCCGGGCGTAGCCATTGGACACGATCTGCGTGCCCGGCAACCCGAGGGCCTGCCGATCGACCTCGCTGCACAAGGTCACGAGGGTCGCCCTGGCACCCTCCTCGCGCTCGAAGCGCGCGAGGCGACGTTGGTCGAGCACCAGCCGGGCGATCGTCTTGCGACCGCGCCAGGATCGGGCGTCAGGCGCGGCGCGTGCCACAGCCACCTGGCGAGCCCGCACGACCCAGCCGATGTCGGCCATGTCGCACACCATCGGCACGCGACGGCGGACCCGCCCGAACATCCAGCTCAGCGCCGCCGTGTAGCTGAACACGAGGTCGTAGGGAGCGGGCGCGGCGTCCACGAACGCGGCCACCTCGCGACGCGCCCCGGACAGGTCCAACACGGCGAGTCCGAGGGGCAGCGTGCGGACGGTCAGCCAGCGCAGACGCCCGTGGGTGTGCGCCCGCAACGGGCGCGCCGGCGCCCACACCCGGGCGCCCGAGAAGGCGGTCTCGAGCGCGACGCGCTCGTCGTCGTCGAGCGGCTCGGCGACCACGAGATCGATCGGGCCGGCGTCGTGCAGGGCGTGGAGCAGGTGGAAGATCCGTTGCCGACTGCCGGTGTCGGGGGGCAGCGGGCTCTTCGGGATGAGGCAGAGCGTGCGAGCGGGCGCGATCACGACCGGGCCCTCACGTCTGGAACGTGTAGTAGTACCAGCCGGTGAGCCACGCCCGGCCCGGATGGGGGTGGTCCACCCCGATGATCTCGCCCACGCGGTGGAACCCGACACCTTCCACCTCGGCGACGAACTGGGCGGGGGTCGCGGCGTGCAGGCACAACCCCCCGTGCTCGGGATCGACGTAGTACCCCGATCCGGAACGCACCGTGCGGGTCAGGCCCAGCCTCGTGATCCGCCCGGCCGAGGCCCGCGCGGCCCGGGCCAACCGCACCGCACCGAGCTTCGGGTTCACGCCCCGCCAGGGCCGAGGCCGCACGAGCAGGGCGCGCGGGTTGTGCGACGACAGCACCGCCACGCCACCGGGCACGAGCACCCGTCGGATCTCGGCCAGGCATCGCAGCCGGGCGTCGTCGGGATGCAGGCAGTCGAGGCCGTTGAACGAGAAGACGACGGCGTCGAACGAGGCATCGACGAAGCGCGAGAGATCCGACGCGTCACCCTCCACGACGTCGGTGCCGGGGTACCGCGCCGCGCAGGCCGCGACCATCCCCGGCGAGTGGTCCAGTCCGACGTAGCTCGACGAACGGGCGACCAGGTACGGCGTCGTCCGGCCCGCACCGACGCCCAGGTCGAGCACGCGCGCCCCCGGAGCCACCGCCCGCGAGAACACGTGCTCCTCGCAGGGCAGCAGGCCCTCCACGAAGCTCGAGTAGAACTCGACCACATCGTCCCGAGCGAACACCTGTTGCGAGCTCGCGTGAGCGTCGCCGAGGTCGAGCTCGTCAGGGGCGGGGGACACCATCACCTCGTCATGTGGGGTGCACCTCGGGGGGCGAGGGCAGCTGATCCGCCGCCGGCTTCGGGTAGAAGAAGCGGCGGCGCGGCGCACCATACCGCACGAGGTCCGGGACCGTGACACACCGAAGACGACCCTCGATGGCCTCGAGGACCATGCCCACCGCGGCCCGCGAGCCCGCCCGGTCGAAGAAGCTGGGATCGAACGCGTCCGCCAGCGCGTCGTGGAAGAGGACGATCGCCCCCGGCTCGAGACCGTCGAGCACGCGTCCGGAGATGACGTCGGGGTCCTCTCCCGACCAGTCCCCCGCCGACGTGGTCCAGCCGACCACCTCGTGGCCCAACGACCGCGCCGCGAGCTGCACCCCGAGGTTACGGTGCCCGTAGGCCGGGCGGTACAGACCCGAGGCGGCGTACCCGAGGCTGGCCGCACCGCGGGCGATCAGATCGCGGCGCCACCGGGCGCGGGCCACGACACCCGGAGGGGCCTCGAGCAGGAGCGAGCGGTGCTCCCAACCGTGCGTCCCCACGCAGTGCCCCTCCTCGACCATGCGGTTGACCAGGCCCGGGTGCGCCGCGGCCTGGGTACCCAGCACGAAGAAGGTGGCACGGGCGCCGTGCGCCGCGAGCAGGTCGAGGATCTGGGGGGTCGACCGGGGATCAGGACCGTCGTCGAAGGTGAGGGCGACGACCGGCGCATCGGTGACGACGCCGGTGAGCGCGCCCAGGAAGGGCAACGATCGAGACGCCGCCCCGCGCAGGCGTCGGCGCGCCCCGCTCGTCATCTGGTTCACCGGTGCTCCCGAACCGCCACGCACCCGCCGAGGCTACCGCCACCGGCGGTCGACCCTGTCGGGGCCGGTGACGTGCCAACATCGACCATCGCACCCGTCAGGTCCACCGCCACCTACACGACCGTTGCCCTCGCGGGACTCGGCGCGCACCTGGTCGCGCGATGGAGCGAGTTGCAGGCCCTCGACCCGACCCTGTCGTCGCCGTTCTTCCGTCCCGAGTACCACGTGTTGATCGACACCGCGTGCCGGGCCGCGACGACCACCCGGGCGGACGGGCCGCCCGGTGGCCCCGCCGCACCGACCCCACCGAATCCACCGAATCCACCGAACCCGGCGAACCCGGCGATCCCGGCGATCCCGCCCGGCCCGGTCGAGGTCGTCGTGCAGTTCCGCGGTGACGACCCGGCGACGCCAACCGCGTTCCTGCCGTTCCAGCGCCACCCCGTCGACCCGCGGATCGGTCTGCCCGCCGGCCAACCCCTCACCGACCACCAGGGGATCATCGCCGTGGTGGACGGGGCGGCCGCGCCCGTCGACCCTGCGCCGTTCCTGCGATCGGCAGGGTTGCACACCTGGCGCTTCGACCACGTGCCGGTCACCCAGCGCGGGTTCGCGTCGTCCACCGCCACAACCGAGCGATCCCCCGTCATCGATCTGGGTGACGGCTTCGACGAGTACGCCGCGGCCAATCGCGCCGCCCGCATCGAGCAACGCACGCACCGCCGTCTCGAGCGGGAGGTCGGCCCCGTCCGCTTCGAGCCGCACACCGAGGACCCTGGCGTGCTGGCCCGGCTGATGGCCTGGAAGTCCCGCCAATACGTCGCCACCGGCGCGACGGATCTGTTCGCGGTCCCGTGGTGCCGGATGTTCGCCGAACAGCTCGCGACCACCCGCGGCGACGCGTTCGCCGGGACCGTGTCGGCCCTGTGGGCCGGCGATGCCCTCGTCGCCGCGCACCTCGGCCTGCGCAGCGGTCCGGTCTGGCACTACTGGATCCCGGCGTACGACCCGGCGATGGGCCGTCACTCCCCCGGGACCGCCCTCCTCCTCGCCATGGCCCGATGGGGGGCCGCCAACGGGGTGACGGCGATCGATCTCGGCAAGGGCGATCAGCCCTACAAGGACCGCCTCGCCACCAGCGCGATCACGCTGGCCACCGGCGCGGTCGAGATCCCCAACGCCGGCCGGGACCTCAAGCGACTCGGACGGCGCGCCGCCGACCGGCTGCGACCAGCCCGGTCCACCGCGGCGCGGACGGATCAGCCGTCGGGGTGAGCGATCAGCGGGCGCGATGAGCCCAGCCGCGGCGGCGGGGCCCGGCGGCGCGGCTCAGGTCGCCGGATAGGAGCGGAGCTCCACCAGGTGCCCACCCGGATCGCGGACGTACACGCCGCGTCCGATGCCCCGCGCCCCGAACAGGTCCGCGGGACCTGACTCGATGACGAAACGACCCGATGCCGCCAGCTCGTCCACGTCGACATCGGTGACGTGGAGCGCGACGTGGTTGAGGTTCTCCCCGGTCGGCACGCCGGGGAGCAGGTCGATCAGGGTGGACTCGTCGATGCGCAGAGACGGGAACAGCACCTCCTGACGTCGCCACTCCTCCAGGCGCTCGGGCTGCAGGCCCAGCTCGTCGCGGTACCACGCGACGCTGGCCTCGATGTCTGCGGTGACCAGCACGATGTGGTCGAGACCGACGATGCGCATTGGGCTTCCTCCATGGTGCTCGGGTCGTCCCGGGTCAGCGTCGCGGGGCCGCCGCCCGGGCGACCGCGTCCCACTGCTCGGCGACGACGTTGATCTCGAACCGGTCCAGGCAGCGGGCGCAGGCTGCGCGGCCGAGCCCCCGCCGCCACGCCGTGTCGGCCTGGAGCGCATCGATCGCCGCGGTGACCGCGGCGACGGTGTCCACCGGCACGACGATGCCGGTCTCCCCGTCGATCACCACGTCGGTGATCGCGCCGACGTCGGTCACGATCGCCGGCATCTCCGCGAAGGCGGCCTCGATGAGCGTGGCCGGCATGCTGTCGCCACCCCGGCTGGCCAGGACCACGACGTCGGCCGCCTGGTAGGCGAGCGCAGGATCGTCGAGCGAACCGACGAAGGTCGCGTCAGCCCCGACGGCGGCGGCTCGGCGCTCGAGGTCCGCCCGCGCCGGTCCCGCCCCGGCGATCAACACGGCCACGGGCCGGGCGGCCACCGCGTCGATCACGATGTCCACGCCCTTCTCGGGCACCAGCGCCGAGATCGAGAGCACGACGAACGCGTCGGGGTCCAGCCCGAACCTCGACCTCGCCGCCCGCCGGGTCGACGCATCCGCGGGGCCGAACCCGTCCGAGGGAACGCCGTTGGGGACGATCGCGAGGCGCGCCGGATCCACACCGAAGTCCTCCACCAGGACCGAGCCGGCTGCGTCGGACAGGGACACGACCCGCGCCGCCCGGGACAGGAACGCCCGCACGCGTGCTCGGCGCAGGGCCGTCGGCGCCCAGAACAACGACTCGCTGATCTGGCGGTACACGAACGGCGTCGCCGTGCCCACCAGGCCGAGTGCGCATGCGGGCAGCGTCGACGAGCCGTGGGCGATCACCACATCGGCGTCGGCCGCGCGGCGGCGCAAGGCCCGAAGGGTCGCGAAGGACAACCGGGTGGGACCGAGCACGGGAACCGGCAGCGGCGGTTCGGTCGTGCCGGGCGCCAGGGCCACGGTGGTGACGTCGTGGCCGAGCGCGGCGAGGGCTGGCCCGAGATCGGTGGCGAACACCTGGGCGCCGCGTCGATCGGTGTCGGTGATCAGCTGCAGGATCCTCATCGGCCTGCGGGGCGCTGCACCAGCACCCCGACCTCGGGCACGGTCGCGACAGCGCCACGACCGATCAGGCGCGGCCACCACCCGACGTCGGCCCGGGCCGGCACCGCGGCGTCGAACGGTGCGAACCGGTCGCGATCAAACGCCGCAACGGCAACGGGAGGAGAGCCACGCCCGAACCTGTCTCTGCGGCCATCGCCGCCGAGGAGCCGCCGCGCCCGGGGCACCTCGTCGGGGAAGCGGCTCCAGCAGATCGCGATGGGCGCACGGGCCAAGCCGGCCAGCGCGAGCTCCAAGCGGTGGGGCACCCACTGGTCGGCCGCCCCGAGCATCGTCAGGTACCGCCCCCGCGCCACCGCCGCGCCGGCGTTCACGGCGGCGCCGGCGGTGCCCGTGTGTCGCGCCTGGCGGGCGTCTACCGGGGCGCTGGTGGTGACCAGCGTCGGCGCATCCCCGGGCTCGGGCGCGACGACCCGCACCCTCGGGTCGGCGGCCAGGGCCCTGCGGTCCGGGCTTGCCCCCACGACGAGGACCTCGACATCGCGCACGGTCTGGCTGAGCACACCTGCCAGCGCCCGAGGCCACAGATCGGGCCGGCCGTCAGCGCTCGCGATCACCGTGAACAACGGCTCGGGGTTCGACACGGCCGCCAGTGTAAGCACCCCGGCCCTCGCCCCGGACGCCTCGTCCCACCCTCACGCCCGCTTCTCGGCTCCGCTGGGGCCCCTCCCCTGGATTCTCGGCTCCGCTGGGGCCCCCTCCCTCCGTTCTCGGCTCCGCTGGGGCCCCTTGCCGTCGTTCCGGGTCCGCCGTGTCCCGCCGAGATCGTGTCCGGGTAGGCACGGATCGAGGCCACCGGGCCACGCCGTAGACTCTGGCCTTCATGCTCCCTGCCTCCGCCCGACCGTGACCAGCCCCGCCCCGACGCCGGCGATCCCCGACGGGCCCCCCGAGTCGATCCGCTTCAAGCGCCGCAACCCCGTGCTGCGCGCACCGGGCGACATCTGGCGCGCCCGCTCCCTCGTGCGCTCGCTGGCCGAGCGTGAGCTCCGGGCGCTCTACAAGCAGGCCGCGCTCGGCGTGGCGTGGGCGGTCCTCACGCCCATCTCGCTCATGCTGGTGCTCACCATCGTGTTCCAGCGCGTCGCCAACGTCCCGACCGGTGGCGTGCCCTACTCGATCTTCGCCTACGTGGGCCTCGTGTCGTGGAACTTCTTCTCGGGATCGGTCACCTCCGGCGGCATGTCCCTCGTCAACCAGATGCCCCTGGTCAACAAGTTGAACTGCCCCCGTGAGGTGTTCCCGCTCTCGAGCATCGCGGTCACCGCCGTCAACAGCATCATCGCCAGCTTCGTGCTGGTGATCCTGTTCGTGATCAACGGCTTCGCCCCGAAGATCACCTCGCCTGTGGCGATCATCCCGCTCATCGTGCAGATCGCGTTCACCGTCGCCATCACCCTCCTCGTGTCCTGCACGACCGTGTACCTGCGCGACCTGCGCCACGCCCTCCCGATCATCCTGCAGCTAGGCCTGTTCGCCACCCCGATCGCGTACGGCCTCGAGCAGATCCCCGAGCAGTGGCGGCCGCTGTACTCGATCGTCAACCCGCTGGGCCCCATCATCGACAGCTACCGCGAGACGATCCTGTACGGCCGCATGCCCAACTGGTACCTGCTCGGCCTCGGCACGCTCAGCACGCTCGTCCTGCTGATCGGTGGGCTCAAGCTGTTCCGCCGCCTGGATATGGGTTTTGCCGATGTCGCCTGAGCGCGCCGCGGGGTCCATCCAGGTCGAGCAGCTGTGGAAGCGGTTCCGCTCGGACAAGGCGCCGCGGGCGCTGCGGGACCGGGTGCTCACCATGCGCCCGGGAGCCAACACCGCCGACAAGTTCCGCTGGGTGCTGCGTGACATCTCCTTCGAGCTCGTGCCCGGCGACGCAGTCGGCCTCATCGGGGCCAACGGATCGGGCAAGTCCACGCTGCTCAAGATCCTGACCGGCGTGATGTACCCCTACGCCGGCCGCTACGAGGTGAACGGCCGCGTCGGTGCCTTGCTCGAGGTGCGGGCGGGGCTGCACGGCGACCTCACAGGTCGCGAGAACATCTACCTCTACGGCGGGCTGCTCGGGCTCTCCCGCCAGCAGGTGACCGAGCGCTTCGACGACATCGTCGAGTTCGCGGTGCTCGAGGACGCGATCGATCGACAGGTCAAGTTCTACTCGAGCGGCATGGGCATGCGGCTCGGCTTCAGCGTCGCCGCGTTCCTCGAGCCCGACATCCTGCTCGTGGACGAGGCCCTCGCGGTCGGCGACTCCTTCTTCCAGCAGCGCTGCCTCGACCGCATGCGAGACCTCCTCCGCCAAGGCACGTCGCTCGTGCTCGTGAGCCACGACATGGCCGCCGTCGAGTCGGTCTGCCGCCGCGGCATCTGGTTGAAGGACGGTGTGCTGCAGGTCGACACCGACGTGCGCTCCGCCCTCGGCGAGTACCGCACCTGGCTCGACGACGCCTACCACACGTGGATCGACGAGACCTCGGGTGAGGCGGTGTTCCGGCCAGGCACGATCGACGTCATCAAGGCCGAGGTCGCCAATGCGACCGGCGGGTTGCCGACCAGCGGGAAGGAGCTCGTCGTCGACCTCGTGCTCGACTCGCCGAGAGACGTCGAGGGCGACCTGTGCGTCGGGGTCACCGAAGGCACCGCGAGCCCGATGTTCATCGTCACCGAGGGCACGCGCCTGCGCGAGGGACGCACCCGCATCCGGTGCACGATCCCCCACCTGCCGGTGGCGGCCGGCCGGTACTACCTGTGGATCGAGTTCGACAGCGGCGACGGCGAGACCCGCATCCCGTGGCAGCCGACCGGGCCCTTCACGGTCGATGGCCGCGGCCTGGATCGCACGCCGATCGGCGTGATGCGCGCGTCGGCGATCCAGGTCGACGCCTCCTGGACCGCCCCCGAAGACGCGTGAGCGGACCAGAGGCCACGGCACCGATCTTCACGATCGTGGTTCCGGCGTACGAGCGCGCCGCGACCATCGCCCGCACGGTCACGAGCATCTTGGCCGCCGCCGACGCCCTGGCCGCCGATCGCTCGATCACCGCCCAGGCGGCCGCGGAGATCGTCGTCGTGGACGACGGTTCGGCCGACGACACGGCCGCGGTGACGATCGCCTGCGCCCCCGACGACGCTCGTCTCCACGTGATCACCCAGCCCAACGCCGGTCCGTCCGCGGCTCGCAACACCGGCATCCGCGCCGGGCGCGGCGACTACCTGTTGTGCGTGGATGCCGACGACGTCGTCGCTCGGGACGCGCTCGTCTGGTTCGCCGCGCAGCTCGACGAGGGCGCGACCCTCGCGTTCTCGGGGGCGCGAGCGGTCCGCCCCGATGGTGAGGTCGGGCACCGGGGACCCGAGCCGATGGGTCCGGCGTTCGGCTCGATCACCGCCACGTTCCTCCCCGGCCTCTTCGCGTCCCGGCGCGATGACGTCCTGGCGATCGGCGGGTTCGCGACCCTGCTGCGCTACAGCGAGAACACCGAGCTCGGCTTGCGCCTCGTGGCCCACCTCGACGCCCGTCGCGCGCTCGTGACGCGCCACACGGACCAGGAACTGCTGACCGTGCACCTACCGGATCGCCCCGGCGGCAGCAACGCCTACACCGACGAGGTCCGCTTCACCTCCGCGCTCTACCTCGCCGACACGCACGCCGCCCGCCTCGCCCTCGATCCTGCCGCCCACGCCACGTACTGGGCGATCGCCGGCGTCGCCGCGGCGCGCCTCGATCGGCCGCGTGACGCGCAACGGTGCTTCGCCCGTGCGGTGCGCGCCGAGCCCACCAACGCCGTCCACCTCGCCCGGCTCGCCGTCGCCGGCATCGCTCCGCTGCGTCGACGCCGGTGGCCGGGACGCACGGCGGCACCCGGTAGCCTGCCGCCGATGGGCACGCTCTACGACGAGGACTTCTACGACGAGATCAGTCCCTTCTCCCGCGATGCCGCCCAAGTGGTGGTGCCGTTCGTGCGCGACCTGGTGCAACCCACGTCGGTGGTCGACGTGGGCTGTGGCATCGGGGCGTGGCTCGCCGTGTGGCGCGAGCACGGCGTGGATGACCTGCTGGGCATCGACGGTGACTACGTGCGCCGCGAGGACCTGCAGATCCCCGTCGAGGAGTTCCGCGAGGCCGATCTCGAGCACCCCGAGCCCCTCGAACGGCGCTTCGACCTCGCGGTGAGCCTCGAGGTCGCCGAACACCTCGATCCAGCCGCGGCCACCGGGTTCGTGTCCTTCCTCACCTCGCTCGCCCCCGTGGTGCTGTTCTCCGGGGCCGTGCCCGGCCAGGGCGGCGTCGGACACGTCAACGAGCAGTGGCCGGCGTTCTGGGCGGCGGAGTTCGCCGCGCAGGGCTACCAGGTTGCCGACATCGTGCGCCCGATCGTGTGGAACGAGCCGACCGTCGCCCACTTCTACTCGCAGAACCTGCTGCTGTTCGCCTGCGACGACCGCTTCGCGACCGTGACCCCGGCCTTTCCGCTCGTGCCCGCCGACGGCGTCGCCGCCCCGCTCCCGCTGGTGCACCCGCGCTTCGTCGACGCGCTCCAGGCCCTGCACGACCGGCCCCGCCCGCCGGCATCGTTCCAGTCCCTGCTCCGGCAACTGCCGGGGGCGGGCGTGCGGGCCACGAAGCGGCGCCTCGCCCGACGCTGATGGCGGCGCCGGACCTCCTGCGCCTCCGCCGGGCGGCGACCAGCCGGGCGCGCCAGGCCTACCGGGTGATCACCCGAGCCCGGCCCGTCATCGTCAAACCGCCCACGGGATGGGCCGCGTCCGAGCCGAACCCGGATCCCCCCGACGTGCTCGCTGCCTTCCGCTTCTTCGCGATCGTCGGCACCTGGTGCGAAGCCGACATCATCGAGGCGACGGTCCGCAACGCCTTCGTGCAGGGGTGTGAGCGGGTCTACCTCGTCGACAACGACAGTCCGGACGACACCGTGGCCCGCGCCGAGGCCGCGGGCGCCACGTTGCTGACCTCGTTCGTCACCGAGTCCTACGACGAGCGGTTGCGGATGCAGATCATGAACGAGGCGGTGGCGAACGTGTCGGAGGCGACCGCGACAGCCGATGGCGATGAGCACATCTGGTGGCTCTGGCTCGATGCGGACGAGTTCCACCACGGGCCCTGGGGGCTGAGCCTGCGTGACTACCTCGCCACGCTCGACCGGCGCTTCCGCCTCGTGGGCGCACGCTTCTACAACCACTACCCGGATCGAGTCCCCGAGTACGTCGAGGGGAACCACCCGCTCGACCACGAGCCGCTGTGCGCCGAGTGGGTCTATCCGATGTGTCGCGACGGCCACCGCAAGCACCCGCTGCAGCGCTGGGATCGCGACGGGCTGCCGATCACGTGCGCAGACGGGTTCCATCAGGCGCACTGCGACGACGGTGCCCTGCTCGAGCCGGCAGTGCCCATCTACCTGCACCACTTCCCGTACCGCGTGGAAGCGGTGAGCCGCCGCCGGCTCGACCTGCTCGTGGGCGACGGGGCCGGCCGGGCGGCGGGCGACCCCCTTCGGCACTGGCACATCCACAAGCGGTTCGCCACGTTCGATCACGTGTACCGGCACCGGTGGGACCGCGTGGCCAGCGTCGACGACGAGGGTCCCCGCCTGGGCGTGCACCTGCGCCCGTGGTCGCGCCAGGTCCCGTCGGCCGACGCCGACTGCGCCCGCTTCTGATGCTGATCGCGGGCCGGCGCCGATAGCGTTCGGGGAACCCCGCCAGACGGTGCGCGGGGTGACCCCGCGGCCTCATCCCCGACCCACCCGCCGGCCCCGACGAGGAGACCATGAGCCTGCACGACGCGACCGCGGTCGAGCTGATCGGACCCGGCCGGTACCGGGCCACCATCGCCGCCGGGTGGGACATCGCCGGCAACGCGAACGGCGGCTACCTGCTGGCGATCGCTGCCAGGGCGATCACCGACGCAACGGGCCAGCCCGATCCACTCACGATCACCGGGCACTACCTCGCCCCGGGCCGGCCCGGGCCCGTCACCGTCGACGTCGACATCGCGCGGGCCGGGCGGCGCCACGCCACCGCCTCGGCGATCATGCGCGCCGACGACCGCCCACTGCTCGTCGCGCTGGCCACGACCACCGACCTGCACACCGCGTCCGGCCCGGAACGCGTCGATCGAGCGCCGCCGGTGCTGCCCGCCCCGCCGGACTGCGTCGCCGTCGTCGCCACCGACACCTTCCCGCCACCGTTCATGGGTCAGGTCGAACTGCGCCTGCATCCCGACGACGCCGGCTTCTTCGAGGGTCGGCGCAGCGGCGAGCCGCGCATGCGTGGGTGGTTCCGCCTGCCGCATGGGGAACCGATCGACGCGCACGCCCTCGTGGTGGCCACCGACGCGTTCCCGCCGACCGTGTTCAACGCGGATCTCCCCGTCGCGTGGACGCCGACGGTCGAGCTGACGGCGCACGTGCGCGGGTTGCCCACGCCCGGCTGGCTGGCGTGCGCGTTCCGCACGAGGTTCATCACCGGCGGCTACCTGGAAGCCGACGGCGAGATCTGGAACGGTGACGGCCACCTGATCGCGCAATCCCGCCAGCTGGCGCTCGTGCCGCGCAGCCGATGACGCGGCCAGTTGCCGGCCGGATGAGTCGGGTGCGTCGCTCGCCCGGTACCGTGCGGAGGTGAGCGAACAGCCTGACATCGAGACGGTCGAACGGGTCATCCCCGCCAGCCCTGCGTCCATCTTCGAGCTGCTGGTCGATCCCGCCCGGCACCGCGACATCGATGGGTCCGGCACCGTGCGCGACGCGAAGGGCGAGCCCCAGCGACTCGAGCTCGGCAGCTCGTTCGGCATGTCCATGAAGATGGGAGTGCCGTACTCGATGGTGAGCACGGTGATCGAGTTCGAGGAGAACCGCCGCATCGCCTGGCAGACGCGCGGGCCGTCCATGATCGGCGCGCTCGTCGGCGGACGCATCTGGCGCTACGAGCTGGAGCCGGTTGACGGCGGCACGCGGGTGCGCGAGAGCTGGGACATCACCCAGGAGTCCGTCTTGACCAAGCCGTTCGCCCGCCAGGCCGGCAAGCAGACGCGCACGAACATGGCCGCCACCCTCGAACGCATCGAGGCGCTGCTGGCCGGTACCGACCCGGCCCCCTGACTCACGGGTAGCAGACGCGCCGCCTCACGGGTACCAGACGCGCCGCCGCAGAGTCTCCTGCAGACGACCGACGCGGATCCCCGCCCGCCACGCCCAGTGCGCCGCCCGGTCCGGCCGCCGGGCGTCGAGGGCGTGGCGCACGAGCCACAGCCACTGGCGCACCACGCGAGCGATCGGCTCCGGTGCACCGGGGCGCCCGCGGCCGTAGCGTTCGTACAGCACGACCTGGGCCCGGCCGTAGCGGTGGGCCTGGTGAAACGTCGGGCCGGCACCCGAGCGCCGCCGGTAGTGGTAGACCGCGTCGAGCGCGAAGTACGGGTCGATGCCCAGCTCGAGGTGGGCGCGCAACGCCATGTCGTGGTCCTCACCGCTGAAATCGAGGTCCTCGTCGTTGCCTCCCAGGACATCCCAGACCTCGCGTTGCCAGCCGGCCGCCCCCACCACGATCGGATACCCGAACACGCGCTCGATCCCGTCGCCCTGGTAGGCGGCGCGTCCCAGGTTGGCGACGCCGTCGCTGAGCAGGTCGTACTCCATGCGGCTCGCCACGACCCGATGGTCCGCCAACGCCCGCCCCATGGCCGCCACCCAGCCGGAGGCGACGCAGTCGTCATCGTCGCAGAACGCCACGGCCCGGCCCCGAGACCGCGCGACCCCGACGTTGCGGGCATGACTGAGACCCCGGCGATCCGAGGCGTCGACCACCGAGATGCGGGGGTCGCGTTGCGCGTAGGCCGCCGCGACCGCGGCGGTTGCGTCCGTCGATCCGTTGTCGACGATCACGATGTCCCACGCCTGATCCCAGGTCTGATCGAGGAGCGCGTCGAGCTGACCGCTCATGCGGTCGGCGCCGTTGTACACGCACAGGATCACCGACAGCGCGGGCTCCTCGTCGCTCATCGCCCGGACCTCCCCACCAGGCGACGGCGGGCCGGCGACGACGCCACCGAGCGGTACAGGGCCGCCATCCGATCCGCGCTGCGGTCCAGGGTGAAGCGCTCCTCGAACACGAGCCGCCCCCGCGCCGCCCTCACGGCCGCTTCCCGGGGATCGCCGATCACCGCGCCGATCGCCCGTGCGAGGCGATCAGCGTCACCGACCGGGACGAGCCACGCGTTGTCGCCGTCGACGAGGATGCCCCGCGTGCCGACGAGGTCTGTGGCCACGACGGGGGCCTCGAGGGCGAACGCTTCGACCGCGGCCCCCGCGGTGCCCTCGTAGAGCGACGGCATCACGAACACATCCGCCGCCGCGAGCAGGTCGGCGACGTCGTCACGATGACCGAGGAGCCGCACGCGCCCCCGGAGCGCCTCGTGCCGCGCGAGCACATCGTCGATGGCCGTGGTGGCGTTGCCCGCCCGGCCCGCGATCACCAGCGTGGCCGGCGAGCCCTGCGCGACGAGCGTGGCCATCGCCTCGATCAGGTGCACGTGGCCCTTCTGGAACTCCTGGCGACCGACGGCGACGACGAGCGGCTGATCATGGGGCACCTCGAGCGCGGCGCGCGCCGCCGCCCGGCGGGTCGACGTTCGCCGGCCCAACTGCTCGGGATCGCGGCCTCGCTCGACGACGTCGATGCGCGCGGCCGGCAGGCCGAGGGTGGCCACCGCGTCGTCGCGCACGCCGGGGGTCACCGCGTGGAAGCGGGTGGTGAGGAGCCGGCCCGTGATGCTGTCGATGCGACGGACCACCTCGAGCTTCCAGGCCACGACGTGGGGATCGCCACGACGACTGGCGTCATACGGCGTGTTGACGAGGCTCGACAACACGGGCCGGCCGGTCCCCGCCGCCGCCATCCGGCCGACGACATCAGCCTCGAAGATCGCCGTGTGCACCACGGCAGGGTCCAGCTCGTGCACCAGCCGGCGCACGGCGATGATGCGTCGCGTCCAGTCGTCCGGTTCCACGAAGCGCACATCGAACCCTTGGCCGACCACGGTGTTCTCGTCCCCCTCGTCGCGGTGCAACAGGCAGACCACGGTGGGGTCGATGCCTCGCTCCCGGAGGTAGGGCAGCAACACCGCCGTGGATCGCTCGGTGCCTCCGGCCCCGAGGCTGTTGATGACGAGCGCGACGCGCAGCGGCGGGCTGGGGGGAGACAGGGTCATGGCAGGGAGGCAACGCAGGACACGGCCGACCGGGCGGCGAGCCGTGGCGGCAAGGTACCGGATCGGTTCCCACCGGGCGAACGAGGCACCGATATGCTCCCGGTCCAGGTCACGATCGCCATGCCGCCGCTGCTCGATTCCGCCACCCAGTCCGCCCGCTCGGGTGCGCGTTCGGCCCGCCGCATCGCCCGCGCCGTCAACGACGCGCTGGCCGCCTCCAAGCCCGTCACCGCGCCAGCAGCGTCGCCGTCGGACGCCGCGACCTTGGGGCCCGCCACGGCGGCGGCCGCGGTGTGGATCTCCGCTCGCACCGAGGGCGCCCGATCGCCGGCCGTCTACGAACAGGCGCTGCGGTCAGCCTTCGCGATCGACGCGGCGCGGGACGCGCTGTCTCGCACCCGTGACCACCGCACCCGCGCCGCCGGCGGTGCCGTCGGCGCGACCTCCGCGACCCGGCCAACCGCGCCATTGCCGTCATCCTCGTCGCCGTCATCGCCATCATCATCGCCACCGCCATCGCCATCGCCGTCATCGCCGTCATCGCCGTCATCGCTCATCGTCATCGAGCCGGCTGCCGACCCGGCCGTCGATGACCAGCCCGACCTCCAGGCGACGCTGGCGTGCTACAGCAGCGCCCGGAGCGCGATCCGGTCCATCTGCATGGCCGCGGCGTGTGCCGGCGTGCGGCGCGACGCCACGATCGCCCCGCTCCTCGGGCGGGTCTGCGTCGCGTCGTGCATGGTCGATCCGGCGCACAACCCCCTGCTCGGCCACCTGGCCGGGACTCCCGAACGGGCGGCGCGCGCCCTGGTCGACGGGGAGCCGCTCATCCGTGACGGGCGCCTCGTGCACGGCCACGCCGACGTGGATCTCGACGACCTCGACCACCTCACCGACCTGCTCCACGCGGCCACGCTCGCCACCCTCGGGCGCGCCCCCACCCGCCTGGGGCGCGTGCGCGACCTCATCGCCCCGGCGCGATGACTTCGCGGGCGCCACGTCGTCCTGCCTGCACGACACCCGATCCTGGGGAGACACGATGAGCGCCTTGCGCAAGACCTTCACCGCCACGTTGCAGAAGAGCCCGAACAAGGGCGGCTGGACCTACGTCGTCATGCCCGGCTCCGCGACGTACTTCGGCACTCGCGGACTCGTCAAGGTCCGGGGCACCGTCGATGGTCATCCGTTCCGCAGCTCGTTCATGGCGTTGGGGGACGGCACGCACAAGCTGCCCATCAAGGCGGATCTACGGCATGCGATCGCGAAGGAAGCGGGGGACCCCGTCACGGTCCGGCTCCAGGAACGACTCGACAGCTGACCCGCCCGGTCAGGTCCCGTCAGGGATCTCGATCCAGTCGGCGGGCACCGGGTCCCGTGTCGATTCCGGCGCGGCGCAGTGCTCGCCCCACCAGCGCTGCGCCACGATCACCGTGCCGCCCCGATCGTTGAGCCAGGCGGCCCACCAGGCGAAGGAGCTGTTGGCGAGGATCAGGTGGTCACATGCCGTCAGCATCGCGAGCTGCGCCTGGTCCGAGATCGAGTCGACGACCACGAACTGGTCACCGACGAAGCGCTCGCGGCACCACGCCGGCTCGTCGGAGGACACCAGGAAGACCGGATCGAGCGGCGCGAGGTGCTCGATCGCGTCGTCGTAGTAGGACCCGGCCCACAACGGCAGGAACTGCTCGGGATGCAGCTGGTAGTCGCCGCGGCGGACGGTGACGCCCACGATCGGGCGGCCGGCCGCGCGCCACGGCGCCAGCACCGTGTTGGCGGCCACCACCAGCGCGGGCCGGAAGGTCAGCTCGGCGGTGAGGACCGCGCGCGGCGGGAAGTAGCGCGGTGACTGGAAGAACCCCCGCAGGTCCGTGTGGTCCTCGATCGCCCGGTAGCGCGGGCTGTACCCGATGGCAGGCTCCTCGAACACGTGCCGCAGGCGACGCTCGTCCCGGGCGGTGAGGATGGGGGCGGTGATCTCGAAGCACTCGCCGAGGCCATGGCGGCCCAACGGGGGGATGGCGATGTCGTAGCCCAGCTCGAGCCCGATGCCCACCAGGGCCGCGTACTCATACAGCTGGTTGCCCAGCCGTCCCCATTGGCCGAGTTGGGTGAACGCGATCATCGCACGGGCCTCGGGTCGGGCATGGTCAGAAGAGCTCGATGTCGCCGAGCTGCAGGTCCCACTCGGCGAGCGGAGGACACGTGGTCGCGGTCAGGCCCCGCCAGGTCAGACGGGGGCCCTGTCCGGGGAGACGCACGGCCGATCGGGTCAGGGTCGGCGCCTGGACCCGGATGACGTAGTCGGGTCGAGCCTGGCTCCGGACCTGGGCCAGCAGCTCCCGAACCAGGCGGCGGTCGCCGTCGGGCACGATGACATCGCCGATGGTGGCCTCGACGGCGCTCCCCCGGCGGCGTAGCCGAAAGACGGCGAACCCGTCGGCGACCGAGTCCGTCCGCAGCAACGTCCGATACGCGACCGGCCCACCGGCGTAGCGCCACCGCAGGAACGCCGGGGTGCGCCGGGTCCGCAGCCCCGCACTCGCGGGTTGGCTCGCGAGCAGTTGGGCGAGCCCATGGGCATCGGCCATGGCGACGCCGGCATCCTCGCCGACGGGGGTGGGCAGCGACCACTTGTCAGCCGGAACCCGGGCGCGGGCCAGCCGCACCAGGGATGCGGGAGCGCGGGGCGCGATCGCCACCGGCACGCGTCCGACGTCCTGCCATCCCATCTTGAGGTACCCAGGGCGGCTGCGGGCGTTGGGCGTGTTGAAGACGAACGCGACCTCGTCGGCGGTGAGCTCGGCCACGGCGTGGAGGGTGAGGCGACGGAAGAGCCCCTGGCCCTGGTGGTCGGGATGCGTGGCGGTGTCGACCGCTCGGACCGCCCGCAGCGGCGCGCCACCGCCGGGACGCTCGAACTCCCAGCGCAGCATGGCGCGGAAGGCGACGAGAGCGCCGGCCGCCTCGGCCACCCACATCGGCGAGGGACCGAAGGCGTTGTCGAGGTGCTTCCACCGGAACAGCGCGTCGTTGGGGTCCTCCGGGCGCCAGCCCAGCGCCGCCGCCGCCAGGGTGACGATGGCGAGGTGGTCGCCCGATCGCGCCGGGCGGATCTCGATCTCGTCACGGCCGGGCACCGCCGGACCCTACCCGACCTCGCTCGGGGCGCATGCTGTCGGGCGGGTCGGAGGCGGGTGTACAGTCGAGGGGTTCAAACGCCGTGCTCCGTGACCCCATCCGGGTCCCCTTCGGACCGTTCGGCGGCACCCCGGAACACCTCGAGCGGAGCCCCTTCGGATGGAGCTGGTCAACTATTTGCGAATCGTGCGCCGCCGATGGCGCATGGTCGCCCTCTGCCTGGTGATCGGGGTGCTCGGCGGGGTCGCCAGTTCGACGCTCAGCAAGTCCTCCGCGGGTCCCGGCGTCACCTTCTACCTGGCCAAGCACACCCTTAGCAGCAGTGACGGCACCGCGAACCTCACTCGCGACGCGGCGCTGTGCACCGAGGGCGAGGTACCCAAGCGGGTGGCGACCAAGTTGGGCTATGACAACCCCACCGCGCTCGCGGCCAAGGTCACGTGCGAGCCGCATCCCGAGACCAACCTGTTGTACGTGGCCGCGGCCGACGTCGACACCAAGCGCTCCGTCGCCATCGCCGACACCTTCGCCGAACAGCTCGTGGGGTACCTGCGCGACGTGAGCGAGCAGTTGAAGCAGACGCGGATCGACACGTTCAACAAGCAGATCAGCGGCCTGCAGGACGAGTACAGCAGCCTCCAGCAGGAGATCGCCGGCACCACGGACAAGAACCAGCTGTCCCTGTTGCAGCAACGCGCCAGCGACATCGCCAAGAAGGTCAACGACCTGAAGGACCAGAAGAACGCCGCCCAGTCCCAGCCGGCGGTCACCGAGACCCTCACCACGCTGTCGACCGCCGAGGCCGTGCCGATCAGCCCCTCGGCCTACGAGTCACTCGTCAACGCGGATCCATCCAAAGCCACCGCCAAGAACTCGCCGACCCAGAACGCGACTCGCCAGAGCCAGATCGACGCCGCGATCAAGACCGGCGGCGGCCTGAACCTCGTCAGCCGCGTCGGGCTCGGCGCCGCGTTCGGTCTGTTGCTCGGGCTCGTGTTGGCCATCGTGCTCGACCGCGTGGACCCGCGCATCCGCACGAAGTTCGAAGCCGAGGAAGCCTTCGGGTGGCCGGTCATCGGCGAGATCCCGCCGCTGACGCGTCGGGAGCGCAACGACCTCATGCTCTTCGCCGTGGACGAGCCGAGATCGCGCGCGGCGGAGGCGTATCGGGTGTTGCGCTCGGCGTTGTTGTTCTCCCACGCCGACCCGAGCCTGGAAGCGACCGAGGAAGAGGTGCACCCCATCTTCGCCAACACCGATGCCCCCGACGCGGCAGCGTCCGCGGGTGCGCCGCTGGCGGCAGGTGCGGCGTCGACCGAGTCGGGCCCCGAGGCCCGGGTGCCCGGGCACGTCATCATGGTCACGTCACCGGGGCCGTCGGAAGGCAAGACCACCACCGCCGCCAACATCGCGGCGATCCTCGCCGAGACCGGGCGCAGCGTCCTCGTGGTCAACTGCGACTTCCGCCGTCCCCGGATCCACCTCCACCTCGGTGCGACGAACGAATCCCGCCAGGTGGTCGATACGCGGGTTCCCGGGGTCAAGCTCGTGACCCAGGTGCTCGACAACCCCCACGACGCGAACCCGGCGCAGGTGCTGCAGGCGCAGCGCCAGGTGATCCGCAACGCGCGGACCATGTTCGACATCGTCATGCTCGACACCGCACCGCTGCTCACCACGAACGATGCGACCGAGGTGCTCTCGGTCGCCGACCAGGTCCTGATCGTGGTCAAGACCGGCAAGACGCACAAGGAATCGGCCGACCGCGCAGCCGAGTTGCTCGAGCGCCGCAACGGGCCGGTGCTCGGCGTGATCCTCGTCGGGGCCACCGACGTGCCGACCTCGCGGTACTACTACTACGGCGACAGTCCGATCGAGCAGCACGAGACCGAGCCCGGGCACGAGACGGTGAGCCCCCTCGAGGAGCTGCTGCACCCCGGCGGCGCGCCGGTGTCCGGGGATCGATGACCCGTCGGTGGTGCCAGGCGCCGCAGGTGCTGACCCGCCGCCTCCCTGACGGCGTCATGCTGTGCGCGACCAGCGGCGACGCCGACGAACCGATCTCCCTCCTCGGGACCGGCGCCGCGCTGTGGGCCGAGTTGGACGAGCCCTCCACGCTCGACGAGCTCGCGGCCCGACTCGCCGAGCGCTTCGAGGCCGACCCGGCCCAGGTGGCCCGCGACCTCGAACCCACCGTGCGCGAGCTCGAGGTCCGTCACCTCGTGGTCGTCGATCCGTGACCAGCGATGTCGCCGTCGTGGCCGACGCGGTGGCGTGCTTCGGTCTGCCCGACACCGACGTCGCCCTGCCCCGCGGACCGCTCGCGCCTGCCGCGTGGACCGAGCTGCTCCGCCTGGTGCTCGCCGAGCGGCTCGCCGGTCCGCTGGCCTGGGCGCTCGCCGCTGGCGCATGGGACCTGCCGGCGGACGCGCGGGACGACGTGGCGGTGATGCACCGCCAGGCGATGGCGCTCACGTTGCAGCTCGACCGGGACCTGCTGTCGCTCGCCGCCGATCTCGACGCGTCGGGCATCGCCTTCCGCGTCCTGAAGGGGACCGCCGCCGCGCACCTCGACGAGCCCGACCCTTCGTGGCGGGCGTTCGGCGACATCGACCTGCTGGTCCGGGGCGACGACATGGACCGCATCGGCCAGCTGCTCATCGACCGGGGGGGACAGCGCCGGTACCCCGAACCCCGCCCGGGCTTCGATCGCCGGTTCACCAAGGGCACGAGCTGGACCTTCGCCCACAACTGCGAGATCGATGTCCACCGCACCCTCGCGTCGGGGCCCTTCGGGCTGTCCCTCGCCCTCGACGAGCTGTTCGAGGGCTCTGAGGACTTCATGCTCGGCCCCCGTCGCCTCCCGGCGCTCGATCGACCATCGCGCTTCCTGCACGCCTGCTACCACGCGGTGCTGGGGAGCCCGCGGGCGCGCGGCACGACGTTGCGCGACCTCGTCCACACCGCGCCGGCGGACGCGGGAGAGCTGCGAGCGACCCTGGCCCGCGCCGAACGCTCGCACGGCACCGCCGTGGTGGCCACGGCGGTCCGCCTCACGCGACAGCGCTTCTCGTGGCGACCGCCCGCCGAGCTCGCCGCCTGGTCCGACCACCTCAGCCTCTCGCGCCAGGAACAGCGGTGGCTGGGGAGCTCGATGGGCGCCGACCGCTCCTATGCCCGCCAGATGCTCACCGGCCTCGAGGCGGTTCGAGGGCCAGCTGACAAGTTGGCGTACGCTCTCGCCGTCACGTTCCCCGTCCCGACCTCCGGCCGCGCCCCGTCGATCCAACGATGGCAACGAGGCTGGCAGGCCGTGCGCCAGACCTTTCGATGACCTCGCCGACCGCCCCCGCGAACCTGCCGCCACTCCCGCCTCGTCGCAAGGTCGAGGCGTCCACACGACGGTCGCAGTCACCGATCGTGCTCGTGGTCCTCCTCGCGGTGCTGGTGACGATCGTGCTGCTCGTGGCGACGATCCTGGACTCGCCCCTCGACGACGTGCCGGTGTCGGGCCTGTTCGTCTTCCCGATGCTCCTGGCGCTGGCCTACCTCCTCACCCGGCGAGCGGCGCACGAGGAGACCCGCTTCGACCTGCTCACCATCATGCTCACGGGTTTCGCGCTGCGCGGCGTGGGGACCGTGCTGCGCTACCGGGCCCCGGTCGACGCGCTGGTGTACCACCGCGAAGGGATCCGGCTCGCCGATCTCATGCGCGGCTTCGACCTCTTCCCCGACACCGGTCGCGAGATCCCGGGCACCGGCTGGATCCGCTTCGTCTCCGGGGTCGTGCACGTCATCGACCTCGACGACATGATGACGTCGTTCCTGATCTTCAGCTTCCTCGCGTTCATCGGTGCGTACCTGTGCTACCGGGCGTTCATCTGTGCGGTGCCCGACGGCAACCACCGCCGCTACGCGTTGCTGATCTTCCTCTGGCCGTCCCTGCTCTACTGGCCCTCCAGCCTCGGCAAGGAGGCGTGGATGATCCTGGGCCTCGGCGTCGGGGCCTGGGGTGTTTCCCGCCTGCTCACCGGCCGCACCGCGATCGGCATCTCGGTGTTCGCCCTCGGCCTGATCATCATGGCCCTCGTGCGCCCGCACATCGCGCTCATGGCGGTCGTGGCTGGTGGCGTCGCGATGCTGGCCCAACCCGGACGGGCGCGATCGGGGGCCCGGTTGGCGGCCCGCCTGGTCAGCGTCGCGCTGCTGCTCGTGGGCGGCGCCTTCCTCGCGACGCAGACCCAACAGTTGCTCAAGACCGACGCGGACGGTACCGAGGGTGTGGTCAGCGGACTCGAATCGACCGTCGCCCAGACCTCGCAGGGCGGGTCGTCGTTCAAGCCGCCGGTCGTGCGCACCCCACTCGACTTCCCGCTCGCCACCGCCACCGTGTGGTTCCGGCCGTTTCCGACCGAGGCGCGCAGCGGTGGTGTCCCCCAGCTCGCGTCCTCCGCCGAGAACATGTTCCTCCTCGGTCTCATCGCCGTGTCCTGGCGCCGACTGCGCAAGCTCCCCAAGGCGATCCTGCGCATCCCCTACGTCGCCTTCGCGTTCACGTACTGCATCGTGTTCGTCTACGCGTTCGCCGCCATCGGCAACTTCGGCATCCTGGCGCGCCAACGCACGCAGGGCGTGATCATGTTCTTCGTGCTGCTCTGCATCCCCGACCTGAACCAAGAGGACGAAGGGCTGGCCAGTCGCCGACGCCGCCAGACCGATCGCCTGGCGAGCCGCCTGCGCCGCCGCGGGTCCCGCGCCGACGCGGATCGGGCCCTCGATGGCGGCGAGCCCGACCCCGACGAGCCCGATCGACCCGTCCGGTCACGGCCGCGGCGCCGCCCGAGCCCGAGCCCGAGCCCGAGCCGGACGTCGTGACGGAACCGACCGAGCGGCAGCCCCGGCGCCGCACCGACCTCATCAGCACCGCCCTGCCCGACGGGTTGTTCGTGTTCGACCCCGTGCAGGTCCGGGCCCACGCCCTCAATCCCTCGGCCGCGATGGTGTGGGAGCGCTGCGACGGCACCCGCACGATCGAGGAGATCAGCCGGGCGATACGCGACGAGCTTGGTTCGTCCCGGACGCCAGGGGCCGTGGATGACCCCGCCGACGATGACCGCGGCGACGACGCCGGCGACGACGACGAGCCGCCTCTCCTGCCTCGTGAGCTCACGGGGGACATCGCCCTCGCCGTCGCCCACCTCACCCACGAGGGACTCCTCGACGGCGACCGCGACGGTGGCGAGAACCAGGACGACCGATCCCACGGCGCCGGTGCCGCGGGTGTCGCTGGCTCCGGGCAGTTTCCCAACGTCCCCCACCTGGACCAGGCGGCGCCCGACGAGCACGACCGTGACCGGTGGCCGGTGCGCTCGCCGACCTACCGCGGGCTCGATCTGCGCTTTCGCATCTCGGGGACCGACGCCGAGCTCGGCGCGTACCTCGACCTCGTGCTCGCGCCGCTGCGCGACGACACCCCCGGCCACCGCGACGACCGTTGCGACCGCGGCCGGAGGGACGACGACAACAACAACCACGACGAAAACGACGACAAGGACGACGACGTGGCGCACTACACGGTCGTCGCGAACCACGAGGCGGCGGGCATCGGCGCCAGCCGCGGCAGCCTAGCGCTCGACGGTCACCTCGTCGCGGACCGCCTGTCGGATCCGATGCTGGCGGCGACGCTGCTCTGGCATGTGAACCAGCTCGTGAGCACCACGGCGCACCGCCACCTCCTGCTGCACGCGTCGGCCGTGCAGATCGACGGGGTGATCGCGGCCTTCCCCGCATCGATGAACTCGGGCAAGTCCACCCTCGGGGCCGCGCTCGTGCGCGCGGGTCACCCGTACGTCACCGATGAGACCGTCGCCATCGACCCGGACAGCCTCACCGTCGATCCCTATCCGAAGGCCATCGCCCTCGACCCCGGTTCGTGGCCGGTTCTCCCCGATCTCGAACCCGCGCTCCCCGCGGCGCTGGAGCGCTTCGGCCGCACGAAGTGGTACATCGACGCGCGGGCGTTCAGCCCCATGGCCGCGCCGGGCCCGCTGGGCCTCGTCGTGTTCCCGCGCCACGTGCCCGGCGCACCTCCCCGGCTCGAACGGCTCGGCCCCACGCGGGCCGCCGTCGAGCTCGCCCAGAACTCGTTCAACCTCCTCCGCCTCGGCGAGGCCGGCATCGACGCGATCGGCCACATCGCCTCGACGATCCCCTGCTACCGCCTCGACGTCGACGACCTCGATACCGCGATCGCCACGATCCGTCGTCTCGTGCCCTGAGCGCACCCACGCGCTGCCGGACCCGACGCGCCGCCCGACGTGGGTGCCGCAACGGGGCACTACTGTGCCGCCATGGCGCAGCGGCAGCGATCGTGGTGGGGGTGGGGCTGGGAGGATCAGAGCCTCGACGCGGCCCAGACCGCCAAGCTGGCGGCCTCGTTGTCGCGCCGCTTCGGGGTCGAGCTCACGGCCCGCCCCGCACCTGATCTCGCCGACGTCGCGCTGCGGGCCCCGCGGGTCACGCCGCCCGCCGCGCTGGCCGAGCAGTGCTCGACCGACCCGTTCGATCGCGCCGGGCACTCGCTCGGCAAGTCGTTCCGCGATGTCGTGCGGGGCTCGTACGGTGACCTCGCCCACCCGCCCGACCTCGTGGCGTTCCCGACGACCGAGGCCGCGGTCGTCGAGATCCTGGACTGGTGCACCGACGCGAACATCGCCGCGGTCCCCTACGGCGGCGGATCCTCGGTGGTCGGTGGCATCGAGTGCGCGGTGGGCGATGGGTTCGCCGGCGCGGTGTCGATCGACCTCACCGGCCTCGATCGGGTGCTCGAGATCGATCGCGTGTCACGTGCGGCGCGGATCCAGGCCGGGGCGCTCGGCCCCCGGCTCGAGGAGCAGCTCCGGCCCGCCGGCTACACCCTCCGGCACTTTCCCCAGTCGTTCGAGTTCTCGACGTTGGGCGGGTGGCTCGCCACCCGGTCCGGTGGGCACTACGCCAGCGTCTACACCCACATCGACGACCTGACCGAATCGATGCGGGTCGTGACGCCGACCGGCATCAGTGAGTCCCGCCGGCTTCCGGGTTCGGGCGCGGGACCATCGCCGGACCGGTTGTTCCTCGGCTCCGAGGGCTCCCTCGGCATCATCACCGAGGCGTGGATGCGCATCCAGGACCGTCCGCGCTTCAAGGCCTCCGCCGGCGCCACGTTCGCCCGCTACGCCGACGGCGTGCAGGCGGTGCGCGCCATCTCGCAGGCCGCCCTGTTCCCCACCAACTGCCGCCTGCTCGACGCCGGCGAAGCCGCCAACTCGGCCGGGATCACCGACGGGACGTCGCTGCTCGTGCTCGGGTTCGAGTCGGCGGACCATCCCGTCGGGCCCTGGATCGAGCGCGCGGTCGAGATCGCCCGCGATCACGGTGGCGAGGTCCCCGACGGCATCACGGTGAGCGAGGAAGGACCAGCCGACCCGGCGAGCGAGGCCGCCACCGGAGCCGGACGGGCCGGCGCCGTGGGCGCCTGGCGCAACGCGTTCCTCCGCGCCCCGTACACCCGCGATGCCCTCGTGCGGATGAGCGTCATCGTCGAGACGTTCGAGACCGCGTGCACCTGGGACCGCTTCGACGAACTGCACGCCGGCGTGACCGAGGCGGTCACGGCTGCGGTCACCGAGGTCTGCGGGATCGGTCTCGTCACCTGCCGCTTCACCCACGTCTACCCCGACGGCCCGGCGCCCTACTTCAGCGTGTACGCCCCCGGTCGGCCCGGATCCGAGATCGCGATGTGGGACGAGATCAAGGTCGCGGCGGCCGAGGCGCTGCTCGCCCACGGCGGCACGATCACCCATCACCACGCCGTGGGTCGCGATCACCAGCCCTGGTACGAACGCCAGCGCCCCGAGGTCGTCGGCCGAGCGCTGCGAGCCACCAAAGCCGAACTGGATCCCGCCGGCATCTTGAACCCCGGCGTGGTCATCCGTTGAGGGCCGTCGTCACCGGCGCCGCCGGGTTCATCGGTTCCCATCTCGTCGACGCGCTGCTGACCGGCGGCCACACGGTGGTCGGCATCGACGCGTTCACGCCCTACTACGAGCGGGCGACCAAAGACGCCAATATCGCCTCGGCGCGCCAGCACGACGCGTTCACGCTGGTCGAGGCGGACCTGCGCACCGCCGAGCTCGTCTCGTTGCTCGACGGCGTCGACGTGGTGTTCCACCTGGCCGGCCAGCCCGGTGTCCGCCTGTCGTGGTCCGACGGGTTCGCGGAGTACGACAGCGCCAACATCGTCGCGAC